>JAURGZ010000066.1 GCA_030833525.1 Bacteroidota bacterium | reverse complement strand
CCCTTCCAATAGGGGATTGTAGACCATAAAGGCGTGATTTTCGGTGACGAATTCACGCCTTTTTTCGTTCGGACAGGGTAGAAAATCAAGGCATAAACAAAACAGCATTTCTGCTGCTTTTTGGGGCGATTAACCGGGCTCGAACCGGCGACCCTCAGCGCCACAAGCTGATGCTCTAACCAACTGAGCTATAACCGCCGTTTTTGTGGAGTGCAAAGATAATAGCTTCCCTCAGGTTGTGCAACAATTTTCGATGCTCCATTTTGACCCTACATTTGCCGTATGAGCAAGCCAAAAAAATCACTGTGGTGGGTAGCCGGATGGTTCCCTTCTCGGCAGCATTTTTTGGCGGGTGATTTCATTGCGCGCCATGCTGAACTCGCAGCAGAGGTGGCAGAGATTCGGCTCTTTCATTTTCCTTTATGGATGGAAGGCGAACCTCGTCCTGAACCGCTGAATCAGCCCGAACATTGGGTGTTGGAATGGCATCCCGTGAGGCAGAAAAAAGGAGGGGCTTGGGCTCGGTTTTGGAATGCGAATGCCTACCAAAAGACAGTGTTGGCCATTTTGGAAAAGGCGTATCGAGAGCATCAACCTGATGGGGTGCATGTTCACGCGCCCGATAAAACGGCCGCTCCCCTGGCGCGTTTTTTACACGGCAAAACAGTGCCGCTTTTCTTAACCGAACATTGGGCCATTTACGATGGTCAAGCCAGCGACGCCATTGAAAAGCGGGCCTGGTGGTTTCGACGGGCTCAAGCTCAATTGTGGAAACGGGTAGATCTGCACCTGTCGATTTCCCAAGCCTTGCACGGCGATATGCAGCGATATTTTGGCAGGCAAAAACCCATGTTGGCCCTTCCGAATGTGGTCAATCAGGGCCTGTTCTATCCCCATGAGAGGGAAGGGGTTGCCGTCTTTTTGCATGTATCGGGAATGGATGAGCGCAAAAACCCCAAGGGCATTCTGCGAGCTTTTTCTGCTTTTCGAACCGCCCAACCCGAGGCTCAACTTTGCATGCTGGGGGCCGATTCTTCTGAAATTCTCGGTTGGGCTCAGTCTCAGGGGCTGGCTGAATCGGTTCAATTCATAGGGGCCTGTCCCCAAGCCGAAGTGGCGGTTCACATGCGCCAGGCTTTGGCCTTGGTGCTGTTTAGTTTCAGCGAAAATGCGCCCTGTGT
The DNA here is from genome assembly GCA_030833525.1 of Bacteroidota bacterium. Lineage (GTDB taxonomy): Bacteria > Bacteroidota > Bacteroidia > NS11-12g > UBA955 > JALRLA01. Next base: position 7,013 of record JAURGZ010000066.1, on the reverse strand, counting down.
TATATCAGAGGCCCTTTGTTCGGGGGTGCCGGTCCTGTCTACTTCGGTAGGAGCCATTCCCGAAATGCTGCCAACCCCCGAAGAGGGTTTGTTGCTGCCCGTAGCGGATCAAGCGGCCTTGACCCGAGCTTTCGAACAAGCTTGGACATTGTATAAAGGAGAGGGGGCGGCGGCGCGGCGAAGCCGCGCCCAGCGCGCGGTAGCGCGCTACGGCCCTGCGGCCGTCGCCGCCGCATTGGAAAGGGGGTATGGCCTCTAATGTGCGGGATTTATGCGGCGTTTCGTGCCTTGCCCATCGAGGCCAGCAGTCTGGAAAAAGAGGCCGTCTCGGTATCTGAGGCCCTGCATCACCGAGGGCCCGATGCCCAAGGTTGGCAAATTTGGGACCAGCGTCACCTGCTTTTGCACCGGCGCTTGAGCATTTTGGGCTTGGGCCCAGCCGGCAATCAGCCCATGTCCAGTGACGACGCACGCTATTGGATTTCCTACAACGGTGAAATTTACAATTATCTCGAATTGGCCGAAGCAGAAGGCTGGACCTTGCAGACCGGTACCGATACCGAGTTGCTGTTGAAGCTGTGGCAGGCTTATGGTTCTGCTTGCCTGACCCGTTTGGATGGTTTTTTCGCCTTTGTACTGGTCGATCTTCATGCCCAAAAAGCCTGGGCCGTTCGCGATTTTTCAGGGGTTAAGCCTTTGTATTGGGTAGGCGATGGTCACCAACTGCTTTCCTTTTGCAGCGAAGAAGGGCCTTTGCTGCGTCATCTGGAAAATCCCCGCGTCTGTGAACGGGCCGTGCGCTCTTTTTTGCAGCGAGGGGAAAGCGATGTTTGTCCCTGGTGGGAAGGTGTGCAGGAATTAGCCCCAGGGCATTGCCTGGAATGGTCTTGGACCGATACGGCTTTGGCCATGGGGGCCTCTACAGCCTGGCACATAAGCGAATCCCCTGCGATTCAGATCCATCATTCTCAAGCCTTGGAAGCGCATTTGTCATCGGCCTTGCGACGGCGACTGCGCAGCGATGTGCCCATTGGTTTTGCCCTGAGTGGGGGCTTGGACAGCGCTTTGATACTGGGAATGGCGCGATCCATACTGGGTCCTGAAGCGCCCCTGCATGCTTTTTCAGTGAATGCAGAAGGCAAGGATGGTGATGAGTCGGCCTGGCAGCGCTTGGTGGCTCAACACAACCGCGTTGAATGGCACAGCATACCCGTGTCTGATTTAACGGCAGAAGATTTGCTGCGTTACGTACAGTCGACCCATAGGCCGGCGGTTGCTTGGAACAACCTGGCGCATTGGGCGCTCTGCCGCAGCGTCCATCAGCAGGGTATTGCGGTTTTGTTCAACGGTCAAGGAGCCGATGAACTCTTTGGGGGCTATCCTCATTATTACCGGCAGGCGCTCTTGCGTGAGCCACTGGCGATGCTCCAGAACCTTCGCAAATGGCCACTTTCGCCCCTGCGCTTGCTGCTGCAAGCCTTGAAATCTTGGTTTCAGGAAAGCGGGGTGCAGAGCCAAAGCCCTGGTCAAATGATGCGCGCCGACTTTTTTGGTTTGCGTTTGGGGCAGTTGCTGAAATACGAAGATCGAAACGGCATGGCCTTTTCCTTGGAGTCTCGAAACCCCTTCGCCGATGACCGCGAGTTGGCCCAAGCAGCCTTGGCCCTGGGCCCTGAATTGAGTGCCCGTTGGTGGAGAGGATATTCCAAAGGAGCCCTTCGCGAAGTGGCCGAGTCCTACGTTCCTCATGCGCTGCGATTTCGCGTCGATAAAAAAGGATTTACGGTGCCCGAATGCGAGATGACCCTTCAGTGCCTGGCCGCATGGAAGCCAGCCTTGTTCAGTTCAGTCTTAGATCCTTGGATTTCGCAGAAAACGCGAAAAATGCATTGGGAAAAATTTGTAAAAAACCCCAAGAATGAAAAATCGGCTAGACTGTTATTTCGCTGCGCCTCCCTGTCGTACTTTTTGACTGAGCGCCCTACCTTAGACCCATCTTGAGCCAAGCGAGTCCCATAAAAACCTATTTCTGGCAGCTGGCCAAGGCTGGGATTGCGGCTCTGGGCATTGTCTGCATTTCCCGCTTTTTAGGAGCCGAAGGGCGAGGGGAATTGGGTTTGTATTTGTTTTACATGCAACTGGCCCTCATGTTGGTTGAATTTGTGGCAGGCTCGGCGGTGGCCAATTGGTTGGCCCAATACAAGCCCTCGTCCATTTTGCCCCGTGTGGCATTCGTGCCCATCCTGGTTGCTGTCTTGCTCATGGGCGTGCTGCCGAGTTTGAATGCTGATTGGTCCTTGCTTTGGTTTCTCTTGCAATTTGTAACCTTGGCTTACTTGACAATTCAGTATAACCTATACCAATCTCAAGGGTGGATCGAGCGACGCAATGCCTTGCAAGGGCTGTTGGAGTTGCTCAAATTAGCAGGCTTTGGGGCTTTGATTTACCTCGGTCTCGGTCACGAAGACTGTTGTGCCGACCACCGCTTGAGCCAAGTCATTCAGGTATTGTCGGTTTCGGCCTTGCTTGTGGCTTTGCTATCGCTGTGGCGCACCCGCCACATTTGGCGTTCATCATGGCCACCCAGCCCCTGGCCTCCAGGCTTGTTGGCTGAGGGCTTTTGGGCCCAAGGGGGGCATTTGCTTTTGTATTTGGTGTACCGTGTGCCCATTTGGACCCTGAACCAATCGGGTCATGTGGCTGAGGCCGGTGTATTTGCCAATGCCTTGTTGGTGGCCGATGCCTTTTGGCTGTTTGCCAATAGCTTTGGCTCGGTGTTGCACAGCCGGGTGCTGCGCTCCAATCGCGTTTCCTTTCATGCGCGTTTGCTTCGCCGCTACACCTGGATTTCGGTAACAGCTACGGTGATGGCCTGTTTGCTGCTTTTGTGCGTGCCCCGTGACTGGTTTGCCCTTGTTTTCGGCCCTGATTTCGCCGAGCTCAAAAGCCGCTGCGTGGAATTGATGCCGGCCATATTGTTTTTGGCGGCCTCTTCTTCACTGGGTCATTATTTGCACGCCCGCGGGGCCTTCAAGGCCTTGGCATTTTCTTATGGGGTCGCCTTGCTGGTTTTGCTGCTGTCTTTGACGGTTCTGAACTATACCTGGTCTTTGGATCTGGCATTTGCCGTTTTGTTGGTTCTCAATTCTTTGCAAGTTCGGTCCCGCATCAACTGGTCGGGTCAAGGCCAAAAATTGGGCCCGCTGGTGCTGCGCTGGCTGAGCCGCAGATTCTGAAATTCTGTACACAATTTGGGCTATCGGTCAAAAAGCCCTTTGTTCCCTGCGCCAAACCCCTAATTTTGCTCCCTACAAACTCTTTTAGAAAGTCTTTATGACAGTTTCAAACAACGGTGGCACTCCACGATACAATCCGCTGGAGAGCATGAGAAAACGCTTAGATAAAGCTGTTGAAATTCTCGGATTAGATGACCAATTCGCCAATGTATTGCGTGTCCCAGACAAGGTAGTCATGGCTAACATTCCCGTTACTATGGATGATGGGACTATACAAGTCTTTGAGGCCTATCGAGTGGTGCACTCTGTGCATTTGGGTCCCTCTAAAGGTGGCATTCGCTATTCGATGGATGTAAACCTTGATGAAGTAAAGGCCTTGGCCGCTTGGATGACCTGGAAATGTGCCGTAGTGAACGTTCCTTACGGCGGAGCCAAAGGGGGTATCAAGTGCAATCCTCGGGCGATGAGCAAAGGGGAGTTGGAGCGTTTGACGCGTGCTTATACGCTATCTATGCGCAATGTATTTGGACCCGATAAGGATATTCCAGCGCCTGATATGGGTACCAGTGCCCAAGAAATGGCCTGGATCGTAGATGAGTTTTCCAAAATTCAAGGACACAACTCTTATGCGGTAGTAACCGGTAAGCCACTTGTACTGGGCGGTAGTTTGGGTCGAGTAGAGGCTACTGGACGCGGTGTGATGGTTTCCACCCGCAGCGCTTTGGCCAAATTGGGTATCAATCCCACCCAAGCCACTTGTGTGGTTCAGGGCTTTGGGAACGTAGGTAGCATCAGCGCTAAGTTGATTGCCCAATTGGGTGTGAAAATCATTGCTATCAGTGACATTTCTGGTGGTTACCACAATCCCGATGGCATTGATATTCCCAAGGCCATTGAATACGTAGCCAATAGCGAAAGCCGCAGTTTGGAAGGTTTCCCCGGCTGCCAAAGCATTTCCAATGAGGATTTATTGGAGCTGGAATGCGACGTTTTGGTGCCTGCCGCTATGGAAGATCAGATCACGCCCGAAAATGCCGCGCGCATCAAGGCTAAGTTGATTGTAGAAGGTGCCAATGGCCCTACTACCGCTGGTGCTGACGATATCCTGAATGAAAAAGGAATCTTGGTCGTTCCCGATATTTTGGCCAATGCTGGAGGAGTGACGGTTTCCTATTTTGAATGGGTTCAAAACCGCTTGGGTTACTATTGGACAGAAGAGCGAGTAAATCGCCGTGCCGATCGCGCCATGAAAATGGCCTTTGATAACTTGTATCAGCGCGCCGACAAGGAGGGAATCTCTATGCGTATGGCTGCGTATGTTGTAGCGGTAGAGAAGGTATCCAGCACCTTGAAATTGAGAGGTTCCTTCTGATGCGTTTACACAGAGAGGGATTCGCGATTATTCTGGGAGCCACGTTGATTTTGGCGGGGCTCAATGTAGGTCTGCGTTGGTGGATAGGCGACGGTTGGGTGAGCGACATCGTGCTGGGCTGGTCCTTGCTTATGTACATCTTGGTGGTGCAGTTTTTTCGTCATCCGCGGCGAAATACCCCCGAAGGTGAAAACCTGATCATTGCCCCTGCTGATGGCAAAGTTGTGGTCATTGAAGAGGTTGAAGAGCCCGAATTTTTCAAAGACAAACGCCTTCAGGTGAGCATTTTTATGTCGCCCTTGAACGTGCACGTAAACCGCTACCCGACTTGGGGAAAGGTCATTTACGAGCGCTACCACCCGGGCCAGTATTTGGTGGCTTGGCACCCCAAAAGCAGTACGGAAAATGAGCGCACCACGGTGGTGGTTGAAAATACCCATGGCCAAGTGCTGTTTCGTCAAATTGCTGGGGCCCTGGCTCGACGCATAGTTTGCTATGCCAAAGAAGGTCATGCCGCCCGCACGGGTTCTGAATACGGATTCATCAAATTCGGGTCCCGCATCGATTTGTTTTTTCCCCTGGGTACCGAGATCTGCGTAGCACTGGGCCAGAAAACGACAGGTGGAGAAACGGTGATTGCCAAATGGAATTCTGTATCTTCGCAATAGAACGTATGAAAAAGTTATTCTTTTCTTTGATATTGGGACTGGGTTTTGCGGTAGCGGCCCAAGCCCAAACGGAAGCTCCTGCTGAAGTGGTTGCTACTCCAGCCGTCGAGCAGGTGCCTGCAAAAAAATGTTGCAAGGGTGGTGATGCCACAGCGGCTTGCCAGGGTCAAGCACAAGCCGAAGGAACGGCTGCTGCTCCTAAGAAGTCTTGCTGTCAGTCAAGTGCGGCTGCCTCTGGTTCTTGCCAAGGTCATGCCCAGGCTTCTGCTGAAGCGGCAGCTCCTGCTGCACCTGCTTCTTGCCAAGGTCATGCTCAAGCTGCCTCTGGTTCTTGCCAAGGTCATGCCCAGGCTTCTGCTGAAGCGGCAGCTCCTGCTGCACCTGCTTCTTGCCAAGGTCATGCTCAAGCTGCCTCTGGTTCTTGCCAGGGTCATGCCCAGGCTTCTGCTGAAGCGGCAGCTCCTGCCGCAGCTGCTTCTTGCCAGGGTCATGCTCAAGCTGCTTCTGGCACTTGCCAGGGTCATGCCCAGGCTGAAGCCTCAACTACAGAGGCTCCTGCCACTGAAGCTGCAGCGACTCCTGCTTGCCAAGGTTCTTCTGAAACCAAGCCTTGCTGCAAGAAGAAACCCAACTAAAAGATTGAAGATTCTAGGAAAAAGGGCCGCCGTTTGGTGGCCCTTTTGTTTTTTTGCATCGTGAGCAATCCTGCAGACGGTTTTCGGCGCATCGCCATTCGATTGATCCTAATATCCTTGATTACCGCGGCGGCGGTAGGAGTGTATTTGTGGTACAACTTCAATGCGCGCAGCCGCTTGCTGCTGATCATGCCTGAGCAAACCCAATGGTTTGCCCATTTGCAGACTCGACAAGCTCGGCACCACTTGGAATCTTTGCCCGGTATGAAAAAGGCTCCGGCCTTTTTGGATAGTTTGTCTCGTGAACTCAGCAGTTCGGCGGCCTTCAAGGGTTTAGCCGATGCTGGAGAGCCAGGAATCGCCCTGATGTCTGATGCCTTGGTGTTTGCTACTCCCTCGGGTTGGTTTTGGGGTCTGTCTTTGAGTTCTGAAGCTCGTTTTGCTGAATTTTTGGCCAAGCAATACCAAGCCGGTCGCACAGGAGCGGTAATTGATAAGTCTCAGTACTCGTATGTTCGATTGGCGCAGCGTGAAGTCTTCTTGGCCTATAAATACAAAGCGATGGTGCTCTATGTACCCCGTGACACAGCCGCCTCGATAAGCGAGGTCGAAAAGGGCTTGGCGGCCGTTTTCAGCGGCGAGCCATCTGAATTTTTGCAACGAAAAGAAGTGCAGGCGCTTTACCAGGGAGAGCCTGATTTTGTGTTTTACGATGCAGCCTCTACCCAGCACTGTTTTTCTGTCTTTTTTGATCAGCCAAAGGCCCGCGTGCAATCGGCGGCTAAAAACCCTGTTTCTCCCTTGCGATTTTTTGCCAATGCTGAGAAAGGTTTCCCATCTTCCAAGTTGGATTTGCGTCCTGAGCGTTGGTTGAATGAACAGAACCAAATCAGCAGCGGTGATTATGCCAATTTGCTGCTGGGTTGGGTCTGGGAACGTTTATCTTTGTGGAATGAGCAAGCTGGAACAAGCCGCGAGTGAGCGCATCTTGGTGATCGATGGTGCCATGGGCACCATGATTCAGCGCCACAAATTGAGCGAGAGTGATTTTCGCGGGGTTGAATTCGCCCATTGTTCCATGCCTCAAAAGGGGAACAACGAT
>JAURGZ010000028.1 GCA_030833525.1 Bacteroidota bacterium | reverse complement strand
TAAGTAAGACCCCTAATCACTAACGCCAAAGGCCCCGGGAAACCGTGGGCCTTTTGGGCGTTTGACAACCCAAGACCATTGTCAAACCTAATTTAACAAGCATTTTGAGCACAACACAACATAAAAGGATCTCATTCGGCAAGGTTCAGCATGCCATTGAGTATCCAGATTTCTTGGACGTTCAGTTGAAATCGTTCCAGGAATTTTTCCAATTGGAGACCCCTGCAGACAAACGCGAGGGTGAGGGATTGTTCAAGGTATTCCGCGAGAACTTCCCCATCAACGATACCCGCAACATCTTCAATTTGGAGTTTTTGGATTACTTCGTTGATCCTCCCCGCTACACGATTCAGGAATGCATCGAGCGCGGCTTGACTTATGCAGTGCCTTTGAAGGCAAAGCTTCGTTTGAGTTGCAACGATCCTGAGCACGAAGACTTTGAAACCATCGTGCAAGACGTGTACTTGGGAACCCTTCCTTACATGTCACCCAACGGTACCTTTATCATCAACGGTGCTGAGCGTGTCATTGTAAGCCAACTGCACCGTTCACCCGGTGTATTCTTCGGTCAGAGTTTCCACTCAAACGGAACCAAACTGTTCTCGGCCCGTGTCATTCCTTTCAAGGGTTCTTGGATTGAATTTGCGACCGACGTGAATTCCGTGATGTATGCTTACATCGACCGTAAAAAGAAATTCCCCGTAACTACTTTGCTTCGGGCTATTGGTTATGAAACCGACAAAGACATTCTCGATATATTTGGTTTAAGTGAAGAGATCAAGGTCTCTAAAGCAGGTTTGAAGCGCGTGTTGGGTCGCAAATTGGCGGCTCGGGTTCTTCGCACTTGGATCGAGGATTTTGTCGATGAAGATACGGGTGAGGTAGTGAGCATCGAGCGCAACGAGGTGATCTTGGAGCGTGATACCGTATTGGAAGATGACCACATCGATGTCATCATCGATGCCAATGTTAAGACCATCATCTTGTCTACCGAAGGCGATGGCGATTTGGATTACGATGTCATCTACAACACCTTGCAAAAAGATACCTCCAACAATGGCAAAGAAGCCTTAGAGGTAATTTATCGCCAATTGCGTAACGCAGATCCCCCAGATGAGGAAACCGCTCGTGGTATCATTGAGCGTTTGTTCTTCTCAGACAAGCGTTACGATTTGGGTGAAGTGGGTCGTTACCGCATCAACAAGAAACTTGGTTTGGATGAGGGTATGGATATGAAGGTCTTGACCAAAGGCGATATCATTTCCATCATCAAGTACTTGATCGAGTTGGTGAACGGCTCTGAAATTCTGGACGACATTGACCACTTGAGCAACCGTCGTGTGCGCACAGTGGGTGAGCAATTGTATGCCCAATTCGGTGTAGGATTGGCTCGTATGGCCCGTACCATTCGCGAGAAAATGAACATTCGCGACAACGAGGTATTCACTCCTCAAGATTTGGTTAACGCCCGTACCCTGTCATCAGTTATCAATTCGTTCTTTGGTACCAACCAGCTGTCTCAGTTCTTGGATCAAATCAATCCATTGGCTGAAATCACGCACAAGCGCCGTTTGAGCGCCCTGGGTCCTGGTGGATTGAGCCGTGAGCGTGCGGGCTTTGAGGTTCGCGACGTTCACTACACCCATTATGGCCGTTTGTGTACCATCGAAACTCCTGAAGGTCCCAACATTGGTCTGATTTCTTCCCTGTGTGTTCACGCGAAGATCAATTCCATGGGATTCTTGGAAACTCCTTACCGTAAAATCGACTCAGGTAAAGTAACACCTGATATCATTTACTTGAGCGCTGAGGAAGAAGATGGAAAAACCATCGCTCAGGCAAACGCCGAGTTTGATAAGGTTGGAAACTTCAAGACTGATTTGGTGAAAAGCCGCAAAGAGGGTGACTTTCCCTTGGTTGAGCCCACTCAGTTGGACTTCATGGACGTAGCTCCTAACCAAATCGTATCCATCGCTGCTTCTATGATTCCTTTCTTGGAGCACGATGACGCGAACCGTGCTTTGATGGGATCAAACATGCAGCGTCAGGCTGTTCCTTTGATTCGTCCTGAGGCCCCCATCGTGGGAACGGGCTTGGAAGAAAAGGTAGCTCGTGATAGCCGCTCTTTGATCAACGCTGAAGGCGATGGCGAGGTTGACTATGTAGACGCCAACGAAATTCGCATTCGCTATTTCCACAACAGCGATGACGACTTGGTAAGCTTCACCGGTGATGTCAAAACCTACAGTTTGATCAAATTCCGTCGCACCAACCAAAACTCTTGCATCAACTTGCGCCCCATCGTAAACAAGGGCGATAAAGTGAGCAAAGGCCAGGTGTTGTGCGAAGGTTATGCTACCCAGGGTGGCGAGCTCGCATTGGGCCGCAACTTGCAAGTGGCATACATGCCTTGGCAGGGTTACAACTTTGAGGATGCTATCGTGATCTCTGAAAAAGTGGTGAAAGAAGATTGGTTCACCACCATCTACATCACAGAATACGAATTGGAAGTTCGCGACACCAAACGCGGTGAAGAGGAATTGACCAACGACATCCCCAACGTGAGCGAAGAGATGACCAAGAATCTGGATGATTCAGGTTTGATTCGCGTGGGTGCCGAGGTTAAAGAAGGTGACATTTTGATCGGTAAAATCACCCCCAAAGGTGAAACCGAGCCTTCTCCTGAAGAGAAATTGTTGCGAGCCATCTTTGGTGACAAGGCTGGCGATGTGAAAGATGCTTCTTTGAAAGCGCCTCCAGGTGCTACCGGTGTTGTGATCAGCAAAAAACTGTTCAGCAAGACCAAAAAAGACAAGAACGCACGCAGCAGCGATAAGAGCCGTTTGGCGAAATTGGAAGACGAGCACCAAAAAGAGTTGAATCAACTCAAAGATGAATTGGTGAAGAAGTTGTTCCAAATCGTGGGAGGTAAAACCAGCCAAGGTGTGTACAACATGTACAGCGAGGAGTTGATTCCCAAAGGCACCAAGTTCACTCAAAAGAACTTGTTGGCCCTGGACTACAGCAACTTGAACTACCACAACTGGGCCGCTGATGAGGAAAAGAGCAACCTTGTGGTTCGCGCCTTGACCAACTACATCAACGTTCACAATGAAAAAGTAACCAATTTCAAACGCGAGCATTACGCCATCAGCGTAGGAGATGAATTGCCTACCGGTATTCTGCAGTTGGCCAAAGTATACGTGGCTACCAAGCGTAAGTTGAAAGTGGGTGATAAGATGGCCGGTCGTCACGGTAACAAGGGTATTGTAGCCCGTATTGTTCGTGAAGAAGACATGCCTTTCTTGGACGATGGAACTCCCATGGATATCGTATTGAACCCCTTGGGTGTACCTTCTCGAATGAACCTGGGTCAGATTTATGAGACCGTTTTGGGTTGGGCTGGTAAAGCCTTGGGTGTCAAATTCGCCACCCCCATTTTCGATGGTGCTACCTTGGACGAGATCAACGAATACACTTCCAAAGCAGGCATTCCTGTGAACGGGTCGGTTCGTTTGAACAACGGTTTGACGGGTGAGAAATTCGATCAACCTACGACCGTAGGTGTCAGCTACATGCTGAAATTGGGTCACATGGTTGACGATAAGATGCACGCTCGTTCGATTGGTCCTTACTCGCTCATTACGCAGCAGCCTCTGGGTGGTAAAGCTCAGTTCGGTGGTCAGCGTTTTGGTGAGATGGAAGTATGGGCGTTGGAAGCCTTCGGTGCCTCTAACATCTTGCGTGAGATCTTGACCATCAAGTCAGACGACATCGCAGGCCGTGCTAAAGCATACGAGGCCATCGTTAAGGGTGACAACATCAGCCAAGTTGGAACTCCTGAATCATTCAACGTTTTGTTACACGAGCTCCGTGGCTTGGGCTTGGAAGTAACGTTCATGGATTAATGCGATAAGAACCTAATGCAACTCCAGAAAAAAACACAAAAAATCGGAAGCAACTTCAGCAAGATTCGCATCTCGCTCGCTTCTCCTGAGAATATTTTGCGCCGTAGTTACGGTGAGGTGGTAAAACCTGAAACCATCAACTATCGCAGCTACAAACCCGAAATGGGTGGCTTGTTTTGCGAACGCATCTTCGGTCCCATCAAGGATTACGAATGCCATTGCGGTAAGTACAAGCGCATCCGTTACAAAGGGATCGTTTGCGATCGCTGCGGTGTAGAAGTGACTGAGAAAAAAGTGCGTCGTGAGCGCATGGGTCACATTCACTTGGTAGTGCCTGTAGCGCACATCTGGTATTTCCGTTCCTTGCCAAACAAAATTGGCTACTTGTTGGGTATCCCCACCAAGAAGTTGGACATGGTCATTTACTATGAGCGCTATGTGGTCATTCAGTCGGGTATTGCTGAGTCAGCCAATCAGTTGGATTTGTTGACTGAAGAGGAATACCTCGACATCTTGGATTCACTTCCCCGTGAAAACCAGATGTTGGAAAACAATGATCCCAACAAGTTCATCGCGAAGATGGGTGCTGAAGCCCTCGAAATGTTGTTGCAGCGCGTTGACCTCGACAAACTGAGCTACGATTTGCGCATTGCCGCTGCGACCGAAACTTCGCAGCAGCGTAAGCAAGAAGCACTGAAGCGTTTGAAGGTGATCGAAGGTTTCCGTTCGGCTCAGAAGTCAGGTGAAAATCGCCCTGAGTGGATGATCATGAAGATGTTGCCTGTGATTCCTCCCGAATTGCGCCCATTGGTGCCATTGGAAGGCGGTCGCTTTGCTACCTCTGATTTGAACGACCTGTATCGCCGCGTCATCATTCGCAACAACCGTTTGAAGCGATTGGTGGAAATCAAAGCTCCCGAAGTGATTTTGCGCAACGAAAAGCGCATGTTGCAGGAAGCGGTAGATTCCTTGTTGGACAACACCCGCCGTGCAAGCGCTGTGAAGAGCGAAGGCAACCGTCCTTTGAAGTCTTTGAGCGATATGCTCAAGGGTAAGCAGGGACGTTTCCGTCAAAACTTGTTGGGTAAACGTGTAGACTACTCAGGCCGTTCGGTTATTGTGGTAGGTCCTACCTTGAAATTGAACGAATGCGGTTTGCCAAAGAACATGGCTGCCGAATTGTTCAAGCCCTTCATCATTCGCAAATTGATCGAAAGAGGCATTGTCAAAACGGTCAAAACAGCGAAGAAAATCGTCGAGAAAAAGGATCCTGTCATTTGGGATATCCTCGAAAATATTTTGAAAGGTCACCCTGTATTGCTCAACCGTGCTCCAACACTGCACCGTTTGGGTATTCAGGCCTTCCAGCCCAAGTTGGTTGAAGGGAAGGCCATTCAATTGCACCCCTTGGTATGCAGCGGTTTCAACGCTGACTTTGACGGTGACCAGATGGCTGTTCACGTTCCTCTTGGAAACGCAGCGGTTGCCGAAGCTCAGATGTTGATGTTGGCTTCGCACAACATTTTGAACCCCGCTAACGGCGCCCCTGTGACCGTTCCTTCTCAGGACATGATCTTGGGTCTGTACTACATCACCAAAGAACGCAAAGGAACCAAAGACCATCCTGTAAAAGGAGAGGGTTTGACTTTCTACGGCTCTGAAGAGGTTCAAGTGGCCTTGAACGAAGGTCGCGTGGAATTGCACGCGCCCATCAAGTGCAAAGTGACCGTTTTGGAAGGTGGCGAGTTGATGACCAAAGTCATCGATACCACTGTGGGTCGTGTGATTTTCAACCAAGTGGTTCCCACCGAAGTTGGATACGTGAACGAATTGCTCAAGAAGAAAAACTTGCGCGATATCATCACTCAGGTGATCCGTATTTCAGGTGTAGCTCGTGCGGCTCAGTTCTTGGATGACATCAAAGACATCGGGTTCCAATACGCTTTCAAAGGCGGTTTGAGCTTCAACTTGAGCAACGTGGAGATTCCCGTTGAAAAAGACGAGATGATCGCCAAGGCTATGGAAGAGGTTCGCGAAATTCAAGCGAACGCAGACATGGGCTTTATCACCAACAACGAGCGTTACAACCAAGTCATCGACTTGTGGACCCGCGTGAACAATCAGTTGGCGCGTGTACTGTTCGATCGCTTGCAGAAAGACGACCAAGGTTTTAACCCCATCTTCATGATGCTGGACTCTGGAGCTCGTGGTTCCAAAGAACAGATTCGTCAGTTGGGCGGTATGCGTGGTCTGATGGCGAAGCCTCAGAAGAACATTGGTGGCGGTTCAGGCGACACGATTGAAAACCCCATTATTTCAAACTTCAAAGAAGGTTTGAACGTATTGGAATACTTCGTTTCTACCCACGGTGCTCGTAAAGGTTTGGCCGATACAGCGTTGAAAACGGCAGACGCAGGTTACTTGACCCGTCGTTTGCACGACGTTGCGCAAGACGTGGTCATTGTCGAAGAAGATTGCGGTACCCTGCGCGGTATCACCATGCAGCCCATTTTGAACAATGACGAGGTAACCGAATCCTTGTACGAGCGTATTTTGGGTCGAACGGCTGTTGATGACGTTTTGCATCCTGACACGGGCGCGGTTTTGGCCGTAGCCGGTGAAGAATTGACCGAAGAGATTTCACAAGCCATCGAAGATGCAGGAGTCGAAGAGGTTGAAATTCGTTCCGTATTGACCTGCGAAACCCAAGGCGGAGTTTGTTCCAAGTGCTATGGCCGAAATCTGGCCAGCGGTCGCATGGTTCAGGCTGGTGAGGCTGTGGGTGTAATCGCCGCACAGTCTATCGGTGAACCAGGAACTCAGTTGACACTTCGTACCTTCCACACCGGTGGTACGGCATTGAACATTGCGGCTGAAAATACCTTGGAAACCAAATACGAGGGTTTGATCGCATTCGACGGCATTCGTACCGTAACCAAAGAGGTAACCAACGATGAAGGTGAAACGGTGAAAACCGACATCGTATTGGGTCGCAGCGGTGAGGTTCGAGTATTGGATCCAAAGTCTAAGACCATCATCACCACTTACAACGTGCCTTATGGTGCTCATTTGATGGTGAAAGACGGTGGTAAAGTGAAGAAGGGTGACGTATTGTGTACCTGGGATCCATTCAACACCCTGATCATTTCTGACATCGACGGTAAAGTTGAATACGAAAACATAATCGAGGGCGTAAACATGCGCGAAGAAGGTGATGACCAAACCGGCTTGTACGAATATGTGATCACCGAGAGCAAGGATAAGACCAAGGTGCCTATGATCAAGGTTGTAGGCAAAGACGGCAAAGAAGAGTTGATCAAAGTCTTCAACATGCCTGTGAAGTCCATCTTGGTTGCCAAAGACAGTCAAAAGGTGAAAGCCGGTGACATCTTGGCTAAGATTCCTCGTTCGGCCTCTCGTACCCGTGACATTACCGGTGGTCTTCCCCGCGTTACGGAATTGTTTGAAGCTCGTAACCCATCGAATCCCGCTGTAGTAGCCGAGATTGACGGTGTGGTAAGCTATGGTATCTCCAAGCGTGGTAACCAGGAAATCATCGTGGCCTCTAAAGATGGGGACGTGAAGCACTACCAAGTGCCTCTGTCCAAGCACATCTTGGTTCACGACGGTGACTATGTTCGCGCGGGTCAGCCTTTGTCTGACGGTGCCATCACGCCTCAAGATATTTTGCGCATTGAAGGTCCTGCTTCGGTTCAGAGATATGTATTGAACGGAATTCAGGAAGTATATCGCCTTCAGGGTGTAAAGATCAACGACAAGCACATTGAAGTCATTGTTCGTCAAATGATGCAGAAAATGGAAATCAACGATCCCGGTGATACGCGTTTCTTGGAAAATGAAGCCGTTGACAAGTGGATGTTGATCAAAGAAAACGACTGGATTTGGGACAAGAAGTTTGTGACCAACTCCGGCGAAAGCAGCGTCATGCATGCTGGACAAATTGTTTCCTTAAAAGATTTGCGTCAGGAGAATTCAGCCTTGCGTCGTCAGGACAAAGCGTTGGTAGAGTACCGCGATGCGGTTCCTGCTACGGCTTCTCCGATCTTGCAAGGTATCACCAAGGCCTCTTTGGGTACGCGTAGCTTCATGAGCGCCGCTTCTTTCCAGGAGACAACCAAGGTGTTGAACGAAGCAGCAATCAGCGGTAAAATCGATGATCTGCGCGGTTTGAAAGAAAACGTCATCGTGGGTCACTTGATTCCTGCCGGTACCGGTATGCGTCGATTCCAGAATGTGGTGACCGGTTCACGCGAAGAATACGATCGCTTGATGGCCGCTCGTTACGCTGAAGAAGAAGCCTAATTCTCAAATTCCATAATTGGTGTGAAGGGGGCCCTAGAAAGGGCCCCCTTTTTTATGGTTGCTTATGCCTGCATGTATGGCTCCAGGCGGTTCTTGGTCAGACGCCGTAATGTGCGTGGGGGCAGTCTAAGTTCATTGCATATGGACCATGCTCGTCGAGGAGAAGCGATGGCGGCTGTAAGGGAATAAGAGTGGCCGAGAAATTCTCAATGACCGGTCATCTGGGTGGCATACAATTGGCTGTAGCTTCCTTTATGAGCCATCAATTGTTCGTGGTTGCCCCTTTCCACAATTCGCCCTTGGTCCAGAACTAAAATTTGATCGGCATGCTTAATGGTGCTCAAGCGGTGGGCAATGATGATGGCCGTGCGGTTGTGAAGCAGGGCTTCGATGGCCCTCTGAATCAATTGCTCAGTTTCAGAATCGATCGAACTGGTGGCTTCATCTAAGACCAAAATGGCCGGGTCAAAGGCCAGGGCGCGAATGAAAGAAATCAATTGCCGCTGCCCCAAAGACAGAGACAAGCCTCGCTCCATGACGTTGTATTCAAAGCCACCGGGCAGGCGGTCGATGAAAGAATAGGCCCCAATGCGTTCGGCTGCTTCGCGTATGGCTTGGCTGGGAAGGTCCGGGTCATTGAGCCTGATGTTGTCTTCGATGGAGCCCGAAAATAAAAACACATCTTGCAGCACCAAGGCTACTTGTTTGCGCACTTGGCTCAAATTGAGATCTTGGATGGGATGACCATCTAAAGCGATCAGGCCTTTCTGATGCACGTACAACTGGCTCACCAAATTGGCAATGCTGGTTTTGCCCGAACCTGTATGACCCACCAAGGCCAAGGTTTTACCAGGCTCAACTTCAAAAGACAAGTCTTTCAATACCCAATTTTCCTCTTTGTAGGCAAACCAAACCCCGTCAAACTGAATGGCTCCTTGCAATCGATTTACAGACTCGCCTTCTAGCGATTCTGCATAGGCTTGATTGTCGATGAGTTCGAAGATGCGCTCGGCAGCTACGATGCCCATTTGGATGTTGTTGAATCGGTCGGCGATGGCTCGCACCGGTCTAAAGAACAAATTGATGAACATGATGAATGCCATCAATTCACCAAAGGCCAATTCTTGGTGCAGCATGCCCATGGACCCGTACCAGACAATCAGGGCGAAGGAAAGGGCGACCAAGGCATCGACTAAGGGGAAAAAGACGGCATAGTAAAAAATGCTGCGAATGTTGGCATCGCGGTGATCGGCGTTGATGCTCTCGAACTTGTTAGCTTCTTGGCTCTCTCGGTTGAACAACTGTACCACCGACATGCCGGTGATTCGTTCCTGCAAAAAGGCGTTTAATTTAGAGACTTGGCTTCTCACGTCTTGAAAGCTATCTCGAATGCCTTTTCGAAACTGATTGGCCGCCAGCAGAAGCAAGGGAATCACCGACAAGGTGATCAAGGTCAACGGGGTGTTCATGCTGAACATGCATACCAAGATCAAAATGATTTGCACACAGTCACCGGCTACCGTGATTACGCCTGCTGAGAATAAATCGGTGATGGTTTGAATGTCGCTGATGCTTCGGGTCACAGCCGTTCCTACCGGTGTTTTATCGAAGAAAGACAAGCGAAGGCGGGTGAGGTGTTCGTACACGTATTGGCGCAGCTTTAAAATCACCGATTGCCCAATGCGCTCCCCCAAGTACGAGTTCGAAAAACCCAACAGGGCTTGCACCAGCAGCCAGCCAAATAAGACCAAGCTGAAAGATTCGAGTTGGTCAAACTTGCCCGCGAGAATGATACGGTCTATGCCGTACTGGTACAGCACGGGTTGCAGAGCCGCCATGGCACTTTGTAGCAAGGTCAAGCTCAAGGCCAGCACCATCATGCTGCGCTGAAATTTGGCCAATTCCAGCAGGCGCAAGAAGAGTTTCCATTGGGAGCCTTTGGGAGACGCTGCTTTCACGCTGCAAAGGTACGTGGGGCTTGGCTGCTCTGGGTTTTGTGTAAAACTTTTGTTTTCCCAAGATTTGCGCGGCTTTTCAAGACCTGCGTATAATTGCAACATGGCTCAACACATTGCGGTAGCAGGGAATATTGGGGCGGGTAAAACAACGCTGACCCATATGCTTGCCAAAGATTTCAACTGGGATATGCAGTTGGAAGACATGGATGACAATCCCTATATCTCTGATTTTTATGAGGACATGCAGCGATGGAGTTTCAACTTGCAGGTCTATTTTTTAACGACCCGTTGGCGCCACGTTCAAGCCATTCGTAAGGGGTCTAAAACGGTTGTTCAAGACCGCACCATATACGAAGATGCTCATATTTTCGCTCCCAACCTGCATGCCATGGGTTTGATGAGCACGCGCGATTTTGAAAACTACAGCCAATTGTTTCAAGCGATTTCAGGTCAGATTCAAGAGCCTGATTTGCTCATTTATTTGCGCGCGGGCATTCCCAAATTGGTCGACCAAATCCAAATGCGAGGCCGGGAATACGAAGATGCCATTCGTTTGGATTATTTGAAACGATTGAACGAGCGTTACGAAGCTTGGATTGGCGATTACAAGGGCAATCTCATCATCATCAATGTTGATGACATGAATTTCCAAGACCGCCAAGAGGACTACGCTAAAATCGTGGACCAAGTTCAGGCGAATTTGAATGGATTGTTCACCTCTTAAGCCGATTTCTATAGCGAAGTCATGGGGCTGTTGACGCATCCATGGTCTTGGGCATTTTTGCTCGTATTGTTGCCTTTGATCATTCATTGGCTGCAGCTTAGACGCACCCAAACGCTGTACTTCCCAGGTGTACATCGGTTGCAACATTTGCTGGCCTCAGGTCAGAATCCCGATCGCTTGCGTCATTGGGTCCTGTTGCTTTTGCGCACCTTAGCCCTGCTATTTCTGGTGCTTGGTTTTTTACAAGCCAGCCGTCCTCAAAAGGATTCCTCCTCTAAGCCAATCGCCGTGGTCCTAGATGCCAGTCCCAGTATGTTGGAATCAGGCGGGTGGGACAGAGCGCTTTTGTCTCTGGATAAGTGGATGAGCCAGGCTCCGTCTGAGGTTCAATTTTGCTTCCCTCAATGGAGTTTGGCTTATTGGAACCGCGATGCAGCGCGCAGAGAATTGCGCTCGTTTGAGCGCAAATGGCCGCGTTGGAGTCTGTCTCAAACCGAATTGTACGCCCAACAAGAGGCTAACGCTTCCCAGCGCTACTATTACATCAGCGATGGCTTCTCGCCACCCAGCAGCGGCAAGGTTCAATTGTTGCGAATGAAAGGACCTTCGTTTGGGTCCAATGCCTATTTGGATACGGTGCAGTTGGTATACACGGCCGACGGACCCGTGTACCGGGTTCGGGTTGGATTCGAGGGTTTGTCGAATCTTCCCGAGGTGCAATTGTTCAATGCTCAGCAGTTGCCCCTTCAGAAATTAGCCTACACCGAGCAAAGCGATTCTTGGGCAACTGCAGAATGGAAAGGGAGCCTCCCCATAGAGGGTGCCTATTTTTCCCTAGAAGATGACGCTTGGCAATTCGATAACCGTTTGTATGTGGCCAATCGGGCTCAGAACCAAATTCGGGTAGGGATGGAGGGCGATCATTCATTTCCCCGCAGGTGGGTGGCTTCGCAGCCCTTTATAACACCAAACGACACCGCTTTTGATGTGCTGTATTTTGCTGGCTCCAAGCTGTCAGCTGAGCGAAGGGCCGGGTATTTGAACCGGGTAGAATCGGGCAAGCGAATCGTGCTACTGGGCCATACAGCGGTTCAGGCTTTTTTTGAAAACGAAAGCAATTGGGCCCCTGGAGCCACAGAAGGAGAGTCGCTGGCCGCTGTTTGTTTGGAGCACCGACTTTTGAAAGAGGCTTTTAAACAGGCCAATCCTGATCAAAGCCCTGCCTGGCCGGTCATTCGCATTCCTTTTGTTCCCGTTCAGGAAACGTTGCGAGACTGGGAAGTGGTGGCGCACAGCGATGCAGGCACCCCCATGTTGTTGGTGAAAACATGGGGCTTGGGTACGGTGTATGCATGGTTGGGAGGGGAAGATCAAGCCTTCTTGAGTTCGAGTTGGGCCGTTGCATTTTTAGGAATGCCTTGTTTGTCTTTGGCTTTAAAAGAAGGTCCCTTGTACGGGATCATAGGGAGCCCGCAGCCGTTTGAATTGGGGTTGTTTTCCCAACAGGTAAATCCCGAGTGGCCTTTGCTCAGTCCCTTTGATACATTGCATCCCGAGTGGCGAAAACAAGGCGGTAAATGGGCCTTGTCGATGAACCAACGCGCATGGGAGCCCGGTTTGTATCAATTCCCTGCTGAAGCAGACGTGCATCAGGTGATTGCGGTCAACGAAGCCCGAGAAAAGGAGCATGCCCGAGGTGTGGAGGTAGATGAATGGCCCAGTTGGAACGCTCCGGCTGAAGTCTCCAATTGGGGAGGATGGACCACCCTGTTTTTTGCTCTCGCGCTTTTGTGCCTAGCAATCGAATCGGTCTTTGTATTTTTGAAGGAACGCCATGAGCAGAAGTCTTAACATACGGAACGTTCGCATTTCCGATCCCCAAAGCCCATTTCATGCGCAGATTTGCGATATCAGGGTTGAAGCAGGGGCGATTACCCACATCTCGGCCAGTCTATCAGAGCCGGCCGATGAAGAGATAGATGGGTCAGGCGCTTGGGTTAGCCCTGGTTGGGTAGATGCGTACAGCCGAATTCCGGATCCAGGTGAGCCTTGGAAAGAGTCATTGGCGTCTGCTTGCGAGGCCGCCCAACAAGGTGGTTTTACCCATCTGTTCTCCTTATGCGGTACCCATCCCAGTGCTGATTTGCCTGAGACCCTTGAAAGCGTGGGGCAGCGCAGCCGCGCCCTCCTGTGTCAGGTCCATCCCTTGGGTATGGTTTCTGAAAAAGGTCAGGGCAAGGAGCTCAGCGAATTGCATATGCTGAGCCAAGCCGGTGCTGTAGCCTTTACCGATGGCATTGTGGCCAGTCCCAAATTATCCCAGCGGTTGAAAACCATGCAATACGCTCATTCTTTGGGATTGAGCCTGTGGTCGCATCCCTGCATGGCGGGTTGGTTGGGAGAGGCCAAAATGCACGAAGGAACCGTTAACGCCAGCTTGGGGTTGAAAGGAATACCCTCCATGGCCGAATTTGTTGAATTGCAGGCCGATTTGGAATTGGTTCGATACACGGGGGCTTCTCTCCGAATTTTGGGTGTTAGCTGCCGAGAATCGGTTGAATTGATTCGCCAAGCCAAAGCAGAAGGGTTGCCGATTTGGGCTTCTGTTCCCGTAATGAACCTGGCAGAGAATGATACCGCTATGAGCGGTTTTGATGAGAATTTCAAGGTGCTTCCTCCCCTGAGAAGCGAAGACGATCGCTTGGCCCTGTGGGAGGGGCTTCAAGATGGTACCTTGGATGCCGTAATATCGAATCACCATCCCGAAGATGCTGAAACCAGTTTGGTGGAGTTTGATTATTCCCCCTTTGGCGCAGCGACCTTGCCCTTGGTTTGGTCCTTGTTGAGTCGCTCCAATCCTGGCATGGATGCAGATGCTTTGGTATCGCGATTGCACCGCGGGGCACGAACATTTTGTGGCTTGCCTTCGCTGGTGTTGGCCCCAGGTGCTCCCGCCGATTTGACTCTGTTTCAGGTGAGCGGCGAGACGGCCATTCGTTTGCATGAACACGGTTCAACGGCTGTCAATATGCCCTATGCAGGTCAAGTGCTTCCCGGTCAAGTTCTGGGTACCTTGTGCAACGGCACATGGAAGGGAGGCTTGCGATGAGCGATGAAAAAACAGGGCTGAACCTGTGGAAGCGCCCGGCGCTCACCCACGGGTTTTTAACCGGTGCGGTGATTTTCATGATCAAATTCACGCTGTATACCTTGGAGCATTGGGAGCTTCGATTTGCGCCATCGTATCAGTTTTTCTCCTTTGGTTTACTGATGTTGGGCGTGATATGGGCGGGCGTGACCGAGCGAAGAATGCTGGGTGCCCACTTTCGTTATGCTCAAGCGCTGTTAAGCGGTTTGGTAGTGCTCATTGTGGCCATTGGCCTATCGGTCACTTCTGAATTGCTTCTATACAATGCCGTCGATACGAGCTTGAGTGAGCAAACCAAAAGCATCATGTTGGAAAATACTGCCAAAGGTTTTGAGGCCATTGGCTCGGCCATGCCCGACAAAAGCAAAGATGAAATCATGCAGGCCATTGAGAAAAGTGAGCCTGGCAATCCCGTTGAACTGATCGCGGGATGGCCCATGCAAGTGCTGCTCAACGGGCTGTTTCTGTTTCTAGTCGCCTTGTGGACACGCAGCAAGGAAACACCGGCTTCTCAAGACTGGCTAAGCTCAGAATAAGGACTTCCATGTTGACGATCAGCAGTACCCAAAATCAGCTGTTTAAACAGTGCCGTGTGTGGCTGGAGAAAAGCCGCAAGCGCAAAGAAGATGGGGTCGTGCTGGTCGAAGGATTGCATGAGATCGAATGTGCCATTAGAGCGGGTTGCAAACCCCTGCACTGGATCCAATCGACTGATTTTTCAGAGGTGGCACTGGTCAAGGAACAATTCCCCAACTGCGCGGCTATGGCTCCGGCTTTGTTTGACCAATTGGTCATTCGCAAGTCAGGCCAGGTGGCGCTGGCGGTTTTGGGAACACCCCTCGAATTGCCTTTGAGCTTGAATCCAAAGGGTTGTTACTTGGTGGTGGAATCGGTTGAAAAACCTGGCAATTTGGGAGCTATTTTGCGCAGTGCCGATGCGGCCGGGATAGAGGCCGTGATACTCTGCGATCCTCGAGTGGACCGCTACAATCCGCAGGTGATTCGAAATTCAGTGGGCGCAGTATTTTCCGTTCCCCTCTGGTCAGCCCCTCACGACGAAGTTTGGGAAGCCATTCAATCAGCGGGTTTGAGGCTCTATTCCACCTATATGGAAAATTCCCAGAGTTTTTGGGAAGCCGATTTAGGCTCGGGCTGCGCGGTAGTCATAGGCACCGAACACGAAGGGGTTTCTCCTTTTTGGAAAGGCAAGGGTCAAAACGTGCAGATTCCCATGAACGGGCAGGTCGATAGCCTCAATGTCTCTGTGGCCGCAGCCTTGTTGGTATTTGAAATGGCTCGACGCCGTTAATTCGCTTACCTTTGGTAAGCATGGAAAAACCGTGGGTTTTGTTGATCATTGGTGCGGGAAAAAGCGCCGGATACGCCATAGAATACTGGGCCGAACATGCCGCGCAGTACGGCGCAGAAGTTTGGGTAGTCGATCGCGATTTTGAACACTTGTTTCAGGGTTTTGGTCGGCATTCTGCGGTTCGCTATGTCCAAGGTGATGCCAGTGACGCAACCTTCTTGGTGCCCATATTGGGATCCTGTAAATGGGCTTTGAGTTTGCTTCCAGCCACCATGCACGCCAAGGTGGCTGAACATTGCATACGTCTCAAGGTTCATTTGGCGACCGCCTCGTACGAGAGTGCCGAGATGAGGGCCTTGGCCAATCAAATAGAGGGGTCGGGGCTGTTTTTCTTGAATGAAATGGGCTTGGATCCAGGTATCGATCACGCTTCAGCTCTGGCTTTATTAGACGAAGTGCGGCAGAGGGGTGAACGGGTACGGTCATTTGAAAGCCATTGCGGCGGTTTGGTGCGATTGGCCGATTGCCAAGGCAATCCCTGGCAGTATAAATTCACCTGGAACCCCATGAACGTGGTGCGCGCCGGGCAAGGGGGAGATTCTCTTTGGCGCGAGGCCGGGCAGTTGCAGCGCCGCGGCCCCCAAGAGGTTTTTGAAGAAATTCGCCCACTTGTGCTGGAAGATGGGACCTGGCTAGAGGCCTATCCCAATCGCGATAGTTTGGCGTATGTTGATGCCTATGGCTTGCAAGAGGCTGACCGCGTTCTGCGCGGCACCTTAAGGCGTCCTGGCTTTTGCGCAGCTTGGAATCGCTTGGTGCAATGGGGTTGGGTAAGCGATGTCGAATCTTGGCCGGCCCATGTTCAAACCTACGGTCAGGCTTTTGTGCTGTCGACAGGTTGTGCTCAGCTAGCTGATTTGGGGCTGGATGCTGAAACTCAGTCCCGTCTAGCCGTTTTGGGTCTCGATGATGGTCAACGCCTTTTGCCAAGTCGAATACCAGCTGAATGTTTGCTGTCGGCTTTGATGCCCGTTTGGGCGCTGGGCCCCGAAGACCACGATGAAGTGATCATGGTGCATCAATTGGAGACGCACAGCCACCGCTATCTGTCCAGTTTGGTATTGCAAGGAGAGAGCTCGGCTCGCACGGCCATGGCCAAGACGGTGGGCCTAACCCTGGCTATGGCTGTAGAAATAGCCGTGAGCGAAGCCGGTCTGGCTCCTGGGTTGCATAGGCCCATGTCTGCATGGTGGTATTCGCGATTGTTGCCCAAATGGAAAGCCATGGGCATTGAATTTAAACACAGCTGTATCCCGCTTCCTGCCTAAGGGGTTATCTTTGCTGCATGAGCAGCGAAAGTTTGAATAGCGACAAGGCCCCAGAGCCCGTAGGACTGTACCCGCATGCCAAGCGCGTGGGAAATCTGTTGTTTTTATCTGGCGTTGGGCCTCGTGAAAAGGGAACCAAGAAAATCCCCGGCGTGGAGTTGGATGAGCAGGGTCAAATTCTCTCTTACGACATTGAAACCCAATGCCGCAGCGTATTTCAAAACGTTCGTTACATCGTCGAGGCCTCGGGTAGTTCTTGGAACAACATCGTGGATGTCACCGTGTTTTTGACCAACATGAAAGATGACTTCCCTACCTATAACCGCCTGTGGGCTGAGTATTTTGGAGAAAATCCCCCATGCAGAACAACCTTGGAGATCAATTGTCTGCCCACACCCATCGCCATTGAGTTGAAGGTAGTGGCTACCATGAACGAAGCATAAAAAAAGGGGCTAGTGCCCCTTTTTTAATTTTCGCAGTTGCCTTCGAATGGCCAGATTGCTGAGTCGCAATGCCTTTTCGAAGCGATTCGATCGGGTTTTGGCAAAAACATCGTGCTTGGGCGTGTGCAAGCGAATTTCGACGTGTTTGTTGTCTCCATCTTTCTCGTTTTCGAGTTTGAAAAAAATGGTGGCGGAGATGGCATCTTTGTAAAATTGGCTCAAATGCTTGACTTGCATTTTGGCGAATTTCACGAGTCTGTCACTGGGTTTTACATGGCTGCTTTGAATGGAGATTTCCATGGTTTTAAAGGGGTTTAAGTGAGACATAATGCGCCTTTCCGTTGCTTTTTAGAGCCTCAAGAGGCTTTGAAAGCGCGAGATCGACAGGCACTTTTGGGGTGCCTTCCATCATCAATTTCTAAAATAAAAATCAATAAAACAACTCATAGGCTTTCCATGTGAGACGAAAATGAGCGCAATATCGATCAGCGTCTCGGATGCAATTTGTGCGTGTTCTTGAGTTTTTCGAAGCTGTTTTTGGTGTAAACCTGGGTGGCGCTCAGTGCGCTGTGACCTAGTAAATCCTTGATGGCGAGTAGCTGGGCCCCGTTGTTGAGCATATGGGTGGCAAAGCTGTGGCGAAGCACATGGGGGCTCGTTTTGGCTGCATCTGAAAACATTTGCAGATAATGATTCACGCGGCGATAAACCCATACAGGGTACAATGGTTGGCTTCCCCTCAATGAAAATAGGGGGCTTTTGGGCTCTCTGCCTTGGCACAGAGGCCATAAGGCCTCTTTGAGCTCTGGGTGAAGCGGCAATGAGCGCATTTTGTTGCGCTTTCCCAAAACAGATAGGTTGGCGCGAGAAAAGTCGACGTCGCTAACGCTCAGGCCAATTAATTCGCTCAATCGCATGCCTGTTGTGTACAAGGTGAGAAGCAATGCGCGGTCGCGCAGCCCATCTTCCTGTTCTTCCCACGGGAAATGCTGAAACAAGTTCCACAGATCGTTGGCGGGTATGTCTTGAACCAAAGTCTTGGCCATTTTGGGCAATTGTATGCGGGCCAAGGGGTCGCTTTTTAACAAACCTTGTTGGCGGCGAAATCGAACCAAGGCACGCAAGCTGGAAATTTTTCGATGAATGCTTCTAGGGGTAATCCCTTCTTGCATGCAATGGGCCATGAAGGCCCGAACCGCAGCGGTATTCAAATCGTCCCAATTTTCAAGCCCGAACTCTGTCGCAAAGTCTGCAAACTGCTCCAGGTCGGTTTGGTAGGCTTTGCAGGTGTGAGGGCTCAGGCGCCGGTTATGGGCAGAATAGTGAATGAATGCTTCTATTCCCTGGCGCATGGTTCAAAAATAGGGGAGAATGTCGATTGGGCCTGAGGGGCAAAAAAAAGTCACCGCAGCAGGGCTGCGGTGACGCTATGAGGTTCGGCGAATGCCTTATGCTTCGTTGTGCTGAGACTGCATCTGCTGTTTGTAAGCAGCACGGATGCGTTGCAAACGCTTCGTTACACAGGGTTTCTCGAAGGCTTGACGGCTGCGCAGTTCTTTCACAACACCGGTTTTTTCAAACTTCTTCTTGAACTTCTTGAGTGCTTTTTCTAACGAATCGTTTTCTTTAACGTTGATTACGAGCATGTTTTTCTTTGTTTTTGGGGTCGCAAATATAGCAAATAGTTCAGTAAAAATGCAATTAGGCGTTTAAAACAGAACGAGAAATCACCAATTTTTGGATCTCTGAGGTGCCCTCTCCAATCGTGCACAATTTGCAGTCGCGGTAGAATTTCTCTACGGGGAAGTCTTTGGTGTAACCATAGCCGCCGAAAATTTGCACAGCTTCATTGGAACAGAAGACTGAAGCTTCGCTGGCGTAATACTTGGCCATGGCGCTTTCCTTGGTCATTTTCTTGCCGCGGTTCTTCATGTCTGCCGCTTGTAGGGTCAACAACTCAGCCGCTTCAATGCGGGTGGCCATATCGGCAAGCTTGAAAGCGATAGCCTGAAAGTTGGCAATGGCTTGCCCGAATTGTTCCCGCTCTTTGGAGTATTGAACAGCGGCTTTGTATGCGCCTTTGGCTATGCCCAACGATAGGGCGGCGATGCTGATGCGGCCACCATCCAAAACTTTCATCGCTTGAATGAAGCCATCGCCAACATCCCCAAGTCGCTGGCTGTCGTGAATGCGGCAATCTTGAAATATCATTTCTGCGGTTTCGCTGGCGCGCATTCCCAGTTTGTTTTCCTTTTTGCCTCCTGAAAAACCAGGTGTCCCGCGTTCGACTACAAAGGCGCTAATGCCATGGGAATCGCCGAGGTCGCCCGTTCGAGCGAGTACGACAGCGATGTCGCCGCTGATGCCATGGGTGATCCAGTTTTTGGCACCGTTGATGACCCAATCATCGCCTTCGCGTTTGGCTACGCATTGCATGCGCAGGGCGTCAGAGCCTGTGTTGGCTTCGGTAAGGCCCCAGGCGCCTAGGTGTTCGCCACTGGCCAATTTGGGGAGCCATCGCATTTTTTGCTCTTCGCTGCCAAACTGCAAAATATGCCCGGTACACAAACTGTTGTGCGCGGCCATGCTCAAACCAATGGAGCCGCAGACTTGAGCCAGTTCTTCGATGGCCGCTACGTATTCCAAATAGCCGAGCCCGCTACCACCATAGGCTTCAGGCACCAGAACGCCCATCAGCCCCAATTCTCCTAGCTGATGAAACAAGGGGCGAGGGAAGGTTTGAGCCTCATCCCATTCCATGACATGTGGGCGTATTTGTTTTTCGGCGAAATCGCGAACCGTTTGACGCACCATATGTGTGCTTTCACTTTCTTGAAAATGTGGCTGCATGTTTCAAAGATAGCGAAGCCGCTTTGAGCACGGGTCTGCATTCAGTCAAAGGGCTGCAATTGTTTGTTTAACGCCAATAAGGAGCCATTGAAAGCCATGTTGCAGAGTCGATGCACAGCGGTTTGGGGTCTGTAAGGGGGTGAAATCGCGGATGCTCGACCTTGTAGCGAAATAAGCTTTTGCGCTGCAGACTCGATAAATAGGGGTGGTACAGGTCATGAGTAGATTGAATGCTGTCCCAATAAAGCCCTGGAAAATGGTCTGGGCTTAAGGTGAATTGAACCCGATTTGATGCCAAGAGGTTGCTGTCGAAGTAAGCCACTTCTAACAGCTGCTCTATGCGAACGAAGCCCCGCAAGCGGTTGCGATAACGCAGAATGCGGTGAGCGGTTTTGGCTCCAATGCCGGGAACTTGCACCCAGTCTAAAGAATCTGCCATGTTGATGTCAAGCCGAATGATTTCGGGAATGCGCAACCTGGGGGCCTTGGTTGGGTAGGGGTGGTTTGGGTCAGAGTGCTTTCGGTTTGGATATGAACCTCGATGAAAGTGCGGCTTTCTCGGGAATGCGGGGTAACGGCTCTGGGTGGCAGATAAGGAATCCATCAACGCCTTGTCTGGCGCGATTTTTCTCCATTCCCAACTCTGCGGCCAAGTCATGGCCAGAAGAATGAGCAGGCCAAATGAAAAGACCAGCCCAAGGGCTGGTCTTGAAAGGATTTTGGTTTTGAGCATACAGGCAAAATGCCTCGATGCTGTTGGAAATCCTTGGCGAAAAAGGCCAAAAAGTTCCTGGCTTTCTTCCGATTTACTGGAATTGTGCCAATTTTTCCTGCCGGTATTCCCCGCTGTCCAATTTTCCTTTGATGGCTTTGAAGGCCGTAATGGTTTCTTGAACATCTTCCAGGCTGTGAACCGCTGTAGGAATCAAGCGAAGCATGATAACCCCTTTGGGAACAACAGGATACACAACAATGCTGCAGAAAATGTTGTAATTCTCGCGCAAATCGTGGGTCATGTGAGTGGCTTCAGGAATGGTTCCGTTCAACAACACGGGGGTTACAGGAGTGGTGGTTACCCCAATGTTAAAACCAGACTCGCGCAATCCGTTTTGAAGTGCGTCGACGATTTTCCACAAATTGTCTTTCAATTCAGGACGGGTGCGAATCATTTCCAAACGCTTGATGGATCCAATAACCAAAGGCATGGGTAGCGCTTTGGCGTAAATCTGAGAGCGCATGTTGTAACGCAAGAACTTGATGACCTGAGGCGTAGAACCAATGAAGGCCCCAATGCCTGCCATAGATTTAGCAAAGGTTGAGAAGTAAACATCGATGCCGTCCATGCAGTTTTGCTCTTCACCGGTGCCTGCTCCTGTTTTACCCATGGTGCCAAAACCGTGGGCGTCATCGACAAACAGACGGAAATTGTAGCGCTCTTTCATGGCTACGATTTCGGCCAACTTGCCTTGAGAACCGCTCATGCCGAAAACGCCTTCGGTGATCACCAGGATCGCACCGCCGGTTTGTTCAGCCAAACGAGTGGCACGCTTGAGCTGCTGCTCCAAGCTCTCCATGTTGTTGTGCGTGTAAACAAAACGTTTGCCCATGTGCAAGCGAACTCCATCGATGATGCAAGCGTGAGACTCAGCATCGTATACAATGATGTCATGGCGATCGACCAAGGCATCAATGGCGCTGAGTACACCTTGGTAGCCGTAGTTGAGCAAAATGACATCGGGCTTGCCAATGAAGGAAGCCAAATCTTCCTCCAACTGCTCGTGGTAATTGGAGTTGCCACTCATCATGCGAGCGCCCATGGGGTAGGCCATTCCGAACTGCTGAGCCGCATCGGCATCAGCCTTCATGACTTCGGGGTGGTTGGCCAAGCCCAAGTAGTTGTTTAAAGACCAGTTCAAGCGCGTTTTGCCGCGAAAAACCATGCGAGGACCAATGGGGCCTTCCAACTTTGGGAAGGTGTAGTAACCATGGGAGTCATCTGCGTACATGCCCAAGGGGCCCATGCGCGATTCTATTTTTTCAAAAATGTCTTTCATTGAAAGCGATTTACGATGCGGCAAAAGTACGAAATATCGCCCTTCTTTTGCATGTGCTCTTTGAATGAGATTAACGAGCGGCTTGAGGAGCCAGAATGAACAAACAAGGGGTTTTTCCCAAAGTTCCCAGTTGTTTCTTCCATTGGCTCAGGGATTGGGTGCGAATTTCCTCTTCTGTCGATTGCAAGTTTTTGGCTACACATAACTGCCAATCTGCATCCAACGCTTTGGTGGCCAGTTCCAGAAATCGGTCGCTGCGGTAAGGTGCCTCGATGTACAAATGGCTGTGCTGGCGGTGTTTGTCGCGGTTCAACTCTTGGAAGTGCTCGTGCAATTCTTCGGTTTTGACAGGCGCATAACCATGAAAGGTGAAATGTTGGCCTTCAAGCCCGCTAGCCGAAAGTGCCAACAGCAGGCTGCTGGGGCCGGTATACGGGCAGATGCGCATGTTTCGCTGATGAGCCAAAAACACCAAACGATTTCCCGGGTCTGCTATGCAAGGGAGACCGGCTTCTGAGCACAAACCAATAGGACCTTTCGTGCGAAAATGATCCAAAAATTGCACAAGGTCTTTTTCTTGGGTGTCGCGGTTTAGCTCGAGAATTTCCAAAGCGTCTAAATCAATTCCCAACTTCAGTGAAGATAGGAAGCGGCGCAGGGTTCGGGCGTTTTCTGCAACCCAAAAGCGCAGCTCACTCAAGGTGGATTTGAGGTAGGCAGTATCGGATTGGGCCCAGCTATGTTCCCCAATGGGAAGGGGAATGAGGTGAAGGGAACCGGGGCCTAGCATGGGGCAAAGGTCTGCGCTTTGCCCTACCTTTGCAAGGTGAGTTTTCTTAACCGTCTCCAAGAGCGTTGGAAGGTCAAATCCCATGGGCAAGTGTTGTTGATTTTGTGCGTTTTTGCGTTGACCG
>JAURGZ010000057.1 GCA_030833525.1 Bacteroidota bacterium | reverse complement strand
TCTGTATCAATGCCTGGATTCGATCGCTCTCTTTGAATCGCAAATTGCTCAAGCCGGTCAATGTAACGGGGGTCCCCGTAAAAGCATATGCGCAGGCAATGGCCGGTGCAGCGTCGGGCATTTGAGCCAAATTCCACTCAGTTTCTGCTGCCGCAACAGGTGCAGGGTAACAAAGGGATAGGGTGCCGCTGGCACCCGGTTGGAAGACCAATCCGAGATGCTGGTATATGGCCAGGGATTGTTGATCTCCTTGAATGCTTTGATCCTTCAGGCCAGGAAGTACCAGGGTCTGACCGGGTACGGTTAAGCAGGCGTTGCAGGCAAAGGCAAAGGCGCTCCAATCGGCTTCAATGACAATGGGGCTGTGTTCAGTGGGCTGTGGGTTCCAACACAGTTCCAATTCTTCTTCGTGCAAGTTGGCTTGCACGCCCACATATTCCAAGACTTTGAGGGTCATGTCAGCGTAGGGTTTGGAAGCGAATTGCCGCGCATAATGAAATCGGCAAACTTGACCCGGCCCATGGACGTAAGGAGCGACCAACAGAAGGGCACTGAGGAATTGACTCGATTGTTCGGTGTCGATATTCCAATAGTCACGGGGCAGCAAGCGCTTCTCAAGGGCAAGTGGAAATGGGGTTGTTGGCTCTAAGCCCAAGGCTTGTAGCAGGGCTTGTAAAGGCCGCTCCTTCAGACGCGGCCCGGCATCAACGCTTCGTTTCCAACCCATGGCAGCCGCCAAGGCCAAGTAGAAACGCAAGGGGGTTGCTCCGTCTTCAAAATAAACGCGGTCTTGCGAGGCCATCGCGTTTTGAAGGGAGAGGGTATCGGCGCAGGTTGACAATCCCAGCAATTCGCGCTGCGGTGCATACAAGCATTGCGCAATGAGATAACGGTGCGATAGGCTTTTGGAGCCGGGAAGGTTCCATTCAATGGGTCCGGCGCTGGTTTTGGGCGATTGTTGAATCAAAATATTCATCAACCGGGCAAGTTCAGGTACTGGGTAAGGGCCCAAGACAAGGTATTGGGGCTCACCAGGTCATTGTAGCCCACATCGCCTATTTGCCGAGCTAGGCTGAACTGCCAACCCTGGGAGTCGTTTTTCTTGTCTTGATTCAATAGTGAAAACAAACGCAGCGTGTGGCTGTGATCCCAAGACAGGCGTGAAAAAAATTGATCGATTCGCGTAGTGATGGCTTGCCCCTGTTCACGGCTTATGACGTTCATGCGATAGGCTACCAAGGTTTCAATGGCCAGCCCATGCGCCACGGCCACTCCATGTGGCAAGGACTGCCCCAGTTCGCGATACAGGGATTCCAAACCGTGACCCACGCTATGACCTGCATTGAGCACTTTGCGTTTGCCTGATTCCCTGAAGTCGCTGTCTACGATTTGTTGTTTGAGGCTGCTGTTTTGGGCCAGTAGGGATGACCACTCAGCTTCAGAAGCAGGCCAACGCGCGGTTTGGCTCCACAAGGGCTCTCCTTGAATCAAGGCGTGTTTGAGTATTTCCCCCCATCCGCTGAGCAATTCTTCAGAGCCCAAGCTTTTCAAGAAAACAGGGCAGATGAGAACATGTTGGGCCGAATGAAAAGTGCCTATGTAATTTTTTAAGGTTCCCAGATTCAAACCGGTTTTACCCCCTACAGCGGCATCGACCATGGCCAATAAGCTGCTGGGAATGTACCAGAATTCCAGGCCTCGCATGTAAGTGGATGCGCAGAACCCGGCGGCATCGAGCAAGGCACCGCCCCCAAAGGCGATGACCAGATGGCCGCGATGCAGGCCTGCTTTGGCCCACGATTTCCAAAGGGCTTCGGCGGCAGTAAGGCTTTTTGCCTCTTCACCGTCAGCTAAAAAGAAAACCGAACCGGGAGCATGTTTGAGAAGGCTTTCCCCGTACAGCGCCCAAACGCGCTGAGTGCTCACCCAAGCAATGGGCTTTTGACAGGTCTGTGTAAGACGCTCCAATTCGGGCCCAATATGCTCACCGTGCCAAATCAAGACCGTATTTTTTCGTAGCGCTGTGTGTTGCTCGGGTCTAAGGAAGAAAGCAGTTTCAGAATGCTAGCCTGTTCAGCGGGGTTTGCCCCTTTGTAAATTTCGACGATTTCGGGCCACTTGGTTTGAAAGAAAACCTTCTGAATCATGCTGTTGGGCACTGAGCGATTGAAATCTTCCAGGGCTTTGAGGCTTTCGCTAATGGCCGCACGGCCCGCAACCGGGTCTTCATGGAACTGGTCCATTCCCTCGCGGTGATAGCTGTAATACAATTCGTGAATGGGGGCGAAGCGGGGGTTGTTGAAACTTTCAGCCAAGTAAAAGCGGTTTCGCATGCCTTTTCCGTCGGTTTGCATCCATCCAATGGTGGTACCCATGGTATTGACGATATTTTGGGCTTTGGCAAAATAGGGTTTGCCCGCATTCTCGCCGTATGAATCAAACTCGACTCCCAGCGCGATATTCAAGTAGAAGGCAATCAGGGAAGTGAGGTCGTTCAAATTTTGATTTTCTTGGTAATCGAGGGGGTCAAATTCTCGGTAGGTGAAATAACAATCTTCGTCGGTGAAGGAAAGCAAAGTGCTGGTGTACATGCTGCCGTATACAGGACGGGTGATTTGAACCTGCAAGCTGCTTTTCATTTCATTGCGCTCGTTGGTGCTTTCAATGTTGAAAAACAGCGAAATGCGAATGCGTTCATTTGGGGCAACTTGAACCTCGGTCCAACGCCTGTTGTTGATGAACTGCTGCACTTCGGTTTGCAAGGTCTGAAACACCTGTTTGTCGCTTTGGGCAATGTTCTCTTTGGCTGCGTTGACTTGAACCGATGCCAAAAATTCTTGGGCCTGAACCTTGGGAATAGACAAGGCCAACAAAGCGCTAAACAGCAGGGTATGGGTTATGCGTAAAACCATTCGGCTAAGGTATCGATGAGGAGAGGGGCTAATTGACTTTTGTTCATTAAAGGAGATTCCATTCGCTGCCCGTTGGCGTGCAGAAGGATCACCTTGTTGGTGCTGTGCCCGAAACCGGTTTCGGGGCCTGCTTGATTGATAACGATGGCGTCGAGCTTTTTCTTGTGCAGTTTTGCCTGCCCGTAGGCCTCGGCATTTTCGGTTTCCAAAGCGAAGCCCACGATGCATTGATCCTTGGATCGTTGGTGAGATAACTGCGACAAGATATCAGGGTTGGGAATCAGCTGCAATTCCAGCGAAGCTTCTGATTTTTTAATCTTCTGTTTCGAAGCTGTTTCAGGGCGGTAATCGGCGACAGCGGCAGCCATGATGATCATGTCGCAACTGGCTTGCAAGTGCTGGCAGGCTTCCAGCATGTCCAAGGCTGATTCTACCCGATGGGTTTCCACCCAGCTTGAGGCTTGCAAATGAGTGGGTCCCAATACCAAATGAACTTGGGCTCCACATCGAGCCAGATGTTCGGCCAATTCTATGCCCATTAATCCAGAGCTTCGATTGCCAATGAATCGCACTGGATCGATGGCTTCATGGGTGGGCCCGGCCGTCACGAGTACGGTTTTGCCTACCCATGGGGAATCGCTGGGGCAAAAGTGATCGATCAAAACGGCGGCCAAGGTTTCGGGTTCGGCCATACGGCCTTTTCCTACTAAGCCCGAAGCCAGGGGACCTTCTTCGGGCTCGATGGTATGACCCCCGTTGTTTTGAAAAGCCTTGAGGTTCTGTTGAACCGCGGGGTTTTGAAACATGTCCAAATCCATGGCGGGCGCAATCCATACTGGGCATCGAGCCGATAAAAATGCGGTAAGGAGCAAATTGTCGCATTGGCCGTTAACCAATTTAGACAAGGTGTTGGCACCGCAGGGAGCGATCAACATGGCATCGGCCCACAGTCCCAAATCCACGTGGTTGTTCCAAGTTTTGGCTTCGGGATCGAAAAAAGGGGTTAAAACAGGGTTTTCTGAAACCACAGACAGGGTTTCGGCTGTAACAAAACGAAGGGCCATCTCCGTAGTGATGACCCGTACGTTTGCACCCGAGGCTTTCAGCAAGCGCACGAGCTGAGGGATTTTGTAAGCGGCGATTCCACCGCTTATCCCTACCAAAATGTTTCGGCCCTTAAGCGCCAGTTTCGGTGGCTGGAGCATCGGGGAGCCTCCAGTAAGTTTTGGCTTCGATGAATTCCTGAGTCGCTTGCAAAGTGGGCTTTGGCTGGCGCTCGTACATCAATGAGATTTCGATTTGTTCGCGGTTCTCTTGGATCTCCTCGAGGTTGTCAATGTCGTTGACAAAAGGCTCTAAACGCCCGCGCAATTCCTCTTTTTGCTTTTCAGCAATTTGATCAGCACGGCGAGACATAATGACGGTGCTCAAATACACGTTCTCGGTTTCGGCCTCAACCTGACGAAGGTCGCGGGTGATGGCGCTATTGGGATCGTTGATCATAGTATGGATTTCAATTGTTGAATTTCTTTTTGAATGCGTTGGTACAATTCGAAAGCCTCGTCGTAATGAGACCCCGTTTTGCCATTGGCGTAGTAGTAGTCATCCCACGCCAGTTTGGCCTCTTCCAAGCGTTCCAGGCGCTTGATTTCAACCGAGCCATCTGCGTACAAATACTGTGCCTTAAGTGCCATGAATTCCAATTCCTCCTTTTGGGGAATGTCGGGGTACTGCTTAATGGCATTGCGGCAAGCGTAAACAGCGGCTTTGTATTGTTCCATTCGATAGTACTGAATGGCCCATTCGTATTCTTTTTGTTGGAGACGTCCCCGCAAATCGTCAATGTGCTCATTGCATTTGGCTACGTATTCCGAATTGGGGTAATAGTTGATGAAGGTTTGAAGGGCTCCAATGATGTTCAGGGTTTGGCTTTGGTCCAGATCATAGTCGCTGACTTCCAACACGTCACAATAAAGAGCCATGTAGGCACATTCGATGGAGCGAGGACTGCGGGTAAAGCTTTCGGTGAAGTCTTTGAAAAACATCGACGCATAGCTATAGTCCTTCAAACCGTAATAGGCGTAAGCTGTGCGGTAGTAGATGAGCTCCATGCTGTCGGTGTTTTTGTAGTAGTCGCGCAATTGTTCTAGCAGGGGAAGAGCCTTGTTGTAATCCTTCTCCTCGTAGAGTTGCATGGCCAAACCGTACTTCATGGTGGGGTTGCTCGACTTGTAAATTTTGTTATAATCTGAACACCCCGCGGCAAACAGGGAAATCAGGGTCAGAGTCAAGTAGAGCGAACCGCGCATACGAATCGGCAAAAATACAACAAATTCAGGGGTTCTACAAGGCTGAATACCGGCTTCTCTAGGGGTTAAAAACTTGTTCAAAAGAGGGCTTGTGGCGGGTGTAACTTTGTTCCTTTATGAAGTCAACTGCTGAACTGCAAACGCTGGCAACTCAAGTGCGTCGAGATATTGTGCGCATGGTCCATGCGGTGAATTCTGGCCATCCCGGTGGCTCATTGGGCTGTGCTGATTATCTGACCGCCCTCTTCTTTCGCTACATGAAGCACCAAGCGAGCCCTTTCGATATTCAGGGTAAAAATCAAGATGTCTTCTTTTTGAGCAATGGGCACATTTCACCTGTTTACTACAGCGTACTTGCCCGCAGCGGATACTTCCCCGTTTCAGAGTTGGCGACTTTTCGCAAAATCAACACGCGCTTGCAAGGTCACCCCACCACCCATGAAGGGTTGGAGGGTGTTCGCATTGCCTCTGGTTCATTGGGTCAAGGCTTGAGCGTAGCCACGGGAACGGCGCTTCAAAAGAAGCTCGACAGCGATTCTAGCACGGTCTGGGTTTTGACCGGTGATGGTGAATTGCAAGAAGGTCAGGTTTGGGAAGCGGTTATGTTCGCGGCGCACAACAAGGCTGACAACATGATCGTTGCCGTTGATTTCAACCAACAACAAATTGATGGCTCCACCCAAGAGGTGATGGGTCTGAATGAATGGACGAGCAAATTCCAAGCGTTTGGCTGGGAGGTGTTGGAGATGGACGGCAACGACTGGGTTTCCATCGATGCCGTTATTCCCGCGGCACAATCCAAATTGGGCCAGGGTAAGCCCATCGTCATCATCATGAAAACCGAAATGGGCCAAGGGGTTGACTTTATGATGGGCACCCATGCATGGCACGGAAAGGCCCCCAACGATGAGCAATTGGCTCAAGCCTTGGCTCAACTTCCTGAAAGCGAACACGGAGATTATTAAACTAACATGTCTGTGAAACGCAGTTTGTGGCTCTTTCTGTCTCTCCTAGCATTAGGAGTGCAAGCCCAAGTGCCCAATGCGTATCCCGGTCAAAAGACCCGAATCCTTTTTCTGTTAGACGGCAGTGGCTCCATGTTAGCCACCATGGGCAACAGCAATCGATGGGCCGTAGCCGTTCACCTCATGGGTCGTGTGGTCGATACCTTGAGAACCGTTGGCGATGTGGAGGTGGGTTTGCGCGTTTTCGGCCATACTCAGCCCAACGAAAAACACGATTGTTACGATACGCGCCTGGAAGTTCCGTTTGAGCCATACAACCACAAGAAGTTTTTGCAGCGATTGGGCATGATCAAACCCTTGGGTTACACGTCGATCACCCAATCTCTTTTAGCAGCCGCGAAAGATTTTCCTGAAGATCCCACGGCCCGCAACATCATCGTCATCATCACCGATGGCATTGAAGAATGTGGCGGTGACCCGTGTGCTGTCAGCGAAGCTCTGCAGAAAAAAGGCATCATACTCAGGCCTTTCATCGTGGGATTAGGGACCGACAGCGAAGAATTTCGAAATGCTTATTCTTGTGCGGGTCGCTATTACAATGCTGAGAGTCCAGAACAATTTCAAAAGATTTTAGGCGTCATCATCAATCAGGCCCTGAACAATACCACGGTACAATTCAACCTGTTGGATGCTGAACAGCGGCCTCTGGAAACCGATGTTCCCCTTTCGCTTTATAATGCCGATAACGGCCGTTTGCTCGACGCCTATGTGCACACCATGAACGGCAAAAACCTGCCCGATACCCTGTATCTGGATCCCATTTTGCGCTACCGCGTGGTGGCTCACACCTTGCCACCAGTAGAAGTGGGGCCGGTCGAAATCATTCCCGGTCGACACAATACCGTGCCCTTGAGCACTCCTCAAGGGGACTTGGAAATCAAGATTGGGGGCATTTCCAAATACGGGCGCTTGCAGGCCATTGTTCGTCAGCACGACAGCACCCGCACCATCAATGCGCAAATGGTCAATACGGTAGAGCGCTACATCAGCGGTTCTTATGACCTTGAAATTTTGACGACCCCCCGATTGTACTTCAGCAACATACCCGTCAAACCGAATCGAACCTATACCATTGAACTGCCAGCCCCTGGTCAATTGCAGTTGACCCTGGGGAGGGATTTAGTCGGTTCTGTGTTCGAATGGAAGAACAACCAAATGGTTTGGGTTATGGACCTGCAGGGCAACATGGGCAAGACCCTGTATCCCATGCAGCCAGGAACCTACAAATTGGTTTATCGGTTCAAAGGGGAAACCCGAACCCTGTATTCCAAGCAGCAGTTCTTCACCATACAATCGGGAACCAATACCAATATAGCCTTATAACCCTATGAAACACTATGAAATACTCGGCAACAAAGACACCCGCAGCGGGTTTGGAGCAGGATTGCTCGAAGCAGGAAAAGCCAACGACCAGGTGGTTGCTCTTTGCGCTGATTTGACCGGTTCACTCATGATGAATGCCTTCCAAGATGCTTATCCCCAGCGCTTTTTCCAAGCCGGTATTGCAGAGGCTAACATGATGGGAGTTGCCGCCGGTTTGGCTTTGGGAGGTAAAATTCCCTTTACAGGAACCTTCGCCAATTTTTCAACGGGTCGGGTGTACGATCAGATTCGTCAAAGCATAGCGTACAGCCACAAAAATGTGAAAATTGCAGCCTCGCATGCCGGTCTAACCTTGGGAGAAGACGGGGCGACCCACCAGATTTTGGAAGACATTGGTTTGATGAAAATGCTGCCAGGCATGACGGTGATCAACCCTTGTGACTACAATCAAACCAAAGCCGCGACCATGGCCGTGGCTGCCATGAATGGACCCGTTTACCTTCGTTTTGGACGGCCCAAGTGGCCTGTTTTCATTTCAGAAGACACCCCCTTTATCATCGGTAAAGCCCTTATGCTCAACGAAGGAACCGATGTTTCCATTTTTGCTACGGGTCACTTGGTTTGGAAAGCCATTGAAGCGGGTCACATTCTGGCGTCTAAGGGAATTTCAGCTGAAATCATCAACATTCACACCATCAAGCCGCTCGATGAAGAAGCGGTGTTGAAATCGGCACGTAAAACGGGTTGTGTGGTAAGTTGCGAGGAGCACCAGCGACATGGAGGATTGGGCGACAGCATTGCCCAATTGTTGGCCCGAACCGAGCCCAAACCCCAAGAATATGTGGCAGTGAATGACTCATTTGGTGAAAGTGGAAAACCTGAGGAATTGCTGGTGAAATACCACCTAGACACCCCTGACAT
Organism: Bacteroidota bacterium; assembly: GCA_030833525.1. Lineage (GTDB taxonomy): Bacteria > Bacteroidota > Bacteroidia > NS11-12g > UBA955 > JALRLA01. Next base: position 1,482 of record JAURGZ010000057.1, on the reverse strand, counting down.
TGTAGAAGCCGCTTTGAAAGCCATTGCCCGCAAAGGGTAACGCTATTCGCCATCCATGAACACGCGGGATTTGGTTTTGCGCTTTGCTGATTCAGTTTCAGCAAAAGAATTGAATCAAAACTTGCAATCGGGCAAACGAACCATTCACCTCCAGGGCCTGTGCGGCAGTGGAGGGGCCATGGCCGTCGCGGCGCAATTTGCTGCCCATGCGAGCCCGGTTCTGGTGCTGATGCCCAACAAGGAAGAAGCCTTGTATTTCAAGGCCGATCTAGAGAACTTATTGGCTCCGCAGCCGGTCTATTTCCTGCCCGAATCATTTTTAAAGCCCTTTCAACTCGGCCGTGAAAATGCCACGGCGGTTCAAGAGCGCATAGAAACGCTCAGCGCTTTGCGCAGAGTTGATACGCCCATTTTGGTGAGCTACTTGGGCGCTTTGGCCGAATACGTAGTGGACCAAGAATCGCTGGGTCAGCAGTCTTTTGAGATTAGTAAAGGGCAGCGTCTGGATATGGATTTCCTATTGGAATTCCTTCAGGATTGCGGTTTCGAACGTTGTGATTTTGTATTTGAGCCTGGTCAATTCTCTTGGCGAGGGGGCATAGTAGACTTGTTTTCGTTTGCTCACGAGCATCCGTTTCGAATGGAACTCGATGGAGATATCATAGAATCCATTCGCAGTTTCGATGTAAATGATCAACGATCGATCAAGGAAATCGCTTTCTTTTCTTTGGTCCCAGATGTTTCCAAGCAAACAACCGTAGAGCGCAAAACATCAATTTTGGACTACTTCGGTCCTGATACCTTGTTGTATGGGCTTGATTTGGACTTGCAAATCGAGGGATTGGCAAAGGGTTGGGAAAAAGCTTTGCAGGCTCACCAAACGGCTAAAGATCTCAAATACGAAGAAATCCCCGAACACCCGAGCGCCATCTGGCAGCCCCCCATGAGCATGTTGCGGCAGTTTGAAGAAGGCATACAGATTGCCTTGGGAGGTGAACGGCCTTCGGGTTGGACTTCGCTGCGTTTTTACCAAGAGCCGCAGCCCCTATTCTCCCGCAATATGGAGGGTTTGAAAGCCTATCTGCAGGAACAACAAAACGCGGGTACACAAGTCTTTGTGTTCAGCGAAAACAACAGGCAAATCGAACGCTTGGCGAGTTTGTTGAACGAGGCCAATTATGATTTGTTTCAACCCATATATATGGGATTGAGTGCAGGTTTTGTCGACTCTGATCTGGGTATGGCCCTAATGACCGAACACCAGCTCTTTGATAAATACTACCGACCCAAGGGCCGGCAGAAATTTTCTTCAAGCACATCTTTGACCTTGAGGGAGTTGAAGTCCCTCAAGCCCGGTGATTTTGTTACCCACATCGATCACGGCATTGGTCGATTTGCGGGATTGGAAAAAATGGAGGTAGCCGGTGTGGTTCAGGAGGTGGTGCGATTGGTGTACCGCGACAACGACCTGCTTTATGTATC
>JAURGZ010000017.1 GCA_030833525.1 Bacteroidota bacterium | reverse complement strand
GGCCACAAAGAAGACGTGCGCTTCTTGATGAAAAGAGGCTACATCCCAGAGCCAGGTGCAGCGGGTTGGCAACTTAGCAATGCCCCTGTCTTCGGCATGGCCGTTCATTTGGCGAGTTTAGAATTGTTTCACAAGGCTGGAATGGCCCAACTTCGCTCCAAAAGCAAAGCGCTAACCTCCTATTTGGAGTTTGTCATTCAAGAGGCTGTGTCGCAGAATCCCGATCTGCACTTGAGCATCATCACCCCGGAGTCTCGAGGTGCTCAACTCTCACTATTAAGCGACGAAAACGGAAAGTCATTGTTCGACTTTTTGGAGTCCAAGGGCATTGTAGCTGACTGGCGTGAACCCAATGTGATTCGCATGGCACCCGTACCCATGTACAACAGCTTTGAAGATGCTTACCGAGTGGGTCAAGCCCTGTTGGAATTTCGCAAATAGACTGACAGAATTGCAGTCCCATCGATTTTTCAGCCCTTGTGGCAGTGCATCTTCCCCTATGTTGTAGATTTGAAGAAAATGAACCCCAGCGGTTCAATATTTGTTAGGCTCTGTACACATGGATAACTCCTCCCAACCCAATTCCCCCAAACCCAGCGGAAACGGCTTTCGATTCAACCCCTACTGGATTTACGGAATACTCTTTTTGGTCTTTCTAGCCATTAGCATTTTCCCGCGCAGTGCCGGTCAAAGTTCCAATTGGAACGAGGTTCGGGACATGGTGATTCAGGGCGATGTGAAGAAAATGGTTTTGGTCAACGATCGCTACCTCGAAGTCTATTTGACCCGCGAAGCTTCTCAACAGAGTCGCTATAAAAAGAACAAACCCAGCCAAGACATGCTCGGCTCTACTGAGCCTAATTTCAGCTTTGAGATAGAGAAAGGATACTTCAACCAAGAAGTAGAAGACCTCAAAAAAGAGTTGAGCAAAAAGAAATCTGCGGGCGAAACGGCCCTTGGACCCAACGACTTGGTGATTGCCTATGAAAGCCACAGCGACATTTTTGGAGAGCTATTCCAATGGGTATTTTTCATTGCCATCTTCTTGTTGATCAGCAACATGTTCTTTCGTCGAATGGGTGGCGGTGCCGGCGGTGGCGGGGGCAATATCTTCTCCATAGGACGCGCTCGAGCCCAGTTGTTTGACAAAGACACCAAAGTAAACGTCACGTTCAAAGACGTAGCCGGTTTGGAAGAAGCCAAAGAGGAAGTCATGGAGGTTGTCGACTTCCTTCAACATCCCAAAAAATACACCAGCCTGGGTGGCAAAATCCCCAAGGGCGTGCTTTTGGTAGGCCCTCCAGGTACGGGTAAGACGCTCTTGGCCAAAGCCGTAGCCGGCGAGGCCGGGGTTCCTTTCTTCTCCTTGAGCGGTTCTGATTTTGTCGAAATGTTTGTAGGAGTTGGAGCCAGCCGGGTGCGCGATTTGTTCAAACAGGCCAAAGAAAAATCACCGGCCATCATTTTCATCGACGAGATTGATGCCATTGGCCGAGCCCGTGGTAAGAACAACTATCAGGGTTCGAACGATGAGCGAGAAAATACTTTGAACCAATTGCTGGCCGAAATGGACGGATTTGGTACCGATTCGGGTGTCATCATCATGGCCGCGACCAACCGCGCCGAGATTTTGGACAGCGCCTTGTTGCGTCCCGGTCGTTTCGACCGCCAGATTTCGGTTGACCGCCCTGACATCGTGGGTCGTGAGCATATTTTCAAGGTGCATTTGACTCCTCTCACCAAGCTCAACGCCGATGTAGATGCCCACAAATTGGCCGCCCAAACTCCTGGTTTTGCAGGTGCTGAAATCGCCAACGTCTGCAACGAGGCCGCTTTGATTGCTGCCAGAAAAGGCAAAGAAGAAGTCGACATGGCTGATTTTCAAGATGCCATCGACCGCGTGATTGGCGGTTTGGAGAAAAAGAACAAAATCATTTCCCCCGAAGAAAAATCCATCGTGGCTTACCACGAGGCAGGTCACGCCATTGCCGGCTGGTTCTTGGAGCATGCCGATCCTTTGCTGAAGGTTTCCATCGTTCCCCGCGGAGTAGCTGCTTTGGGATATGCCCAATACCTGCCCAAAGAGCAATATCTCTACCGCACCGAACAATTGTTGGATTCCATGTGCATGACCCTGGGAGGACGTGCAGCTGAGCAGATCTTCTTTGAAAAAATCTCTACTGGAGCCCAAAACGATTTGGAACGCATCACCAAATTGGCATACAGCATGATCACCATGTATGGCATGAGTGAAAAAGTAGGCCAGGTGAGTTTCCACGATCCCCAAGGAGAATACGGTTACCAACGTCCCTACAGCGAAGTAACCGCCCAAATGATTGACGAGGAAGTGCGTCGCTTGATCAACGAGGCTTACGCCCGCACCCTCGCACTTTTGACCGAGAAGAAGGAGCAAGTTGAGACCGTAGCCAAAGAATTGCTCGAGAAAGAGATCATCTTCAAAGCAGACATCGAGCGATTGATTGGTGTTAGACCTTACGATCCTCCAGCAGAATTGTTAGTTGATTCCACCGAAGCCTCTGAATTGCCTTCAGAAGTGGAGCCTTTGGTTAGCGAAACAGCGTCAGAAGAAACAACAGCAACAGACCAGGTCACTTCTGCTGAAGAAACTCCAACAGAGGGTACTCCTGGCGACGAAGACGGTTTGGTTCAGTATTAATTAGCCCAGTTGCTGCAGCTGAATGAGGTTGTAATACAAGCCTTGTTTGGCCATCAGCTCGCTATGGGTGCCAAGCTCAACGATTTTACCTTGGTCCATGACTGCAATGCAATCAGCATGCTGGACCGTGCTCAATCGGTGTGCGATAACCACTGACGTGCGGTTTTTCATGAGCTCATTCAAAGCCAACTGTACCGCTTTTTCACTTTGTGAGTCCAGAGCACTGGTTGCTTCGTCGAGTATCAGCAAATCAGGATTTCGCAACAATGCCCGGGCTATGGCTAATCGTTGACGTTGCCCTCCTGAAAGGCGAGAACCTCTTTCTCCAATGTTGGCATCCAATGCACCCGGCATAGCCGAAACAAAATCCCAGGCATGGGCGGCTTTCAAGGCGGCTATCAATTCATCTTCGGGGATATCGGGCCTGCCCAGTGCCACGTTGTTACGAACGCTGTCGTTGAATAAAATGCTCTCTTGCGAAACCATGGCCAGCATCAAGCGCCAATCGTTCTCATTCCAACTGGAAGCCGGTTGGCCGTCGAGCAGAATCTCACCGCTGGTGGGTTGATAGAATCCAGCCAACACATCGGTCAGGGTGGTTTTCCCCGCCCCAGATGGACCCACAAGGGCTAAGGTTTGTCCCTTTTGCAAGCTCAAATCAATGCCGCTGAGCACCTCTTTGCCTTCGGCATAGGCGAATCCCATCGAGCGAAATTCCAACCTTGATTGAAAGTTGGGCTTCTGCCCGGTCTCTCGGGGCCCGGGTACCGGTTTTGCCTGCACCAGCTCCTGAATGCGTTCCAAGGAAGCCATACCCTTTTGCGCGGCATACAAGGCATTGGAAAAGCCCTTAAAGGGGGGAATCAGCTGGGCAAAAATGGCGAAATAGGTTAAGAATAGCTCTGGGCTCAATTCGCCCTTGAAGACCATGGAACCACCCAACCAAAGCAATAAGGCTGATACCGAAATTCCAATGGTCTCTGAAAGTGGCGACGACAGGTCATAGCGGCGCTGCACGCCGATGTTGTTTCGGGTATAAGCTTCGTCTTGTTCTTGATAGCGCTTCAAAAAGAAGGCCGAAGAACTGAATGCTTTGATGATGCGAATGCCACCCAAGGTCTCTTCAAAGGAACTCATGACCGTGCCCAACAAGGCTTGGTTGCGCTGCGATTTCTTACGCAAGGAGCGGCCAATCAAGCCTACAATACCCGCCGTTAAGGGCAAAAACAACAATATGTAACCCGTGAGTTTTGCCGATAATATCAGCAACGCCCCTAAAAACAATAAGATATTCAAGGGCATGAAATACAGAGCTTCCAAAGATACCATCAGCGCAAACTCGATCTCTTTCATGTCATTGCTCATACGAGAGAGCAAATCCCCTTTTCTTTCATTGGTATAAAAGCCCAAAGGCAAATTCAAGCATTGTTCATAAACCCCAACACGCATGCCTTGTACGCTGCGATTTCGTATCAAAACCATGAAATTCATGGCCAAAAAGCGGCTGGCATTTTTCAAAAGAGTGACGGCTACCAACCCGCCGGCGAGGTAAGCCAAAGCTTGATAAGGCTCACCAGCGGCCATTTGCGAAAACCAAGCCAAGAACGATTGATACTGGGCTTGAAACCAAGCCCCCGCCGTAACTGATATACTGGGGCTTTCAGGCTGCCCCGAAGCAAAAAGATACCGCAGCACGGGCATGATCAGCAACAGGCTTATCAAGTGAAAGACGATGTACAACAAATTGAAGAAGAAGTTGTAGAAAATCAGCCCCTTGTGCTTTGCCGCATAGCGGAGAAATTGAAAAACGGCCTTCACGTCTGGCGAAAATACGCAAATTTGCAACCATGAAGCGGTTTCCCTTGTTCTTAATTGCATCGACATTCTTCGCCATGATATTCCAATCTTGTCGCTTTCACTGGTTCATCCTAGCCGCCCTAATCACAGGCCTGGGAAGCCAATCGTGCCGCTTTCACTCGCAAGACCCCTATTATTTATCGCCGTACTACCGTCAGGTAAGCGACCATCGCAAAAGCCAAGACAGTTTTTATCGGTTTCACGAGGCCAGTCCTTTTGTGGTTACCCAAACCTACTACAAGGGCCTGGATTACTACGAACCTGACTCTACCTTCCGCTTGCCCTTTCAACTGTTGATAGGCAATAGCAATCGCATCGACACCCTAAACGACAGCAAAGGCAACCGCAGACCCATGACTGTCGCCGGTGATTTGACTTTCAACAAGGGTGGGCAATTGTACCGATTGACGGCTTACAGCCTAGAAGGCAGTTCAGATCTGTTTGTCATGTTCCATGATAAAACCAACGGAAAAGCGACCTACAAGGGAGGCCGCTACGTAGAAGTAGATGCCGAATCAGGATACATTGATTTCAACTATGCCTACTACCCCTATTGCTTCTACACCGATGGCTATGCTTGTCCCATAGTCCCACAAAAAGAAAGCCTCGACCTGGCGGTCGAGGCTGGAGAAAAAGGGCTTAGTTATAAGGTCGATTAACGACGCACTTGCAATAGCTCGCTGGCCACAGCACCTGAGCTGGTGGTCATACGAACAACATACACTCCGTTCAAGTTGCGGGTATCGATGCTCAATTCGCGGCTTCCGCGCGCGTCCATACCCAAAACCAAACGACCCTGCATATCCAATACTTCAACCGAAGCAATGTCTTGTGAAGAACGCAAGGTAACCTGATCCTGAGCAGGATTGGGGAACAGTTGAGCACCCAAGGCTGAAAGACTCAATACAGCGTTCACCTCGTTGTCGGTAATGGTCAAAGTCAACAAGGAGTCAGCGCCAATGGCAGCAGGACCTTGCACGTTGCGAATGGCAAACACAATCTGCTTATCGCCGTCGTACACATCGTCATCGCTGATGTTGCAACGAATGGTATACACGCTGTTGTTCTTGGCTACGTTGATGGTGCGGGTAGCGAAGTTGTAATCGGTGGGTGAAACAGCAGTGGCCGAAGCTACTGCAACGTCAAATGTGAAGTTTTCATCAGCGGGGATGATGCTGAAATCCATGCGGAAAGAGTCAGCCAATTCGGTGATGGTAGCCGTTACGCCATTGGCAAAATTGACAGTGGGCAGGGGAGCACTGACGATATCGCTCCAACCGCGTGGGGTCAGAACATAATTGCTCTTATAAGGGTTGGTACCATCGAACTGCATGCCAATACCCGTGATATTCAAGTAGCCACTGGGAGCGGTTGTGCCATCCAAATCGGTTTCAGCATCGATGTTCAAGGTATCGATTCGACCGGTAGTGCCCATGATGCGCACATAGGCATATTTGTTGGCAGCCAAGGCAGTGGTTGGCCACTCGCTGGGGTCTACCAACTTCACCCGACGGAACCAAACCAATTGGCTTTCGGTGCTCTCATCAACCTGAGTCACCTGGGTTTTGGCGGTCAAATTGCGGTTGTTGGCAATCAAAATAACCGTATCCAAGTTGTCCATTTGAACCAAGCCCATGAACTGACCCACTTTGCCCTGAATCAAGACAGAGTCACCTACTTGTGGCGAGTACCCGAAGAAATTGGTGCTGTATACACCCATGCCACCGGTAGCATCGGCGATGGTAAAGCTCATGGAGCCGCTGCGCATGTTGCTGCTGTGAACGGTACCGCGAACGCGGCAGCGAACACCCAAAGAATCAGCCGTCATGGCGGCACCGCTCTGGTTATTGATTTGGCCTATGGTGTACATGGGCATATCATCGTTCAACATGGTTACGTAGAAAGTATCAGGAGTTGTGATGACTACGTTGCTCAGCTTGCCCAAACCAAACTTGATGGTTTCGCTGGGTTCGTATTCGGTGTCGTCTTTGATGGAAACCGTTATCTCAATGACATCAGGCGTATTGCTGTTGATGTTGATGATTTTAGAAGTGGGGTTGAATGTAAAGTCTGAACCCTCTTTAGCCGTGCTCAAGTTGGGCAACAAACGCAAGGTGAAGTCTCCCCCAGCATCGGTTTTGCTGATCACCTTGATTTTCACCTTGAAGCTGGCATCGGTTTCGTTTACGGTGATCTTATTGTCTACGAACTGAATGTAAGAAGGACCGTCATTATCCAACATGACCAAGGTGGCCAAACTGTCAGATGAAACTAAGCAGTTGCCGCTGAGCTGACGCAGAGCCAAGATCACCGTATCGTTGGGGTCGGCTTTGATGTCATCAGAAATTTTAGCGAAAATCATGATGCTGTCTGCACCGTTTTCAGTTCCCAAGTCAAAGATCGAGTCGCGCTCGCTAGCACCCAACTTGAATTCAGCGGGAATCAAGGTTGAGTCACCTTGGCGCTTGACAATCAATTGCAGTTTAGAAGCCTTGGAAACAGGCTTGTCGAATTTCACCCATACACCAATAGTACCGGCATTTTCTTTGACAATGCTCAGGGGTTGAACCGAAATGGTAGCAGTATCGTTATCGGCGATGGTGATGGTGTGGGCCACCTCGGTTCCAATGGTGCAATTCTGTGCCTGGTCCAAACGGAAAACGACGGTTTCATCCCCTTCTTGAATGTTGTCATCGTCAATAGTTAGCGTTAGGGTATCAAGAACAGCCGCACCCGCCTTGAAGACCAAGGTTTGAGGCATGCTGATAGAAAAATCCTTGCTAGCCGTTGCTGTTCCACCCACCAAGCTGATGCGCACCGACTGATTCGTGTCATTCGAGTACTTGCGCGATACGAAGATTTGGTGGCTGGTTTTGCCTTCGGCGGTATTGCTGGTACGGGCCCAGAATTCGATTTTGGTGGGTACCAGGGCCGCCGCATCGTTGCTCAATTTAACAGCGGTAGAACCATTGCTGGCATTAACGGTATTGATTTTATCGGGACCCCAAATGCCGTCAGCATCGGTATTGGCATGAACCAATTTGTTGTCTTTGAAAGAATAGTTGGAAACAGCCTTGATGCCTTTGCTCAAGTTATTTGGGAAAATGGTACCCCAGTTGCCTTTCACACCCGATACGTTGCTCGAGTAAAATGAGGCTTGGCTGGTGAAGTTGGTCAATCCCATCGATTCAACCATGGTCATGGCCAAAGGCCGCTGGCCGCTCATTGGACCATTGGCATCGTCCCACAAGGCTACTACTGATTTGGCTGCTGCTTGGCTCTCGCCCCAAATGGCCGAACAATCTCCACTGCCAGATCCAAAAGCCAGTACGGTAATGGAATCGCTGCAATAAGCCCGCAAGGTGTCTTGTTTGTTCAAGCTTACGGCGACAATATGGGGGTAGATGTGGCTACCGGCATTGAAGCGCGAGTTGCCCGTTTGAGAAATGCCAAACCAACCCTCATAATCACCAAACATGTCGGTGGTGAAGGTGTCACTTTGGTTGCTGCTGTTGATACCCGCAGTGGTCAAATACTTGATGTTCCCGTTGGAATTGAAGTAGAAGGCATTTCCCGCTCCAGAAACCAAAGTGGTGCTACCAAAATCAGCCGAAGTGATGGCGCGGGTCACATACTGATACTGGGTATTGGGCTGCAGACCGAAAACCCGCATGCGAAATACCACAGGAATGCGGTTACTCGTTCCGCTCACCATGTACTGGGGAACGGAAATTCCAGCCAAACCGAAAGGATTGATCTGAGCGGTCAATTGACCGGCCAACAAAGCCAAAATGGCGAGGGCAAACTTTTTCATAATACTCGTAGATTCAAAAATACGGTTTTTTATCGGGCTTAAACCGTATAGGCCAAGCTCAACAAGCCTAGAGGTTGGGCCGTCTGCTTTTGCAAGATTTTCAGGCAAGCTTCAACTGTCGCACCGGTGGTCACCACGTCGTCTACCAAGATCAAGGGAGTATCGGGAATGGGGGCTCCGCTCCAGCGGTAAACGCCCTGTAAGTTGTCCCAGCGATCGGACCGTCCCAAGCGGGTCTGAGATCGAGTTATCCATTTTCTATTCAATAAGTTATGATTTACATCTAGGCCTAAATACTCCCCCAAATAATCGGCCAATTCACAAGCGGCGTGGTAACCCCTCAACCTCGATTTCCAGCGATTGGGAGGCACCGAAACCAAAATGCTTTTTTGCCAAATGCCTTCGAACGTTAGACTTCGAGACCAAACTTGTGCCCAATACTGAGCCAGGTTCAGAGCCGTGTCATATTTTATTTGATGAATCAATTGAGCCCCACTCGAGCCTTTTCGAAATTCCAGAAAATAGCCCGAGGCAGCCAAACGCGTTCGACCTGCCAATCGCGCCTGCAAATTGTGGGTCTGGCCAAAGGTCCGGCACGCATAAGGAAGCCGCAGTTCGCAAGACAAGCACAAGGGAGAAACCGGGCTTTCGAGGGCCCTGGAACATTGGCAACAAATAGGCGCATAGAAAAAATCACGCAGGCAGGACCCAAGAATCGAACGAATCATTTCCATTCTTTAACAAACAATCGGGGCCACATCCCCCAAATTGCGGAACTTTGTTCTCATGTCAAGGCGCGAGCAACTCGAACGAGACCTACCCAAGAGCAAATTCAGCTGGGCGAGTTTTCGCCAATCTACCCGTCTGTTTCGGTACATGTCGCCAGCCAACCGCTGGTTGTTTGCCTTGGGAACCTTCTTTCTAGCCATTTCAGCGGGTTCTTCGGTCTTATTCCCCAAGTTCTTGGGCGACATGCTCGACGGCATTTTCGTATATGACCCCAAAGGCATTCAAACCGCACCGAATTTAGAAACCCTGTATACCGTTGCCCGTTGGTTTGTAGTTCTCTTTGCCGTTCAAGCCCTTTTTAGTTTTGGGCGCATGGCCATCTATGTCAAGGTAACCGAAGGCATGACCCTGGGCTTGCGCCGTGATTTATTTCGCAGCGTCATTGGTCAAAATATGGCCTTTCACCACAGCCACAACCGCGGTGATTTGCTCAGCCGTTTCAGCGCTGACATTGCCCAAATCCAAGATACGTTTACCACAAATTTGGCCATGTTCATTCGCCAAATATTGATCATGGTAGCAGGCCTGATCATGATTTTCAAGACCAGCGCCGATCTGGCTTTGCTCATGCTGGGAAGCTTCCCAGTTATAGTCATAGTCGCCTTGTTTTTCGGGCGATTCATTCGCAAAATTTCCCGTCAAGTTCAAGACTTCACTGCCTCGAACAATGTCATCGCAGAAGAAGCTTTGAGCGGCATTGTGAATGTCAAAGCTTTCAGCAACGAGGACTTCGAATCAGAGCGCTACACCGCCAACAGCACGCAGTTGATGAAGGAGAGCGTTTGGCGTGGGTATTGGAGGGGTGCCTTCTCAAGCTTCATCATTCTGTGTTTATTCGGCAGCATTGTATGGCTCATTTACCGAGGCTTAGCCATGGTTCATGCCGGCGAGATGGGTGTTGGGGAATTGGTTAATTTCATGTTGCTAACTGGATTTGTAGGTGGTTCCATTGGCGGCATGGCCGAGCAGTTCGTGCAAATACAAAAGACTTTGGGATCGGTTGAACGGGTATTGGATTTGATCGATAGCCCTACCGAATTTTCTTCAGAGCCAAACGCTGATCGAGTCCCTCCATTTGACCAAGAATTGCGCATTCAAAACGTGCAATTCGCTTACCCCAGTCGCCCTGACAATGCGGTTTTCAAGGGCGAATTCAACTTGACCCTGAAACCCGGCGAAACCCTGGCCTTGGTAGGTCCTTCGGGGGGAGGCAAGAGCACCGTGGCTCAGCTCCTGTATCGATTTTACGAACCCCAAGCGGGCCAAATTCTTTTAGGAGATACCTCCATACACGATTTACCCTTGAAAACCTACCGCCAGCACATGGCTTTCGTGCCCCAAGAAGTTGTACTATTCGCCGGTAGCATTGGCGATAACATACGATACGGCAACCCAAATGCCACCCAAGAGCAAATTGAACAGGCCGCTCAAAAAGCCTATGCCCACGATTTCATTACCGCATTTGCAGATGGTTATGACACCTTAGTCGGAGATCGCGGGGTTTTGCTTTCGGGTGGTCAAAAACAGCGGGTAGCTCTGGCCAGAGCCATCATTCGCAACCCTCAATTGTTGATCCTCGATGAGGCCACCAGTGCCTTGGATGCCGAAAGCGAGGCTTGGGTTCAAAAAGCACTGATTGAGCTCATGAAGGGTCGAACCGCCTTGGTCATTGCCCATCGACTCAGCACTGTGCGCCACGCAGACCGCATTGCGGTGATGCGGCATGGCCAGATTTTAGAAATCGGCAGCCACCCAGAACTGATGAATCTCGAAAACGGCCTGTACCGACAAATGGTCGAAAAGCAGATTGAACCCTCTGATTGGATGGCATGAACAAAAGGCTTCTCCTTGCTTTGATTTTGGGAATTTGGGCCTCCTTTGCAAAGGCCCAAGACCAAGCAGCCATTGCTCAAGCCCTATACGACAGAGGCGAATACCAACAAGCCCTGTTTCTATACGAAGATCTCATTAAAGATGAACAAGCCTCGGCCTTTTTGCACGAGCAATACCTGCAGTGCTTGGTTAAAATCCCCAATTTGGAGGAAGCCTTCAAATACCTGAGAAAGCGAGCTAAAAAAGGATTCCCTACCGAATCCATGGTGGCAGAATGTTGGATTTGGAGCCTGCAAGAAGACGGCCAACAAAAGGAAGCCGATTTAGCCCAACTGCTGATCGATAAAAGCCAGGGAGAGTATCCGCGTTTGATGCACTTGGGAGCCCTGTTTGAACAACGCAACCTCGATGATTGGGCCTTGGACTGTTACCAACGAGCCGAAACCCAATTTGGGGCCAATCCCCATTTGAATCAACGCATGGCCGTGCTCATGATGCAAGGCGGCCGGCGCAGTGAAGCCCTGGGACGTTATGTTCAGTTGCTGGCCAATCAAAACCTCAGCTTCACCCAACTCAAACCCGTATTTGAATCGCATTTGAGCGACAGTGCTGACATGCTCATGCTCCAGAATACCTTGTTGGAAGTCATACAAGATCAGCCCGACAACACTGAACTGGGAGATGCCTTAAACTGGACCTTCATCAAAACCCAAGATTGGTCCCGTGCATTTTTGTTTGCCAAATCCATGGACTTACGGTTGAAGGAGGGTGGGAACCGCGTCTACGAACTGGGCTTGCTGTGTCAGAGCAACTCGGCCTACCAAGAAGCCCTGCGATGCTTTGATTATGCGGTTTCTGCCGCACAAAGTCCAGACAGCAAGAAAAGGGGATTGGCCCAGCGAAATGCCCTCCTTTTTTGGCAATACCAACAGACAGGCGCAGACAGCAGTCAATACCAAGCGCTGAGTCTCTCCATGATGCATCTGGAACACGAATACGGTCCAGATGAAATCACCTTTGTATCTTCCATTTGTTGGGCCGATTTATTGATGACTCAATGGGGTCAAACCGACCGAGCCATTGGTTTGATGGAACGTTACAGCGAATTGAATGCCGAAAACCTCCCACCCACCTTGGTGGCTCAAGCCAAGATCAAAGCCGCAGACGCTTGGTTGCTGGCAGGCGAAATTTGGACCGCCGAGCTGCTGCTGGCCAAGGTAGAAAAAGCCTTGAAAGATGAACCCATGGGCCAGTGGGCCAAATACAAGCGGGCCGAGTTGAGTTTTTTTCGCGGCGATTACGAATGGGCCGATATGCAACTGAATGTCCTCAAAGATGCTAGCACCCAACTCATCGCCAACGACGCCATGGAACTCTCTTTGCTGCTCAAAGAAAACCTCGGTATCGACTCCAATTACGAAGCCATGGCCCTGTTTAGCCGTGCCATGCTGCTCGAGCGTCAACGGCAATTTGACTCTGCTTTCCTAGCCTTTGATGCCATTCCCAAAGCGTTCCCCGGCCATTCGCTGAGTGACGATGTGCTGTACCACAAAGCCATGATCCACCACGCATGTGGGCGAGATTCCTTGGCCATAGATTGTTTGGAGACCCTGATTTTGGCCTTTGGACGGGAAGTGCTCGCCGACAAAGCCCTGTTGCAATTGGCCCAATGGTACGAATATCAACAACACAACCCGCAAAAGGCCGCCGAGTGCTACCGCAAGCTCATACTCGAACATTCAGCCAGTTTGCATATCATTGAAGCCAGACATGCGTATCGCCGCCTCACGGGTCAATAAAATAGCCGCCAGCTTATTGTTTCTCCTGCCTTTTTGGGCTGAAGCGCAGCTGAACAATGCCTTTTTTACACCCCATGCTCCTAGGCAGGCCTTCGAAAGCGAAGCGCTTTTCTTCCATAAGAACAGCGAATACTTCGACCCCGTAGCCCCAGGGCAAACCCTCTTGGGAGCACAGGTCAAAGCCCTTTGGAACCGGGACCTAGGTGGACAAAGCACCATAAGTGGGGGCCTGTTGTTTCAAGGCTTGTATGGGGCTCCCACCAACCTACAATGGCTCAATCTTCAATCGCCCATTCGATTGTTTCCCTTGCTTCAGCTGCGGTATCAGCGCAAATACCAACGGTTGTATCTGGGCAATACCCAAGGGCCATTTTCCCACGGTCTGCCAGAGATTCTCATGAACTATGACTGGGCATGGAATCGCCCGGTTGAATACGGCATCGACTACCACTTGTTTAGATCCAAAACCCTGTTCAATACTTGGATCGACTGGCGACAAGCCGCCGTGGCCAAAGAAAGTCGCCAGGAAATCATCAACGCCGGCATCTATGTTCGCCAAGACGTTTCCAGCCTTGGCCAAGGTACTTTGTCGCTTCCCATTCATGCCTTGGTATACCACCAAGGGGGTGAGAATTTGGCGCAGCGCAAGCCGCTGGTCACGCAGTTCAACCTGTCCACTGGTATTCAATGGAAATCACCCCATTGGGAGTTGCAAAGCCTATGGCTGCAGAGCCAAGATGCGAGTCCTCAGCTTCGCCAACCCTATCGCGACGGATGGGCGAGCTGCTCTTGGATTCAATACCGAAGCGAATCTTGGGAACAGGCCTTGGTGTTTGTGCGATCCCACGAATTTTCAGCTCCCCTTGGAGCCCCTTTGATGAGCAACGTCGATCGCGCCCAACCCTATACCACCGTTCGAGATCGCGCCATGATTCAATACCGGCTTCATACCACTCGTTACCTGCCTTTGGAAGGAACGCAGTTGGATGCTCGATTGGAACCCATGTATGATTTCAGGCAAAAGCGGTTCATGGTTTCGGCAGCCGCCTACGTCAAGGTTTCATTTTAAAGTCCTCAAAAGGCCAAGGCCCATCCCCATTCCATGACATCGGCAGAGAACTGATTGGCCTTCAATCGCACCATCGCACGGCTGCGCGGATTCACGTAATAGTTAAAGCCCACGCCCTCATAGAAAGGATACTTTCGACGATCGGGACGAAGCAAATACCAACCCAAATCCAATTGGAAGCCCCAACGATCCAGGGTCCATTCCATGCCTCCGAAGGCAGCTACTTCGCTCAAATGGGCCAATCCCCGTTCTTGCATACCCTGGAATTTCGTGTATCCATACAAGGGGTCATAGAAATACTGCAAGCCCACAGACGGGCTTTTTCTGTGCCAATGGGGAACTTGTTTCTGGAAGCGCAAATCCAGACAGGCCTTCAGCAATGCCTGTCTATCGTCTAAATCATACTCCACCTTGCCCATTCGAAGCGAAGGCCAAAACACCCATGGGCTCTCCTTTTGATAGGGCCACAAATGCGTTCGGTTTTGAGCGATCAAAGGGCTGCTCCAGGCCAGCGATAGATAAGGCAAATTGATGCCCAAATTCGGGGAACGCCAGTAGCCATTGGAAAAATGCAAGAGTCCTGCATACCCCGACCAGTGTCCCTTTTGATAACCCAATTGCAAGCGCATCATGCCATTCAAGTGGCTTCCAACGGCGTTGTTCTGAGGGTTTTTCGAAGCATGGTAAGGCCGGCTGATGTACCCGGCACCGGCAGCAAATGAATAATCGAAACCGCGTTTGGTTACGCAGCCCATGGTTAGGCCCATTCCCAAGGCATTTCCCGTGATGGCGTTACCCAAATGACTGGCATTGAACAATAACCCGCGGTAATGAACCGATGAATGGATCGCTTGGACCGAGCTCAAAAGCCTAACGCGATGCAGCGATTTTTCCAAATACCTGCGCTCTGCGCTGAAGGTCCATACTCGTCCCAAGAGATGTTCCATATCGGGGCGATGTGGCAACAGATAGCCACCGTGCGCTTGGTACAACCATGAAGCAAATTGCTGCTGCGGAAGCGGCTTTGTAAGGACAGGATTCAACCCATCTGCGCGAAGCCAAATCGGGCCAATTGCCAAGGCCAGGACCAAGCCTAACCGCCTCATGATTTATTGCTTTTTATCAGTCGCCAACACCATGCGTATGCCTTGGTTGGCGCCAATTTGCATCACATCAACCACCTCTTGAATGGTCAATTTTTTGTCCAATCGAAGCACGACACTCAAGCGGCTGTCGGGGTTGTTGGGATCGTAAAATTCCTTATCTCTTTCCAGCATCACCCGCTCCAATTCGTCAACCTCAACGGGTTCTTTGTTGTTGTCGATGTAGTAAACGACAGGACCCGTTCCATCTTCACCCATGACCGCGCCATCGGGGCGTTTTACGGTCAAAATCATGGGCTTGGTTTGGATCTTGGATGTGGTTTTGGCTTTGGGAAGCAGAACGTTGATGACGTTAGGGTTGGCCAATGTGCTCGCGATCAAGAAGAACAGGAGCAGAAAGAACATAATGTCGTTCAATGCCGACGATTCGACCTCGGCTTCTTCCCTTCTTCTTCTTCCAATTTTCATGGCCGTGGATTAGAAGTTGGACTTGGTCAACATTTCCAGCAGGCTCAAGCTTTGTTCTTGCAAGCGCTCGGCAAATTTATCGATGCGACGCATGAACAACTGATACCCAAAGAAGGCAATCATACCCACCAATAGGCCGGCAAACGAAGCCACCATTTTGGTGTACAATCCGCCCGAGATGGCCCCAATGCTCAAGTCACCGGTGGTGGAAATGCTGTAGAAGATGTTGATTACACCCCAAATCGTTCCCACAAAACCCAACATGGGTGCAATGCGGCTGATCAGGCTCAAATAATGCAAGTTGCCTTCCATGGCGCTCAATTCTACATTGGCTTTGGTCTCCATGGCGCTTTCAATTTCACGCATATTGGAACCCAAGAAACGAAGACCCGTGGCAATCACCTGGGCTTGAGCCGTATTGGTGCGTTCGCAGTATGAAAGGGCGGCCTCGGGACGATTCTCCTTGAGGTTGTCTTTCACCACGCTGATCAAATTGAAGTCAATGACAGCGCGGCTCTTGAGGTACAAGAAACGCTCCACAATGAAATAGATGCCAATCAACAAACTCAAGGCCAACAAGGCCATAACCACGCCCCCTTTGGCCATGATTTCAATGATGGGAGCCGAAACGTGTTCGGTTGCACCGGCAGCCGCACTGGTGTCGGCACCGGCCTGCAGTAAAATTAACCACAAAGA
This sequence comes from Bacteroidota bacterium, assembly GCA_030833525.1. Classification (GTDB taxonomy): domain Bacteria; phylum Bacteroidota; class Bacteroidia; order NS11-12g; family UBA955; genus JALRLA01. Next base: position 17,797 of record JAURGZ010000017.1, on the reverse strand, counting down.
CATAGTTCAAAGAAAACGGAATGCAGGCAGTCCTGCGCAGTGCACTTTGCAGATTTTATCCCCAATGCGCTCAGTCCAAACCCGCTACCCCACCGCTCACCACAAACTTGGTTACGTGGCTGGGCTCTACATCAATGGGTTTGACCTTGTTTTTCGGCACGATGAGCATTTCGCCAGTCAAGGCATACGACAATGGCAAATAGACTGAACAGTGGTCAGGCATGTTGATTATGGACATGTCTTCTTGGGTCAGAAATCCCATTCGGTGCATGCCCCCTTCCAATTCCACAACAATGGGCTTGTCAAACTTCTTATTCTCGCCCATAAAAGCTTCGGTCATGTCTTTGGTCGTGCCGAAGATGAAACTCAAACCCGGAGCCTTTTCAATGATTCCCTCAAAGAAATCCAAGACTTGTTTGGCTACTACCCCTTGGGTCAAAATACCCACCCCGACGATGCCAGCCAACACCAAAGCAGCATACAAACAGAACTGCAAAAAGCTCACTTCATCCAGATGAAGCAAGCCCGATAGCCATCCCAAGATCCACATGACGATGCCCACTGTAGCGCCTATGGGCACCAATACCAATAAGCCGCGCAGCAGATATCCGATTACACGCTGAAACGGCGACTTCAAGGTTTTGTTAAAGTGCTGAGGGTCAAAATCGTATTTTTTCATATTAGCAAATCTTGTCCAATATCGCGGCGATAAGCCTTTCCTTCAAACCGAATGGCATCTACCAAATTATACGATGCCTGCAAAGCCTCAGGCAATGTGTCGGCTAGGCTGGTGACGGCCAACACGCGCCCCCCGTTGGTCAATACCCGATCGCCATCAAGGGCGGTTCCCGCATGATACAGGTATTGATCAGCTTCAATACCAACAGGCAAACTCATTTCAAACCCTTTTTGAATGCTGCCGGGGTAGCCTTGAGACACCAAGAATACCGTTGCAGCCGTTCGGGGATCAATTGAAAATGGCACTTGGGAAATATTGCCATGCGCCACTCCATTCAACAGCTCTACCATGTCGGTTTTCAAGCGAGGGAAAATGGCTTCTGTCTCGGGGTCCCCCATGCGCACGTTGTATTCAATGACTTTGGGGTCTCCATGGTCGTTCATCAGACCCAGGAATAGAAATCCGCGGTAGGGATGCCCCTCAGCGCGCAGTCCTTCCAGACTGGGAATGACAATGCGTTCCTTGACCTTGTGCATGAAACTTTCATCAGCAAAGGGAACGGGTGAAATGGCGCCCATACCCCCTGTGTTGGGGCCGGTATCGCCTTCGCCAATGCGTTTGTAATCTTTGGCTGAATCCAAGATGTGCCAATCGATGCCGTCGCTGACCACAAAGACCGAAATCTCGATGCCTTGCAAAAATTCTTCAACCACCACATTGGCGCTTGCGGCCCCAAAACGGGCCCCGAGAATCATGTCTTTCAAGGTTGCTTTGGCTTCTAGCAAATCATGGGTGATGATCACCCCTTTTCCAGCCGCCAAACCATCTGCCTTTAGCACGTAGGGGGGCGTCAAAGACTCGAGAAATGCATCTGATTCAGCCAAGTTATCGGCATTGAAATTCTGGTATGCCGCTGTAGGCACCCCATATTTCATCATGAACTCTTTGGCAAATTGCTTGCTTCCTTCCAATTGAGAGGCCCATTTGTCGGGACCGGCAACCCCCAAGTGAATGCCTCGCTCAGCCGCGAAATCCTCGAGCGCGTCGCTAATGCCCGCTACCAAGGGATCTTCATTGCCGGGAACCACCAATTCAATGTGGTTTTCAAGGCAAAATTGGCCCACGGCCTCAAAATCATTCAAATCCAACCCAACGTTGATGCCGCACTGAGCCGTACCTGCATTGCCGGGAGAAATGTACAATTGATCGCAGCCAGGACTATTGGATAGAGCTTTGGCAAAGGCATGTTCACGCCCACCAGAACCCAAAAGCAAAATATTCACCCCACAAAGTTACAACCCACGGGCATAGCAAACCGCAGCATAAAGGGCCGCCGTTTCGCTTCTGAGCACCTGGGTGCCCATGGAAATGGCTTCAAAGCCCTGGGATAGAGCCAAGGCCACTTCTCGCTCTGAAAAATCACCTTCTGGGCCAATGGCAACAACGGCCTCTTCAGTAGCAAATGCTGAAGGAGCGGGCAATTCGTCGGGGCAATGGGCGATGTAGCCTCTCATACCCACATGCTCCCGTATAAAATCTTCAAATGAAGTTTCGCGAATGATTGGCATCCAAGCGCTGTGGCTTTGCTTGAGAGCAGACAGTGCTGCCTTTTCCAATCGATCTCGATTCAATTTGCTGCGTTCGCAGCGATCGCTGTGTAAAAAAACCAATTCTGGCACCCCTAGCTCAGTGGCTTTTTCAACCACCCATTCCATCTTGTCAGACGACTTCAAGATGCCCATGGCCAAGACAAAACGCCGGGCCGCCATCACTTGCCTTTCATTCAGAATCTCGGCACTAGCCCCTCTCTTATTCAACTCCGTGAGGCGCGCTTGAAACAAAGTACCTTGACCGTTGCTCACCTCTAGGGAATCCCCTATTTGAAACCGCAATACCTGCCCCAAATGTTTGGCCTCAGCCTCATCGAAAAGCAGGGTTTGACCCTGGCGCTGAGAACTGAAAAAGGTAAAATGGCCAGGCATGGATTAGGAGCGGGACCAGCTGCTGCCGTCTTTCCCGTCTTTGATTTGAAACCCAGCCTCAGCCAAACGGTCGCGAATCGAGTCGCTCAAGGCGTAATTTTTATCGGCTTTGGCCTGAGCTCTCAAGTCTAACAAGACCTGCATCGCACTCACCAAACCTTGGTCATCGCCGCTGCCTTCCAACTGCATACCCAGCACCTCAAAGTAATAGGTCCGGAACAATTCCAAGGCCTGATCCAAGCCGGCTTGATCGAGCGTTTCTCGGCCATCGTTCACCAAATTGATGCGTCGTGCCCACTCAAACAAATGGGCAATGACCTGAGGAGTAGCCAAATCGTTGCGCATGGCTTCGGCACAAGCTTGGTGCAAATCAGCCATTTCCAAGCTGCTGCTCGCCGAGGCTTTCAAGCCTTGAGCCGTTTTCCAGGCAGCTTGCATGCGCTGCAAACCTTTTTGAGCCGCCTGCAAAGCATCGTTGCTAAAATCCAGAGTGCTGCGGTAATGCGCCTGAAGCACAAAGAAGCGCAAAGTCATAGGCGAATAGGGCTGAGCCAACAAGGCGTGATTCCCGCTGAACAAATCTTCGGCCAATATGCCGTTGTTCAGGCTTTTGGCCATTTTCTGCCCGTTGATGGTGATCATATTGTGATGCACCCAAAAACGAGCGGGATTGACCCCGTGGGCGGCGCAGCTTTGGGCAATCTCCCCTTCGTGGTGAGGAAACAACAAATCCATACCGCCGCCGTGAATGTCAAATTGAGTGCCCAAATATTTAGCGCTCATCGCCGAACACTCAATGTGCCAGCCGGGATAACCCTTGCCCCAAGGGCTGCTCCATTGCATGATGTGCTCTGGGCTGGCCTTTTTCCAAAGAGCAAAATCGTTGGCGTTGCGTTTCTCCTCTTGTCCCTCCAAACTGCGAGCCTGCTCGCCTGCACCGGCCATCAATTCTTCAATGACCCGACCGCTCAACTCCCCGTAATGGTGGTCTTTGGCATAGGCCGCGACATCAAAATAAACCGACCCTTTGGATTCATAAGCCAAACCCTTGGAGAGTATGGTCTGGATCATTTCAATTTGCTCAATGATGTGGCCCGAAGCCTTGGGTTCGATGCTAGGGCGTCTGACGTTCATCTTGTCCATGACCGCGTTGTACGCATCGGTGTAGGACTGCGCGACTTCCATGGGTTCTATCTGCTCCAATCGCGCTTGCTTTTGCAGCTTGTCTTCGCCTTCATCGCCATCGCCCACCAAATGGCCTACATCGGTGATGTTTTTCACAAATCGAACCGACCATCCTTGTTGTTCCATGAAGCGCCTGAGCACATCAAACAAGATGGGGCCTCGGGTATGCCCCAAATGGGGAGGACCGTAGACCGTAGGACCGCAAACATACATACCCACCCGACCCGAAACGGCTGGCTCAAAGTCTTCTAATTTACGAGTTAAGGTATTGTATAATTGAAATTTGGACATGTTTATTTCGATTAACGGTTTGCGTACATAGCCGCGTAGTATTCCTGGTAGTTGCCGCTGGTCACATTTTCCAACCAAGTCTGGTTTTCCAGGTACCAATCGATGGTTTTTTCAAAGCCCTGGTCAAAGGCTACAGAGGGACTCCATCCCAATTCGTTTTCCAATTTCGACGCATCGATGGCATAGCGAAAATCATGGCCTGCCCGGTCAGTCACAAATTGAATCAATCCGGCTGACTCACCCGCCGCACGTCCCAATTTGCGATCCATGATCTCGCACAACTTGTGCACCAAATCCAGATTCTGCCATTCGTTGTTGCCACCAATGTTATAGGTTTCACCCAAGCGACCGCCGTGGTAAATGGCATCAATGGCCGAGGCATGGTCCTCAACCCACAACCAATCGCGAACGTTTTCCCCTTTTCCATACACCGGCAAGGGTTTGCGCTGCTGAATGTTGCGAATCATCAGGGGAATCAATTTCTCAGGAAACTGGTGTGAACCGTAATTGTTGGAACAATTCGAAATCACCACGGGAACCTTAAAGGTCTCGTGGTAAGCGCGCACAAAATGATCGCTGGAAGCTTTTGAAGCGCTGTAAGGGCTGTTGGGGTCGTATGGGGTAGACTCGGTGAACTTACCTTCATCGCCCAAGGTACCATAGACTTCATCGGTTGAAACATGGTAAAATCGACCGCTCTCCATATTGCCATGAGCCTTGAATGCATTCAGCAAAATGGCCGTTCCTACCACGTTGGTCATGACAAAATCGATGGGGTTGCTGATGCTGCGATCGACATGGCTTTCAGCGGCAAGGTGAATGACACCATCGATGCGCTGCTGCGTAAAAATGGCCTCTATGGCCGCGGCGTCGGTGATGTCAGCTTTGACAAATGAATAATTGCTCGCCGTTTCCAGGTCGCGCAAATTTTCCAGATTGCCGGCGTAGGTCAAGGCATCCAAATTGATGATTCGATACTGCGGATACCGGTTTACCATTCGGCGCACCACGTGCGAACCGATAAACCCGGCGCCTCCCGTAATGAGTATAGTTTGAGCGTAATTAGCCATGAAGGTGTAAAATTAAGTCAGTCAAATCGAAGCCGGGCATTATTCTGCACGAACATCGCTCAATATCAAGTAAAGCGGGGCATAAGAAGGCACCCCCATGCGCCCATCGGCTCCATAGCCCCATTCTGAGGTAATGACCAGCTCCACGCGCTCGCCCTCGTTGAGATAAAAGGGCCACTCGTTCAAGGCCGGCAATTCGTAAAAATGCTCATGGCGAATGGCTTTGTAGCGCCGTCCTTCCATGGCCGAAGAAATGATCAATTGCCCCTCTAGGGTGCGAACTTCTGCATGAAAGGAGACGGCCGTTGCAGCTTTTTGAACGGGGGCATTCAAGAATCGATTGGGATCAGAGACTTGCTTACCTTGAGCATCGAAGATGCGAAAACGCATGTGCTGAAAGCTGTCCAAGTCAAAATTTCCCTCTTGATTGTGGGCTTCGCAGTAGCGATCAATCATGGCATTTTCAGCCATGAGGCGTGCGAAAAACTTTTGATTGCGGTAGGCTTCATAATCAGGCCCATCCAAGACCTGATCGACCGCCACTACGAAATAGGCGTAGTCATCATCGGGCAAAGCCATGATGCGGGGATTGCCCAAAATCTTCGCCTTCAAGGAATCGGTTTTCACGCGCACTTCAATGATGCTCCCGGGTGAGGAAATTTGAAGGGCCTCCAACAATTCATTTCCTCCCTCTACAGGGTAGGGGAATTCAGCCAAGGTATCTGACGAATACGTATTTTGAATCGTATCATTACCGGGACCAATGAGCATGTAGTTCAACAGGCAATAATGGCCGGGTCCATAGAGTTCTTTGAGCTCTTTTCCCTTGATAAAACGATACTCCAAACCGGTTTCAGTTTGGCTATATGGGCTGCATGAGCTCAGCAGCACCAAGGCCGCCAAGATTCCTAACCACTGCTTTTTCATTTCCATGTTTTTTGAAATTCTACTACGGTCTTCTTGAACAAAGCCACGGTGTTTTCCAAACTGTCTTCGCTTTGACCTCCAGCCGCGTTTTTATGACCGCCTCCCGAAAACCACTGAGCCGAGTACTCGTTGACGGCAATATCGCCTTTGGAGCGAAAACTCATTTTCACCCGTTCGGTGCGATCGATGACCAAGGCACTCATACGCACCCCTTTGATGTTCAGACCAAAATTGACGAGGCCTTCGGTATCACCGGTTTGCACGTTGAAACGTTGAAGTTCCTCTGCACTCAAGTATATCAATGCCACTTGACCACCCGCCAAAAGCTGCATCTTTTCATGCAAACAGTATCCAAATAAACGCGATCGGTCGGCGCTGAAGCTGTCGAAAATGCGCTCGCGAATGGCCACTTGATCGACACCCATGGCCAGCAATTCGGCCGCCACTTTCAACGTATGGGGAGTGGTGTTGGCGTATTGAAAATGGCCTGTATCGGTCATCATGCCCGTATACAGGCAGGTTGCCGCGTCCAAGCTTAGCTTGGCCCCAGTGAGTTTTTGATAAAAGTCAAAAATGAGTTCACAAGTACTGGATGCGCGGGTATCCCAGAGGGCATAATGATAGAATTCTTCAACTTCTAAATGATGGTCTATCATTATTTTGTCGCATTTCAATTCGCGTACTACTTCACCCAAAAAATTGATGCGAGATAGCCGATTGAAATCCAAACAAAAAACAGCATCACAGCTAGCCAAATAAGCCTCGCTCTGCGCTTCCATGCCCTCATACACCCATACCTTATCGTTGCCGGGCAACCACTGGTAGGTGTCGGCATAATCGGTGGGGGTAATCACCTGAACCTGCTGACAAAAGCCCTGCAACAAGGCTGCCAAACCCAAGCTCGAACCCATGGCATCGCCATCGGGCTTGTGGTGAGTGGTAATGGCAATGCGGGAATAAGCCTTCTGTTGAAGCTTTTGCAAGAGTTCGTATGTGGTATCAATGGGCATTCGCACAAAAATACGGCCTAAGCAAGGTAAATTTGCCCCATGGCCGAACGCAGGTATACCATTCTTGAACATGAGTCAGGCCTGCGCGTGGTTCATTTGCGCACGCCGCATAGCCGCTTGGTGCACACCGGCTTCTTGATCGATACCGGGAGTTGCCACGACGGCGACAACCCTGGCCTAGCCCATTGCTTGGAGCACATGATGTTCAAGGGCACGCACCGCCGCAAAGCCTTTCACGTCATCAGCAGCCTGGAAGTAGTGGGTGGCGAACTGAACGCCTACACCACCAAAGATTTAACCGCTGTTTACGCTTCAACCGAAAGCAGACACCTGCAAAAGGCCGTTGATGTGCTTAGCGACATTGTCTTCAATTCCAGCTTACCCGAGTCAGAATTGACCAAAGAAAAAAAGGTCATTACCGATGAGATCAACATGTACCTGGACAGCCCTGAAGAGAACATCTACGATGAATTTCAGGAGAAGCTGTACGGGTCGCATCCGCTGGGACATAACATACTCGGCAGCAAAGACAGCGTCGAGAAAATAAGCCAAGCTGACCTGCAGGGATTCGTGGGCGCCCATTACCACCTTGAGAACATGGTGTTTTCAGTGGTTGGAAACGTAAGCGAAGCCCGGGTATTGCAAGCTTTGGACAAGTACCTCAAGCGCTATCCATTGCGCAAGGGTTTTTGGAAAGCCAGTCAAACCCCAGCCTTTACACAGTACAAGCCATTTCGAGAGCGTCAAGAAAGCGATTTCATGCAAGCCTATGCCATTGTGGGCAGCCCCGCCTACGGCGAAACCCACGACAAGCGCTATTCCTTGCTGCTGTTGAACAACCTGCTGGGCGGGCCGGGCATGAACAGCCGCTTGAATCTGGCCATTCGCGAAAAACACGGTTACACTTACCACGTAGAGAGCGGGTATCAGGCCTTCAAGTCAGAGGGTCTTTTTCACTGTTATTTCTCGTGCGAGCTGCAGTATTTGGAAAAATCATTGGCCTTGGTGCACAAAGAGTGGAAGCGCTTGCAAGACGAGCCACTGGGAACTCGCCAGCTCAATCAGGCCAAGAACCAGTACATTGGGCAGATGGTCATGAGCAATGAAAACGGGAATGCCCTTATGCTGCACCTGGGAAAAGGCGTATTGCGTTACGGAAGAGCCAACTCCCTGCAAGAAGCCATTGAGCGCATTCAAGCGGTCACGGCAGAAGACATCATGCAAGTAGCCCATGAGTTGCTTCAACCCGAAAGGCAAAGTCATTTGTTGTACATTCCCAACTAATCATGAAAAGCCGAGTAGAACGGCTCATCGAACAAGGAGAAGGGGTGTCGCTTGACTTCAAGCAATGCATCACCAGTGCCGCCAAGATTGCCAAAACCATGGTGAGTTTTGCCAATACCGAAGGGGGAACCTTGTTGATCGGGGTCAAAGACAACGGTCGCGTCAGCGGCATCAGCAGTGAAGATGAGCTGCACATGTTGCACATGGCCGCCGATTTCTATTCCCGCCCTGTGGTTCCTTTTGAGACTGAAATTCAAGAAGTTCAAGGCAAAACGGTTCTGTTGGCTCATATACCCAAAGGGCCTGATCGCCCCTATGCAGCCAAGGGTGAAGACGAAAAATTCTGGGTTTACGTAAGGGTACACGACAACAGCATTTTGGCTTCTAAAACCACCGTTGATTTCATGCGCGAACAGCGTTCAGGTCGCAGCGTAAAGCTCAAAATGGGCGGATTGGAAGAACAAATTCTCAAATTCACGGCCGAACGAGGCAAAATCACGCTCAACCTGGTGTGCAAGCGTTTCAACATCGGTCGCCGCAGGGCGAGCCGCATGCTCGTGGACCTGATGCGTTTGGATTTGCTTCGCTCCCACACCTTTGAAAAAGAGGAGTATTTCACGCTCGTGGGCCACTGAGCGGCTGCCAGATTGGAATTATGCCCTCGATGTTAATTCAGACCGCCACTGGCGGTAGCCACTCAGGCACAGCAACAGGAAAAGGGCGTACAAAACCGAGGTAACCCGTTGGCCGTTGAACCAGTATAAGGGCACATAAACCAAATCAACCAACACCCAGAGGTACCAGTTTTCGATCCAGCGGCGCGACTGCCAAAACAAGGCCGAAATGCTCAGCAATGTCAAGGCCGCATCGACCTGAATGAAACTAGCATCAGGCTTTAAATGGGAAACGGCTTGCACCCAGGGCCCATACAGCAAGGCAGCGAGGGCGAGGGTACCCACATACCAAACTCGAGAAGCGTGGCTGATGGGCAAAGGACCTTTCCCCGGTGATGCCCATTGCCACCAACCGTAAGATTGGAACAACAAGAAAACTCCCTGCAATACCGCATCGCTCACCAGGCCCGCGCGATAAAACACCCAGGCATAGGCCAGGGAGGCCAGCATGCTCACCGGCCAATTCCAGATCTTGTTTCGGGCCGCCAACCAAACGCAAGCCAGCGATAAAACCGCCGCTACCCATTCCAGAAGGGGTTCCCAATGCATCCAAGACCATTCTGCCGCGCTGTAGAGCAAGCTCATGCCGCGAAATTAGGCACATGAAACTTCGATGCCCTAACTTTGTTAGACCTTAACAACAAAAGCTATGTTTGAATTACCAGCACTTCCATACGCGTACGATGCCCTTGAACCGCACATCGACGCTCAAACCATGACCATTCACCACACCAAGCACCACAATGCTTATGTAACCAACTTGAACAACGCACTGAACGGCCACGATGCCGCCAGCAAAAGCTTGGACGAGTTGATGGGCATGATTTCGACTTTGCCAATGGCTGTTCGCAACAACGGCGGTGGTCACTACAACCACAGCTTGTTTTGGAGCATCATGGGCCCCAATGGCGGTGGCACTCCCAGCGGCGAATTGGCGGCAGCCATCGACGCCAGTTTCGGCAGTTTTGACGCCTTCAAAGAGCAGTTCAATGCCGCGGCTGCTACTCGCTTCGGTTCAGGATGGGCTTGGTTGGTGATGCACGACGACAAGTTGGTGGTAACCAGTACCCCTAACCAAGACAACCCCATGATGGACATTGCCGAAGTAAAAGGCACTCCCATTTTGGGCTTGGACGTTTGGGAACACGCCTACTACTTGCACTACCAAAACCGTCGCCCCGATTACATCGGAGCCTTCTGGAACGTAGTCGATTGGAACGCCGTAGCTGAGCGCTTCGCCGCCGCTAAATAATTTCCATTTGAAACTCTTGAAAAGCCCCGATCGCTCGGGGCTTTTTTATTGGGCCATTGCCTATGGCGAGGCCTTGCTTGATGCCCAATCCCAGCATCTGTTTGAGCCCAGCCTTATCAGGCAGGCCCATGGTTTGATGGTAAACACAGCGGCGCATAAAAAAACCCCGCCATTTCGGGCGGGGCTCTCTCAACCAACAATTTCAGAATTACTTCTTTTTGGCAGATTTTGCCTCCTCGGCGGCAGCCTGCATCAAAGCACGGGTAGTCTTAACCGTAGCAATGGCGTTAGCAGGAGCGTCGAGCAATTCGAAACCGTTTGCCTCCAAGTGGCTTACTTTGGTACTCTGGCCAATTTCCAAGGTATCGATGCTCACATCGATATAATCGGGCAAGTTGGCGATCAAACCGCGCACGCGCAAACGGTTGATTTTCTTGACCAATTTACCACCGGCACGAACCCCAGGAGAGTTACCCACGATGCGCACAGGGATTTCCATGACAACAGGCTTATCAGCCTTCACTGCCAAGAAATCAGCGTGCAAGATGGCTTCCGATACGGGGTGGAATTGCAAATCTTGCAATACAGCCTCGTAGGTTTTCTCGCCCAAATCCAAACGCACTTTGTATACATTTTCGGTGTATACCAAATTTTTAAAATCAGCTTGATACACGGCAAAGTGAACGTTCTCACCTGCGCCGTAAAGGTTGCAGGGAACTTGACCTGCGTTGCGCAATTCTTTGGCAGTACGGCTACCAATTTCAGCGCGCATTTCTCCTTTCAACAAAATAGTTTTCATATGCTTTCTAGTAAATTTTCAAATTAAGGTTTCTTCAAATCCAGGTTGGTCTGGGTGGTGAAGATTTGTTTAAACAGGGAGCTGATGCTACCGTTTTCGTGTACGTTGCGAATGGCACGAGCAAACAAAGGAGCCACCGTCATGATCTTGATGCGATCAGAGTGTTGCTTCAAGGGAATGGTATCGGTTACTACCAATTCGGTCAGTACAGAATTTTCAATGTTTTCATAAGCCTTGCCACTCAAGACCGGGTGGCAGCACAAAGCGCGAACCGATTTGGCACCCTTCTCCATCAACATGGCTGAAGATTTGCACAAGGTCCCGCCGGTATCGATGATGTCGTCGATCAAAACCACATCTTTCCCATCTACATCTCCAATCACGGTCATGTTGGCGATTTCGTTGGCTTTTTTGCGCTCTTTGTCACAGATGACCATGGGCAGGTTGAGCGCCTTGGCTACCTCGCGAATACGAGCTGAGGATCCTACGTCAGGGGCGGCCAGAACCAAGTTGTCTTGGGGCAAGGCCTTGATGTAGGGAGTAAAGACGATGGAGGCCTCCAGGTGGTCAACGGGAATGTTGAAGAAACCCTGAATCTGAGGAGCGTGCAACTCCATGGTCATGACTCGGTTGGCTCCAGCGGCGGTCAACAAATCAGCCACCAGTTTGGATGCAATGCTCACACGGGGTTTGTCTTTGCGATCTTGACGGGCAAAACCGTAGTAGGGAATAACCGCGGTGATGTAGTTCGCGCTCGCACGCTTGGCCGCGTCGATGCACATCAACAGCTCCATCAAATTGTCGCTGCTGGGGTACGTGCTCTGAATGAAGAACACATCGCAACCGCGCACACTCTCGTTGATGTTGGGCTGAAATTCACCATCACTGAAGCGACTTACCGTCAAATCTCCAGGCATAGCGCCGTAGTACTCACAAATGCTGTTGGTCAGGGCGGCTGAAGCGCTGCCCGCAAAAATTTTGACCGGGTGTATCAAAGATGCCATAATGGGTTCTACTGTCTCTCAAGGCATTCGCCAAGGATATCATCAAACTTTTTTGTTGCCCGACTAGGACTCGAACCTAGACGTACAGAACCAAAATCTGCTGTCCTGCCAATTAGACGATCGGGCAATTAGGGCTGCAAATATAATCAAAAATCCAATCTCCAAATCGCTAGCCTGCAGGATTTGCAAAAAATCCAACAAGGATTCTAGGCCAGAATTGAAATCCTTAGCGCTTGCTGATGATGCGGCTTTGGCGATTGGGACCTTGCGCCAATTGCAACACGTAATTGCCGGGTCTAAGTCCGCGCAAATCAACTTCGATCTCCTGCTCACCGGGCACCACGCGCTCATCCAAGAGCACCCGCAATTCGCGGCCCAATGGATCAAACAACTTCAATTCTACCTGACCCCCATCGCTAGAAATGCGCACCTTGCAGGCTTCGATGGCCGGGTTTGGGTAGGGTTCGCTGATCGAAATGCGGCTCACCAAGTCCAAATAATCTTCCAAGCCCGCTGGATTTGATTTGAAGATGGGCAAGGTGTTGAAGGTCTTGCCTCCCATGGCCGCATTCACTTCCTCGGGACTCAACTCAAACCAATCTTGCAGCACGCTGGCATAGACCTGACGAAAATCAAATTGCATGGGAACGTTGTCGTTGACCGTTACCGTAGAAGCAATGGTGGGGTTTTTCCCTATGATACCCGATTGAACCCCTGTGCCAAAAACAAATAGGGGCGCAGCGGCACCGTGATCGGTACCGTTGCTGGCATTGTCCATGATGCGGCGACCGAACTCCGAGAAAGTCATTCCCGCAACGCGATCGGCATGGCCCAACAGCTGCAAGTCATCTTGGAAGGCCAAGACGGCATCGCCTAAGGTTTTCATCAAGTTGGCATGGCTACCCTTGGAAGTATCGCTGGTATCGACCTGGTTGGCATGGGTGTCAAAACCGCCCATCGAAACCATGTAAACCGGCGTTTTCAGACCGCCGTTGATCAACTTGGCTACAATTTTCAATTGATCGGCCAAGCCGTTGCCGTTGGGATATTTGGTTGATAGATTTTTACCCTTGCTTGCGGCGTCTTTGACCACATCGGTAAAGGCATTCGTTTGGGCCGCCAACATGCGCAAATAAGCCAATTCTTCTTCAGCGGGGGTGCTGGGTGTCGAACCGCTCGCATCGCCTCCCGCTACCAAATCATAAAAGGCATCTACACTGGAAAGCACCATGCCCATATTCGCCTCTGACCCCATGAAGGTCATGGAAACCGCGTTTCCAATTTGAATGCCCAAGGGATCAGGCATGTCGGCGTTGGGGTAATCTTCTGGAAATCCAGGAAAACGCTGGTCGAGGTAGCGACCCATCCAGCCTGTGGTCCAAGTTTCGTTGCTATCTGAACCGCTCATCCAGATGTCGGTCGAGCGAAAGTGAGAAAAATTCGGCTGCGGATAACCCACCGAATGTACCGCTGAAACCAAGCCGTTGTCAAACAGGCTTTTCATACCCGTCAATGCCGGGTGAATGCCGGTGCCAGAATAGCCTTTCAAACTGGCCACCTTGGTATCAGGAATGAGCACGTGAGTACGTGCTTTGCTCAAATTGTTGTATTGGTCCAGCGGGATCAGGGTATTCAACCCGTCGTTTCCCCCGTTGAGCTGTATCAAAACCAAAATATGGTCGTTGGCATTCCCTCTTCGGCGCAACGCCCCGAGCAAAGGAGATTCTGCCAAGGCTTTGGCCTTGTAGGCTCCAAACGCCACAGTAGCGGCCGAACTGGCTTTTAAAAACGATCTTCTTTTCATGGCGTTTAGGAAAGTTGATATTCTGCGAGGTTGGTAATGGCCTTCAACAAGGCTTGAGACTTGGACAAGACCGCCGCTTTTTGCGCAGCATGGTCAGCATTTTGAGGGTCGTTGGCGGCATACCAAGCATCGCTCCAGTTGTAATCGGGAATACCACCGGGCAGCAGTATAGCTTTCAATTCAGCCTTTTTGGTCGAGGTGAGCGGCATGGCTAAGAGCCACGTGCATAAATCGGCAATCAAATCATCTGGATTGACTGGGTTGCTGGTTTGAGCCATGACAGACATGGGGTCAACCGCGAACTTATAACCGTTCTTGACATAGCCCACATAGAGCAAGAAATCACAGAACTGGTTGCGCTTAGGGAAGGTATCGGCGTTGATCCAAGTACGATGGTACAAGGGAGCTTGGTAATAGGCTGACCAGCCCGATACGTTTGGAGGATCACCCAAATCGAGCTGGAGCAATTCGCCATAATAACGACCCAATTGATAAATGCTATACTCGGTATCGACGTCGTTGTTGGGGTATTCCATTTGCATTTGGCGCAAGAAACCAGCCAGATGAGAAATGGGATCTTTGATGATGCAACTTTGGTTCAAGGTATCAAAGAAATGCTCGCTCATGAACAACTTCTTCAGCACCGGTTTGATCTCCCATTTCTGATCGATGAAGTATTGGGCCAGGGGTTCAATGATGGTTGTTTCTTCATCGGCCGAGATGTCGTAATACACGAACATGCGGTAAAGCTTGCGGCAAATGTGTTTGGCAATCACCGTGTCTTTAGAGAAGAGCATGTCCATCAGATCATTGAGCTCCAAATCGCCGGCGGTGGCCCCGGTGCGACCCTTCAAAATGTTTTGGCCATAGAAGGTCGAAAACAACTTGTCGTTGCTGTCGTGATTTTGACTCACGAAGGCCGAAGGATAAGGCTTATTCAAGAAATTGACCGTCCAGCCCGTGAGCACGCGAGCCATGGCCTTGACATCGTCTTCGGTGTACTGAGAATCACTTCCCTTGCCCAGGGTGAACAGCTCCTGCAACTCCCGTGCGTAGTTTTCATCTGGGGCCTTTTTGGTATTCAACCGACCGTTCAAATAGTCGAGCATCGCCGAATCGATGGTAATGGCTCGCACGAAGGATTTGAAATTCCCAAAGGCATGGGTGCGCAAGAGGGTATGGTGGCTGTATGAATTGACCGCCAGGTTCACCACCAATGTCTCTGTGGCAAAATGATGGTGCCAAAACAAAGCCATTTTCTCATGCAGCGAATGGCTCTTTTTAGCCGCTTGTTGAAAGAGCCATGCCTTCAAACTGAATTTGCGCTGATTTTCAAAATTGGCATCCCAAGGGGCATCTATCCAAGTTTCGCCGAACTTGACATTGGGATCAGGTGTACGCAAACTGTAATTGTTCAAAGGAGGCGTGGGGGCCGAACTGGGGGCCGTCAACAAGGTGTCTACGGCCTGTTCCAGGCTGAGTTTTTCGAAATCCTTGATTTGAGCAAAATCAAACCCAAACAAGGTTCGACGCAGCAGGTGCAGCACCTCGGTTCTACCGAATGTGCCGCTGTAGGCATTCAAGGTGGTATTGGTTCGGCGTTGAACCGGTTTTTGTTCGGGCATACTCTAATAAGACGCCAAATTAGGCCCCAACGTTTACTCTTGCTTGTCCTTAAAATGCAAGATTTTACGCCGGTGGCAGCAATCGAACCTTTCCATGCGGGTAATAGGCCACCTGCTCTTCGATTCGAAGACCCGCACGGCCCTGCTCATCAACGCCCAAAAACTGAGCTTCCTGCACCACGCCGTTCGCCCACTCAATGCGAACTTCTTGACCCAAAAACAGGAGGTTTTCTTCAAAACGTTCAACCGGCATTTCCAACACCTGCTCCAAGCGCAATCCATGCATGAGGTTTTCAATGAGTTCTGAGAATCGAGGGGAGCCCTCTGGCCACAACGAATCGGCATACAACCCATATGATTGAGCAAAGGGTTGCAGATTCACGCCCAATCCCAACAGATAATGTTCTCCCCTAAGCTCTTGTAGCAAACCTGCCACTTTGCCGTTTGGGCTGTATACATCATTGGGCCATTTCAACTGCAGGGGTTGAGCACAAACTTTTTGAAGGGCCAACAAAACCGAGGCTGAAAGTTGTTTGTTGATGCGAACCCAATCGGGGTTGGGACCCCATTTGCCTTGGGCATACGAAACGGTCAAAGCCAAAGAACGCCCGGGCTCTTCAACCCATTTGCGACCCATTTGCCCTCGCCCGGCTTGCTGATTCAAGGTATACAAAAACACCGAATGAGCGCCGCTTTGGGCCAACAAGGGCTCAATGGCTTCCATGGTCGAATCACAAGCCGGGGTATTGGCACACAGCCAATCTCCTATCCAGTCAATGCCCTGAAACTCCATGAAAATAGCGTTCTTTGCAACAAAGATGACCCAAATGGCCAAGAAAAACGAAGTTTCTGTAGACTCACTGGTTGCCGCTGTTGTAGCGGGCCTTCAAGAAAAAAAAGGAAACAAGATCGTTTCGCTGGACCTGCGCAACTTGAACTCAGCTTTCGCCGACTTCTTTGTCATTGCCCACGGCACCTCCAACCGTCAGGTCGATGCCTTGGCTGATAGCGTAGAAGAAATCGTGCGCAAAACCGTCGGGGATCGCCCTGCACACCGCGAAGGCCAACAAGAAAGCGACTGGGTGTTGCTGGATTACATCAACGTTGTGGTGCATATTTTCAGTGAAGAAAAGCGTGATTTCTACGCCATCGAAGAGCTCTGGGGCGATGCCGTTCGCCGGGAGCACGCCGACCATTAATTCCAGTTTGCCGGGTTCAAATAAGGGGTAAACAAAGACGCCCTAAACTGCAAGGTTCCCGCGTAAATCATGGCTTCGTCATGCACCCCTGCTCCTATTTCCGTACCGATTTGAAACCAAGGATTGAGCTGCTTTCGCAGAGCAACGTAAGCATACACCCCTGACCCGTGCGAAAACCCGTGTTTGGGATTGTGATCGATGGTGGTGATGTATCCGCCGCGAATGCCCAAGTCCCAGACCCATTCAATGGGGGGAAGAATCGAAAGGATGGCCTGGCCTGAATCGAGGTGAAAATTCGGCCGACCCAACAGGTTTTCCATGCTGTTGATGCGCCGCTGATAGTGAATCCCGTAGACCATGTGCTCGCGAAAACGCAAGTACCCAGAGGGCCCCAACGAGAAGGCCTGGGAATTCCCAATCTTGATTTGCAGCCCCAGCCCATGCTTGTCGTTCCAATGCATTTCCTGACCAACAGCAAGGCCGACCCCATCGATTTGAGCAAAGCTGTAAAAGGACTGCGCTCGAGCGAATCCAGCCGTCAAAAGCAGAATTGCCAGCATGCCCCTTTTCATGATCCAAAGGTAAGGCCCCTTGGTTTTGAGCATTTTTTAATTTTTGCTTTGCATTTCACATTTTCTCTCTATTTTTGCAACCCCGATTTGGCCCGTTCGTCTATCGGTTTAGGACACGTCCCTTTCACGGATGAAAGAGGGGTTCGATTCCCCTACGGGCTACAAAATATATCGCGGGATGGAGCAGTGGTAGCTCGTCGGGCTCATAACCCGAAGGTCACAGGTTCGAGTCCTGTTCCCGCTACAAAGCAAAACCCGAGTCTTTCGACTCGGGTTTTTTCTTTTCTGGGCGCGACCATGGGTGCGTTATTTCATGCTGGGCGATCACAAACGATTTCAACGCATCGACTACTTGCGGGAATTCCCAGAAATCTCTTCGGCTACGGCTAGCCGTGACCTGAAGTACGCCGTAGATAATGGTCTCATTCAAAAATCAGGCG
>JAURGZ010000010.1 GCA_030833525.1 Bacteroidota bacterium | reverse complement strand
GGGAGTAACCGGTTCTCACGTTTTGATTCGGCGAACGGGTTTGCCATTCAGTTCAGAGGTGATGGCTCATGCAGCGAAGTTGGCAGCCGAAAATTCCAAAGCCAAACACCAAGGTTTTGTTTCGGTTCAATACACCCTGCGCAAATACGTGGTAAAACCCAAAGGCGCCGAGCCCGGTTTGGTGCATTTGCTTCAGGAAGAAACAATGGATGTGTTTCTTTAATTAAGCGTGTTTATCTGATTCAAGCACAATTGAATATGTGCAAGATGGTGATCGCTATGCCAAGCGTACAAAGCGATCATTTGGGCCAAGCTAATGCTTCTGTCCATTTCGGGGTGCCGCATGCTGTTGGCGAGTAAACTGGGGTCTCCTTTCAAGGTGTTCAACAGCAACAAGGACCAACGCTGATGCAATCCCACCAGGAGTATGTACGAGGACTCATAGGAATATTCGTAATCTCCCATTTGGGACCACGCATTTTCATCGTAGGGCTGAATTTCAGCCACCGTTCCCGATAACATGTGTTTGCATCGACTGAAAGCCTGCATGTGGCTGTCAGCCATGTGATGAATGATTTGCTGCACGTTCCAAGATCCCTCTCGGTATTGGGTTTTGAGCAGGGCGTCTCGTTTTTCTGTGTTCAAAAGCTTGGCCAACTGATTGGGCATGTTTTGAATGCGCACCACGGCTCCCAAAAGGTCTTCGAGGGACCAATCTTGATCCCAGTCGAATTTTCCCAGAGGGTAACGTTGGTTTTCCATTAGGCTTCGATGCGGTCAAATCCCGTATAGGGAACCAAAACAGATGGAATTCGAATGCCTGTCTCGTCTTGGTTGTTTTCCAACAGGGCAGCTACAATTCTGGGCAATGCCAGGGCAGATCCATTGAGGGAATGGGCCAATTCGGTTTTTCCATCTTCATTGCGGTAGCGGCATTTCAAGCGGTTGGTCTGAAATGTCTCGAAATTTGAAACCGAACTGCATTCGAGCCAACGTTCTTGGGCTGCGCTCCAAACCTCTAAATCATAGGTTTTGGCGCTGGTGAAGCCCATATCTCCGCCGCAGAGCAACAACAGACGATAGGGCAATTCCAATTTTTGCAGCAAGCCCTGCACATATTGCTGCATGGACTCCAAAGTGGCATCAGAATCTTGGGGTTTTACAATCTGCACGATTTCGACCTTGTCGAATTGATGCAGTCGATTCAAGCCGCGAACATGAGCCCCGTAACTGCCGGCTTCTCGACGAAAACAAGGCGTATATCCTGTGTTTTTAATGGGTAGCTCACTGTGGTCCAACAGGGTGTTGCGGTATAGGTTTGTAACGGGAACTTCAGCTGTGGGAATCAAATATAAGTCGTCCAACACCGCGTGGTACATCTGCCCTTCTTTGTCGGGAAGTTGGCCGGTGCCATAGCCAGAATCGGCATTGACAAGATGAGGAACCTGCATTTCGGTATAGCCTTCTTTGCCGGCTTCATTGAGGAAGAACTGTATCAAGGCCCGCTGCAATATGGCTCCTTTGCCTTTGTACACCGGAAATCCAGCTCCGGTGATTTTCACACCGAGTTCAAAGTCTATGATTCCATATTCGCTCGCCAGTTCCCAATGGGGTTTGGCCTGGCTATGCAGTTGGGGTTTTGAGCCCCATTCCAAAACGCAGAGATTGTCGTCGGCACTTTTGCCTTTGGGGACATCGAGTTGAGGGGCGTTTGGAAGGGCAATCAACAAAGCTTTGACTTGTTCGTCGCTGCTAGCCAATTCTTGCTCTAAGTTCTTGATGGAGTCTTTCAAGTCAGCAGACTCTTGTCTCTTGAGTTCAGCTTGATCTTTTTGACCCGATTTGAACAATTGCCCTATCTCCCCGGCTAATTGGTTGGCTTTGGCTTGTTGTTGTTCCAAGTCAAAACGCAATTTGCGGTTTGATTCATCGGCTTTTAGCAATTCTTGAATAGCCGCTGCGGCATCCAATCCGCGCAGGGCTAAACGTTCTACGATGGATTCGGGATTTTGCCTGATGGTTGACAATTGCAACATGCGGCAAAAATCGCGCTTGAACGCGGCATTCGCAACTCAGAACTTAGGACTTTCGAGGAATTCCAAGTTCGGCCGCTAATTTCTCGCAAAAGGCCAGTGATTCTTCCAAGGTATTGCCAATGTGGCCGTCTAAAATGGCTTCGCGAGCCGCCTCTTTGAGGTCCCCAATTTGCTGGGGTTTGGCAATGTGAAAATGCTGCATGATGTGGTGACCAGACAAAACGGGTTGCCAATTGCGCAGTTCGTCTTTCTGTTGAACATCCTGGATTTTGTCGTGAACCTTTTTCAGGTTCTCCAAGTGGCGTTGGACTTTGCGTTCATTCTTGCTCGTGATATCGGCTTGGCACAAGAGCATCAAGGCCCCAACATCGTCACCGGCATCGACGATGAGGCGGCGAACAGCAGAATCGGTCACAATTTCCTGGGAAAGCACGATGGGCCGCAGGTGCATGGCTACCATTTTCTCGACAAACTTCATTTTCTCATCCAAGGGGAGTCTCAGACGTCGAAAAATGGGCTTCACCATGCGTGAACCTTTGTCTTCATGCCCGTGAAAGGTCCATCCTACTTTGGGTTCGAAACGTTTGGTGGCCGGTTTCGCGATATCGTGCAGAATGGCGGCCCAACGCAACCATAAGTCATTGCTAAGTTCTGCCAACTGATCCAGTACTTGTAGGGTGTGGTAGAAGTTGTCTTTGTGCGATTTGCCGGCTATTGTTTCAATGCCCTGCATAGCCGCGAGTTCGGGCAAGATGAGGTGCAAAAGGCCGCAATCAAACAACAAGGATAAAGCCCTGCTGGGCTTCTCGCCTGAGATCATTGCGTTCAACTCGTCGCTGATGCGTTCGGCTGAAACGATGCTGATTCTCCCTTGGTTTTGACAAATGGCTTGCCAGGTATTGGGGTCTATGGAAAAATTCAAACGCGCCGCAAAACGTATGGCTCGAAGCATGCGAAGCGGGTCGTCAGAAAAGGTAGTATTGGGGTCTGTGGGGGTGACGATGACGCGATCTTGAAGGGCCTGAATTCCCTGAAACGGATCAATCAATTCGCCATAATTGCCTTCATTTAATGAAATGTATAAACTATTGATCGTAAAATCACGACGAAGTTGATCGTCTTCGAGGGTGCCCGTTTCAATGGCGGGTTTTCGGCTGTTGCGGTCGTAACTCTCCTTTCGGGCACCGATGAATTCAATCACCCAATCTTGGTATTTCACCTGAGCGGTACCGAAGTTTTTGAATACGGCCAGGCTACAATCGTGATCCAATTCTCGGGCGAGTGCCTGAGCCGCCTCGACTCCAGAACCCAAAACCACGATGTCAATGTCTTTCGATGGCCGTTGCAAGATCCAGTCGCGAACAAAGCCGCCCACAACCCAAGCCTGTAGCTTCTGCTGTTGGCAGGCCGCTGCTATGCGCATAAAAACAGGTTGGTCCAAGGGATTTTGCACCTAGCAAAGATACTTACCTTTGTTTCGATGGCCCTTAGCCGAGTTCAAATAATCGCCTTTTTCGGTATCCTGTTTTTGCTATATCTCTTGTTGATTCCGGCTGAACATACGGCTGATGCCTACGGTTATGCCGCTGCCATGGGGCGTGGAGAATGGTGGAGCCCTCATCATTTGTTGTATCAACCCTCTGCCCTTTTATGGGCCGGCTTTTGGTCATGGACGGGCTTGGAGTCCATCTGGTTGTATTCGGCTTGGAATTCGGCGGCCTTGCTTGTGGCTTTGATGGCGATTTGGCAGCTGCTGCCCCCGAAGCCCGATCGGTATCTTTGGGTGGCCTTGGTTGCCAGCAGTTTTGTTTGCCTGCGCTTCGGAACAGAAAATGAAACCTATGCTTGGCCATTGGCTCTATCGCTGTGGGGAACAGAACGATATCTGGCGAATAAAGAGGGGCAATCTGCTTTGCTTCTGACCTTGGCCGTGCTCTTTCATCAGATGCATGTGTTTTGGTGCTTGGCTTTGCTGTTATACTCGTTGTACACCGGTGTCAATCGCCACATTCGTTGGGTTCTGGGAATGTTGATGGGGGCCCTGTTGGTATTGGCCGTTTATAGCCAAATTGCCCATGAACTTGGCTTGGATGTTTGGTATTTCATCACTCGAGATTGGCAAGAAGGCTTGGTTGATCGCCATTGGGGTTTCAATGCCTTCGCGTTGACAATCGTGAATCTGTTTCGTTCATTCTTGCAAATCCATGCCAGTACCTTGCAGTTGTTCAATACCCCATGGGTGGTGCTTTTTGTGGCAGCGGCTATTGCGATTGGAACGGGTCTTTTTGTCGGGATTAAACCTCGGTTTGCGGGAAAGGCTTGGTTGAAACTTCCATTCACTTGGATATTGATTGTGCACGGTTTGTTTGCGCTCTTTTCTCAAGGCAATGCCGAATTCATGATGATGGTTCCTCCCCTGTTGGGATTGGCATGGGCCTGGAATTACCGGCGAGCCGCTCAGTGGCCCATAGGTGTGCTGGTTCTGGGACTGTTTGCGTGGAATGGGGGTACCTTGCTGGCTCATCAATGGGGTACTTATGGGTCTCAATTGCAGAAATCAGAGCAAGTTTTGTCGCATTTTTCAACTGATAAACAATATGTTTATGTAAGCATAAACAAAGTATTGTTAGATAATTACTTAGATTACAAAAAAATTCGGTATTCGAATTTGAAAATATGGAAAGCTCCGGGTTATGGTACTGATGCCGCTGCCTTGCAAGATTCCATGAAAACCTTGACAGCTGATGTTGATCTATTCATCGATCAAAAGTCCATTCAGGGCAAGCAAACCCGAGCCGATTGGTTGGGTGCTGATGCCTATAATGCTTGGGTGGACCAATACGAATGGGAGGAATTGCAATGGGTAGAAACGCAAACTCCCATCTACCGCTGGAAACGCCACTAAAGGGTTTCGATGCGCTCAACTTTGTGGTCAGCAACCCGGTATATGCTACCGCCGAATTTCTCAATCAATCGATAATCATGGGTGGCCATCAAAATGCATGTACCTTCAGCTGCAATGGAATGCAGAAGGCTCATTACTTCATCGCTGATTTCGGGATCTAAATTTCCCGTAGGTTCGTCGGCCAAAATGACTTTGGGGTTGTTCAACAAAGCACGCGCAATCACCAATCGCTGCTGTTCACCCCCACTCAATTCAGCTGGGATTTTATAGTCTTTGGTAGAAAGGTTGACTTTTTTCAAGACCTCGTGGGCTCTTTCGATCATGGCGCTCTTGTCTTTCCATCCGGTGGCCTTGAGAACAAACAAGAGATTATCTATGACATTTCGATCGCTGAGCAATTGAAAGTCCTGGAAAACAATGCCCAAGCTTCGGCGCAAGTATGGTACTTTTTTCGGGCTTAATTCGTGCAAGGAAAAACCAGCAATTTGACCCGTTCCATCATTCAGGGGCAATTCGCCGTATAAGGTTTTGAGAAGGCTGGATTTTCCACTGCCCGTTCTTCCAACCAAATACGCGAATTCACCGGGCTCAACGCGCAGATTTACACCGCTCAATACGGGAATCTTGCCTTGGTAAATGATGGCATTCTGCAATTCGATGGGGTTTTCCATACCTCAAAACTAACCCTTGCCATGGGTATTGGCTTGAGAACATATTCACAGCAGCCTGGGGCTGAATCTCCAAGGAGACAGCCAATCAATTTCCCCTCGGTTTTTGGAGCGAAGCCATGCGTTGCACCGAGAAAAAGGACGACTGCCTTTGAATCCCCTGTACGCCGACAAGGGGCTGGGATGAGCAGATTCTAGAATCAAGTGCCGCTCGGCATCGATCAGCGGTTTCAGCCCTCTGGCATCTTGACCCCACAGCATGAAAACACAGGGTTCAGCTTTTAGGTTAATCGCCTGAAGTATGGCCTGGCTGATTTCTTCCCACTCTGAGCGGCGGTGGCTTCCTGGGCTGTGTTTGCGCACACTTCCATACACGTTGAGCAACATGACGCCCTGTTGAGCCCAAGACTCTAAGTTGCCATGATGCTGATTCATAGGTACAGCATTCTCAGGGTTAAGAGCGGGGTCGTTCCATATTTCGGCCGCTATGTTGCGCAGACTGGGAGGCATGGGAATTCCCGTGGGAACTGAAAAAGCCAAGCCGTGCGCTTGCCCCTCACCGTGGTAAGGGTCTTGGCCGAGTATCACCACTCGAGTTTGCTCCAATGAGCAAAGTTCAAGCGCTTTGAATCGACTTTCCCTCGGTGGAAATACCCCAAACCTTGATTCTTCTTGAGTCAAAAAAGCATCCAATTCGTTGATCGATGAACGAATGCAGGCCGATTCGAATACGGCGGCCCAAGAGCCGATTTGGGATGAGTCGATCAATTCAGCAATTCTTCCAACTCCTCTACGTTTAGGCTGCTCAAAATGGAGTCTTCATCGGGTATGATGCTTTCGGCCAACAAGGTTTTCTTCTGCTGCAATGCCAGAATTTTCTCTTCAATGCTGCCTTTGGTGATGAATTTGTAGGAGAAAACGGTTTTCTCCTGACCAATGCGGTGAGCGCGGTCTTCGGCTTGACGCATCGTAAAAGGATTCCACCAGGGGTCGGCTAGGAAAACATAATCGGCAGCCGTCAAGTTTATGCCACTGTTTCCCGCTCTTAAGCTCAATAGGAAAACAGGGATTTTGGGGTCTGTTTGAAAGCGGTCAATGGCTTGAGCTCGCTCTTTTTCATCCATAGACCCGTCCAGATAAGCATAGGGAATTCGCTGGTCTTGCAGCATGTCTTCGAATACCCGTAAATAACCCACGAATTGCGAGAAAATGAGCACTTTGTGACCCCCGTCTATTGCGCGTTCCAGCATGTGGAATATTTCATCGTCTTTTCCTGATGAACCTGAGAACTGGGGTTCTTTTAAGCTTGGGTTCAGGGCCAATTGGCGCAGGTGCATCAAGCCGTTGAAGATTTTCAATCTCGCACGACCCATGCCTACCTGTCCCACGTGGTTGAGCAATTCATTGCGGTATTGGTTTTTGACCCGATCGTACAATTCTTGTTGTTCGGGACTCATTTCACAGTAATGTATCTTCTCGATTTTGGGGGGCAGTTCAGTGACAACCTGTTTCTTGGTGCGGCGCAGCACAAAGGGATCAATGAACTTTCGCAATTGTTCGGCTTTATGCGGGTCCCCACTGCGTTCAATGGGGCGAATGAATTCCTTCTCAAAGTACAAGTAGCTTCCCAGTAGGCCTTTGTTCAAGAAATTCATTTGACTCCAGACATCCATGAGTGTGTTTTCAATGGGGGTTCCCGTTAGGGCTACACGCATGGGCGCTTGCAATTTCAATAGGTTTCGGGCTGTCAGCGAACTGGGGTTCTTGATGGCTTGACTTTCGTCTAGAATGATGGCTTGAAGGTCCAGGGTTTCCAACCAAGCAATGTCGTTGCGCATGGTGCCATAACTCATGATGATGGCTTGGGATTGACGGGCTTGGTCTTGCATCTTTTGACGCCCTACACCTGAATACAACAGGGTTTTTAGACCAGGAGCGAATCGCTTGGCCTCGTGGCTCCAATTGTACAACAAGGATTTGGGAGCCACAATGAGAATCGGCTTATCTCCTTTTTGAGATAAATGCAACAGCAAGGCTAAGGTTTGAATGGTTTTACCCAATCCCATGTCGTCAGCGAGCAAAGCGCCGAAATGGTGTTCCAACATGAAACGAAGCCATCGATAGCCTTCCAACTGATAAGGGCGAAGTTCAGCCTGCAGGCCTTCGGGCAATTCATAATCGGGGAAATCACCAGACTGCAGGGTTTTGAGCCATTCGCTCCCCGCAAATTCGGCTTCGGTATATTCAGCAAGGTCGTCAAGCAAACCGCTGTGTATGGTTTTTAAACGCAGTTCCTCTTGCTGCACCTCGCTCAAATGCATCAACGCTTCAAAGCGATCAAACCAGGCCTGCGGTAAAATGGCAATTTCTCCATTGGGCAAAACAAACTCGTGTTGACCCTCCAAAATGTGTTTGCGAAAGCGGCTGAAGGGAAATTCGTAAGCCCCAATTTTAACCCTGGCCATCAAGTCAAACCAATCCAAGTTTTGCTGAATGCGAATTTTCAGTTCGATGCTGCCCAAATAGAATTGAACAGGCCCAGATTCTTGCTCCAATTCAAATCCTTCACGCTCCAGAAGCGCTTGGTTTTCGTTGAACCATTGAACCAGGCTGTTGCCTGATTTGGATTCTTTTTTTCCGCTCAGTCCAAATAAACTTCCAATTGAATTGATTAATCCTAAATCCTTCAATGTGTTTATTTTGGAATTTTCACCGTGCCAGGATCTTCGCACCCGGTGAAATACCACTTGATCCCCGTTTTTTTCCAAAGACACATTGACCCGTTTGCCTACGTGATAGGGGAATTTCCACTGACCATATTGAAAGAACAGCGTTGCTTTGGGCGCCTCTTCATATTGATGCGAGAGCACCAAAACCGGTTTCATGTTGAATTGGTCGGTTACAATGGAAAACCCTTGGGCATAGACGTCGTGGTTTTCGAGCAAAGGAGCTACGAATTTTTCAAAATAGAAGGCCTCTTGATGAGGATCAACGTGAATGAATCGCTTGTTTAGAAAGGGTACGATTTTTCGCCCATCCACATTGGGGGGGAAGAACAACAAGCGATCTTGGGTAATGAGCCAAGTGGGATGAACGGCCAACAAATGACTGTTGTTCTGATAAAATGGAATTTTTTCGCCTTGGTGCTTGACGGTAGCGAAGTAGTTCATGCCTGTTTCATCGCGTCTGAAGTGAAACAAGACCGATGCAGGCTCATCGTAGAACTGAACGGGATGCCCCATGGGCTCACCTGCGCTACTGGCCCAATACAAGGGGTAGGATTTTACCAGGTTCAATACAGCAACCATTTGGTTTTCAATGAATTTTCGGGCTGTTTTTTGAACCTCATCTACAAAATGTTTGGTTAGGAAGTCTTGTAGCTTGATTGACTTTTTGCCGGTGTAGAACCGCTTCATGATGTGATCAGCTTCAAATTGATCCATCAGGGTTACCGCTTGGGTGAGTTCGGGGTTGAGCCCGAAATAGGAAGCGGTCATGGGCCTGATTCGCTGGAAGGTCAGCGAGGGCATCCCATTGTCTAAGAGTTGTACGGCATTGGCCTCGAGAATAACACCAAAATAGGGATGTTCAACGAAGGTGAATACGACTTCAAATCCTTTGGTGTTGATTACTTGCATGCGTAACGAGTTGGCATTTAATCAAGCAAGATACGCTTAAAAAGCCGCATGGGCAAAGGATTCTGGCTTTCGAGCAGGAGTCAAACGGACTTGGTTTTTAGTACATTTGTCCAATGTCGATGGAGGTACAGTCAGTTGATTTTTCAACCTACACAAAATCAGATAAATACAAGTGGGTCCATGAACAGTTGCCCCCCCTCCTAGCTCCTGAATCAGATTCGGTAGCCAACCTGGGGAATGCCATGGCTTTGTTGAAAGATACCTTTTGTTGGTGGTGGGTAGGAATTTACCGAGTGAGTCAAAATGAACTCGTGTTGGGCCCCTTTCAAGGCCCTGTAGCTTGCACGCGCATTGCATTAGGGCGTGGGGTTTGCGGTTCGGCCTGGCAGCAGCAGAAAACCATTGTTGTACCCAATGTGCATGATTTTCCAGGCCACATAGCCTGCAGCGCTTTCAGCCAAAGCGAAATTGTGGTTCCCATTTTCAAAGGGGAGGAAGTCGTGGCAGTTTTGGATGTTGACAGTGAGCATTTGGCTCATTTTGATGAAATCGATGCCCGGGAATTGGGAATTTTTTGTGCATCTTTGGTACCCTACCTATGAGTGGAAAAAAGAATATTACCTTGTTGATCATTGTAGCTTCTCTAGGCTATTTTGTTGATATATATGACCTTATTCTCTTTAATATCATCAAAAAAGAGAGTCTCAACTCCCTGGGAATTGATTTCAGCACCTACGAGACGGTTTTGTTTCGATGGCAGATGGCCGGCATGCTCTTGGGCGGCATCGTATGGGGTGTTTGGGGCGATAAAAAGGGTCGTGTTTCGGTGTTGTTTGGGAGCATTCTCCTGTATTCGCTGGCGAACATTGCCAACGCCTTTGTACAGACCGTTGAAGCTTATAAATTCTGGCGATTTACGGCGGGTATTGGCCTGGCGGGCGAATTGGGTGCCGCCATTACGCTCGTGTCTGAGTTGTTGCCCATTCGCCGCCGGGGAATTGGTACGATGATCATCGTCACGTTTGGTGCCCTGGGCGCCGTTGCAGCGTTTTTGGTGGCCAGCCAAGGAGATTGGCTGGGTTCAGTTTTGGGTTCTTTGACGGGTTTAGAATTGGCCAATTGGCAAGTGGCCTACATCGTGGGTGGAATGCTTGGGTTTCTGTTGCTAGCCTTAAGGGCGGGCACATTTGAATCCAATATGTTCCAAAAATCCAAATCAGACTCAGTACAGCGCGGCAATTTCTTTTGGCTGTTCAAGGATGTTCCCACTTTTACCAAATACATAGCCTGCATTTTCATTGGCCTACCCGTTTGGTATGTGGTGGGAATTTTGATCGCTTTGTCTCATCGTTTCTTTCCTGAAATTACAGGCCTCGCCGAGCCCCCGGTCAATACTCGAGAATTGATCATGTGGTCCTATGTGGGCCTGAGTGCCGGTGATTTGTTGAGTGGATTGCTTTCACAAGTGCTTCAATCACGCAAAAAGGTAATCTATCTCAACCTGTTAGGAATCAGTGTCATGACCTTGTTGTTCTTGTTTGGTCCATCGGGGTCGGCTGCTTATTACAAAACGTTGGCATTCGTATTGGGCAGTGCTACGGGATACTGGGCCATTTTTGTGACCAACGCCAGCGAACAGTTTGGTACCAACATTCGCTCTACGGTGTCTGCAACCGTACCCAATTTCGTTCGAGGAGGGGTATTGGTCATTACCAGTTCCTTTGAATGGTTGGAGCTTCACTTTTCTTCATCGGTATGGGCCGCTGTTTGGGTAGGTTTAGGGTGTTTGGCTTTGGCCGGGTGGGGAACTTGGTACGTAGAGGAGCCCTTTCATAAGGATTTGGATTATTACGAGGAGTAAGCGCATACGTGGCAAAATCCAATCCGAAACTCAGCCTGGTCGATCAAGTCGTATTGGCCATTCTCGAAGACGCCAAGCAAGGGACATTGAATGTTCAGCGCGTCTTCTTGCGCATTCCACGCGAAGCTCATTTTGACAAAGATGCCGTCTATCAATCGTTGTTGCGATTGGTGCAATGGGGCAAAGTAGAACAGCCTTCCAAAGGTCAATTCAGGGCTATACGCCCTGCTGAAACCATACGCGGCGTGTTGGATATTGGCAAACGAGGTGATTGGTATCTTCAGCCCGATGATCAAGAACGCAGCCTGTTCTTGCCCCCAGAGACCGTTCATTACTTATTGCCCGGTGACCGGGTGCAGTGCGAATTTGAACGCCGAGGCAAGCGCCTTGAAATTCTCTCCTGCCGCTTATTGGAACGCGGAATACGCCGGTACATCGGTCAACTCGATGTATTCGAAGGAACCGGCTTTTGCTTGGTTGGGGGGCTGC
This sequence comes from Bacteroidota bacterium, assembly GCA_030833525.1. Taxonomy (GTDB): domain Bacteria; phylum Bacteroidota; class Bacteroidia; order NS11-12g; family UBA955; genus JALRLA01. The sequence continues at coordinate 37,486 of JAURGZ010000010.1, read as the reverse complement.
CCCTGCCCGATTTGAAGCTAGATGGAAAATTGGAGGCCAAACACGATCGCCATTTGGCCTTGGTTGAAGTCTACGATTGGGAACGACCAAAGCGCAATCCCTCAGCTAGGTTGATTGAAGTATTGGGTCTTCCGGGTGAAAATTCGGCTGAGATGCACGCCATTGTCGCCGAATTCGGGTTTGCCATTTCCTTTCCTCATGAGGTAGAGCAAGAGGCTGCTACTTATCCCGATGAACCTACTTGGGTCGAAGGAGAAAATAGAATCGATTATCGGGCATTCGATACATTCACCATCGACCCTGAAGATGCCAAAGATTTCGACGATGCTATTTCACTGCTGGATGCCGGCGAGGAATGGGAAATTGGCGTTCACATTGCCGATGTGGCACATTACGTAAAGCCTGGAACAGCCCTGGATCAAGAGGCTCTCAAGCGAGGCACCTCGGTATATTTGGTCGACCGCACCATACCCATGCTGCCTGAGAAATTGAGCAATGGTTTGTGTTCCTTGAAACCCCAATGCGATCGGTTGGCCTTTTCGGTTTTGTTTCGAATCAACAAGCAGAGCCTGCAGATTCAATCCAAGCGATTTGCCAAGACCATGATTCACTCCAATCGTCGTTTCTCCTATGAGCAGGCGCAGGCACTGATCAAAGGTGACCCTGGAGAATGGTCCCAGCATCTTCAGACTCTGAACCGAATTGCAGAGCATTTCGAGCAAGAACGCTACCGCAAAGGGGCCCTTGTGTTTGAATCCAAGGAAATGCGTTTTCGTTTGGATCCCCGCACGGGTGAACCAATCGAAGTGTATGAAAAACAGCGGTTTGAAGCCCATAAAATGATCGAAACCTATATGCTGATGGCCAACCAAGCCGTGGCTGAAAAGGTTCGACACTGGAAAAAGCCGCCACTCCCCTTCATATACCGAACGCACGATTACCCGCCGCATGAGCGATTGTTGGATTTTGCTCGCTTTGCCAAATTGCTGGGATATCCCATTCAAATTGACAACGAAGAACAAATTCGAAGCAGTTTTAACCAATTAGCCAAGCGCAGCGAAGGTCAGCCTGAAGCTGAATTGTTGCAGCAGATGGCGATTCGTTCAATGGCGAAAGCCGTTTATACATCGCAAAAAACCGATCATTTTGGTTTGGCCTTTGATTGCTACACACACTTCACCTCTCCCATTCGCCGTTACCCGGATTTGTTGGCGCATCGCATGCTGCTTCAATACCTCACCCATGACGATTTGACTCCCCTTTACAGCGAATCTGAAATCGAAGAAATGGCCAAGCACAGCAGCAACATGGAGCAGAAAGCCTCAGAAGCTGAACGAGCCAGTACCAAATACAAAATGGCCGAATTGATGACTCAGCATTTGGGTGAAGTGATGGAGGCCAAAGTCAGTGGGGTGACCGAATGGGGCATTTATGCCACTTCCCTGCGTTATCACTGCGAAGGACTGGTAAGAGTTCATGACATGCGCGGAGATCGTTATCGGTTTTTCGAATCTGAAAAGAAAATGGTTGGTGAGCGCCGGCGCCGGGAAATTCGCCTGGGAGACACCGTTTGGGTGAGGGTCAAGGCTGCCAACCCCAGTGAGCGAACCATCGATATGGTTTTAATGGATGATTGATGCGGCGTAACTTGCGGCATGATTGATGCGCGCCTAGCCGAATTGTATGAACAACATCGCTCCTTGAATCGGTTTCAAGGCAATCCCGAAACCTTGTATGCGGCCATGCAATACATCATGGATTTGGGAGGAAAACGCATTCGCCCCCAATTGGTGCTTATGGCCGCAGAATCTGCGGGAGCTCAAGCAGAACTGGCGCTTGAATTGGCGCACGCGGTCGAGGTATTTCACAATTTCAGTTTGGTTCACGATGACATCATGGATCAAGCCGATCGCAGAAGAGGCCAGGCAACCGTTCACAAAAATTGGGATGAGCCGACGGCCATTTTGGCTGGAGACAATATGCTGGTTGCAGCTTACGATGCGGTCTTTCGCTACCGCGGCCCTCAGCAGGCAGAAGCCTTGGCTTTATTCTCGAAAACCGCCCGAGAAGTGTGTGAAGGACAGCAGAAAGACATGGATTTCGCCCAAATGAACGGCGTGTCGATTGCCGACTACCTGCGCATGATTGAACAAAAAACAGCCGTTTTATTGGGTTGTGCTTTGCAATTAGGGGCGATGAGTGCCAATGCGAACTCTGAGGTGGCCCAAGGCTTTTATCGCGCCGGATGCGCCCTGGGATTGTCCTTCCAAATGATTGACGATTATTTGGATAGCTTTGGGCAAGAAGCTGCTACGGGTAAACGATTGGGAGGAGACATTGCCGAAGGTAAAAAAACCTGGTTGTACTTGAGTTCCCAAGCCATTTCGTCAGAGGTGGAAAAACTGTTTGATCAGTACCAAGAAGACGAGCGAATCGATCGCGTTCGCGCATTGTGGATTCAACAAGGACTGGATAAAGGACTATTGGAATTGGCTGAACATTATCATCAATTGGCCAATCAGGAATGGAAGTCCTTGCAAATGGAGGGCTGTGATACCCAAGCCTTGGAATCTTTGAGTGATTGGTTGCTCGGTCGCACGCATTAATGAATGACCGTCACGGTTCCTGTTTTCTGGTACACCTTGTCATCCCAGCCTTCGAATTCCACGAGCCAAGCGTACACACCGTCTGCTATTTGACGACCTTGATAGAAGCCATCCCATTGCTGGTGTTTGTCTTCGGTTTCCCAAATCTTTTCGCCAAATCGGTTGTAAACCTTCATGCTGTAGCCGCGCACAAAAATGGGCACGGTGCCCCATACCTCGTTCAAGCCATCGCCGTTGATGGTGATGCCTGATGGGACCCAAACTTCGGGCTTTTGATACAAGTAAATCCAGTTGCTCATGGATTTTTGAGCCTGCAGCACCTGAGTTGCGGGCTTTTGTTCTTGTGCAATGACTCGGTACCAATACCCTCCCCAATCGTAATCCAGGTTGACATCGCTGCTTTGGCGCTGCTGCCAACCCGAGAGTATGGGTGAAAAGGGCTGTGGGCCATATTCTCTCTCCAAGGTCCAGTTCGCAACACCCAATGGCCAACCCTGATAATCCATCCATTGGAGGTTGAAAAAGTACTGCGGTGCTCCTACTGTGGACCCAGAAATGACCACGTTGCACCCTTCGTTGCTGGGACTTGAAATGTGGCCACATTGGTCTACTACCACTACGCGATAACACCAACTTTCTCGATCGACATCAAGCGATGAATCCAATGCAAATGTGTCAGTAGTGATCAGGAAAGGGTTGTCAGGCCAGGGTTGGTTTCGCGGGGTACGGTAAACTTCGTATTCTTTGAAATCAGGTTCATCGCTGCTGGGCCAGTAGGTGCGATTGGTTTTATCGAAATCAACGGTGGTGGCCAAAACGGGAACCCCGGTAATGGGATTGTTCAACTCGCGAACCGTACAGAAAGCGTTGGAAGTGCGCACCTTGGTTCCACAAATGTTGACCCCGATCAATGCATAGCAATAGTTGTTTACGCGGGGATCTACGACACCATTATCCATCCACTCTCCGACCTGGTTGTTGCGAATCGTGTCCAAAATCAGGACGGATCCATCGGGATTGGTTCGCTCCAACAAGAAATACCGAAAGAAACCCGCGGGTACCGTTGATGATGGCCACGAAACTTTCATTTTGCCACTTTTTCGGTCGTAACTCACGCACACAGCTTCGGGTGGTATGACTTTGGGTGGCTCCTGCACCAAAATGCGAATCAGGGCATAGGTGGTATCGGCTTTGGGGCAGCCTCGATCGCGCACGCGCACCAACAAGGTGGCTGTATCTGTACTGTAGCTCGCACACTGGGTGTTCCAAACCAAAGTGAGGCCAGCTGAACCAATGCCCGGAGAAACAAAAACTTGGGCGCTGTCTGCCCCTTTCATGCCCCCGCGATTGAGCCAAATGACATCGAGCTCCAAGGTGTCGTAGGGGTCAGGATCAAAGGCTAATTTGCTGAAATTGATGGGCTGAGTGGCAATGACCTGAACAAATGTGTCGAGCATGTAGGGCTTTTTGTTCAGGTTCTCAAAATCGATTTTGAAGAGAGCATTGTTGCAGTTATCAGACATCATGTTGGGGCTGTATGATCCCGGTGTGGTGGGGAACAAACCATTGCGCCTGCAACCCGCGCAGACCGATTGGTAAATGATGCCTTTTTTGTCAAATCGAGAAGTTCCCCCGTCTACGTGTTCTTCGGCTACTTTGAACCCCGAGGTAATGCCCCCAAAAAAGGTCGCAAAGGCCAAATCGTGCATATTCTTAGAGAATACGGCCACATAAAAGTCACTGCCATCGGTGGTTTTTTGAGGGGCGTCAGAGGTAATGGGTAAGCCACGGGTATTGCCCTTGTTGCGTTCAGCCTTGCTTTGGCCGTTGAATATGTCATACAAGGCATCGTTGGTTTCCCCTCCCCAACCTGAGACAAAAATGCGTTCGCAGCGATCGATCAAAAAGGCAGAAGGACTGATATTGGGTTGCCCATTGGGATTGCTGGCCCCTCCTGAAAATGAACTCTGCAACAATACCTGGTTCAACGCAGGGTTGAGTTTGGCAATGAATTGCCCGCCGCTGCCGTTGATGTGAAAACGGGCATTGATGGCGGGAATGGAACTCGTGTGTTGCCCGTAAATGTAGGGGTTTCCCGAATTGTCCGTTTGCACAAAATAGGCCTGTTCGTAGGTACTGGTGCTGAAATAGGCACCATTCAAAGCTTGTCCCGTCGATCGATTGAATCGCATGACCAAGGCGTCGGCTTTGCCGGCTGTGCCGAGCAGTCGTTTCCAAGCAATTCCCTTGGATTCTAAGTTGGATGAAGTAGTGCCTCCAGCGGCAAACAAATCGCCATTTTTGCCCAAGGCGCATCCGTAGAAAGCATCGTATCCATTGTCGCCGAAGCATTGAGACCAAACCAAGGTGTCCAAGTTGTGACTCAGGCAAAAAAGAACGGCATCCTCTTTCCCACCAAAGGCTTGGGAATTGTTAGAGCGCGGGAAATTGGTGCTGTATGTCACCCCGCTGATGTACACCCGGCTGCTGTCGGTGATGATTTCACCTCGAAATTCGTCGGCATAATTATACAACAAGGGAAAATTGTTGACTGATGTGGTGCTGCGGTCGGCTCCAACCGCATCCAGGCCCATACCCCCCACAAAAGTGCTGCCCAGCAATTGGGAACCATTGGCGCTTAGCTGGCAAATAAAAAAGTCGTAATCGCCCTGATTTTTATCCTTGTAGGAATGCGAGAAACTGGGGAAATCAGTGCTTCGCGTGGATCCCATAACAAACAAGCGGCCGTAGGGATCTACCACCATGGAATGGGGTTGTTCGTTGTTTCGACCGCCCAGATAGGTGCAGTATAAGAGCTGGTCACCTTTGGAATTGAATTTCAGAATAGCGGCATCGCGAGAACCTCCATAACCAAGGTTTTCGTTGACCCCACCGCCAAATTGTATTTGAAAGGCCCCCAAGGTCGTAGGCAAACCAATGTCAAAAACGGTTCCTCCCGCATACCCATTTCCCAGGTCATCATAGGTGCCTGTGCAACCAAAATTGTCAGCTTTGGAACCTGAGTAGGTCGAAAATACCAGCACGGGGTCGATGACCGTCAACTGAAAGCGACGCCCAATTTGTTTGCTGCTGAGAGAGAAACTCAAGGTATCTCCCGTCTGAATGTACTGGGTGTTTAGGGTGTCTCTGCTGCGGTTTTGCTCGCGGTACACCAAAGGAATCTGCTCCTGAATTTCGCCCAAACTGGTACCAATGCTCAGTCGCTGCGCCTCGTTTTTGACATAATCTGCCCCGCGGTACAGGAATCGTATACGTTCGGGTTCCCCTCCCGGTTTGATGATCCAGTTGTATTTGATGCCACCGGCCGCTGTGATGAGCTCTAAATCAATCTGCGGATACACATTTTCAAACACCAATCGGTCGTAGGTATGAACATCGCGGGCCCATTTGGAAGGATCTTGGCCCTTGAAAAAATGAAAGGCAGCCAAAGATGGCGTGCCCTTGAAAACAGGCTGACCCAAACGGCCCCCTATGAGCTCCAGTCGCACACTGTGGCTGGCAATGGACATTTGTTCCAAGCTGCGATCGTGCATTTTTTGAGCCGATTCGGCATCCCAACTGTGCCATGTTAAGCCCTCTCTCGTGACCCAAAAATTGCCATTTCCCCATTCTTGTTTGGCCCATACTCCAACTGGAAATTGACCTTGGTTGGGGATGAACTGAGCCTTCCCCTCAAAGGGAATGGAGCATAAAAATGCTAGAAGACCAAGTAGATAGGCTCTGTTCACGCTTAGACAAAGGTCTCGCAATTGGACCTACTAATCCATATATAGACGTTAAAAATGCCATTTTAGTGGCCTATAACTGGATTCAAGCCTTTTTTTCGGCCTCTGCAAAGCACTTACCTTTGTTCTATGCGAATTGTTTTTTTTGGCACTCCCGGTTTTGCGGCTTATTCATTGGAAGCCCTGGTCGAAGCTGGATTGGATGTGGTGGGTGTGGTAACCGCTCCCGATCGCCCAGCAGGACGAGGCCAAAAAGTTCAAATCTCAGCTGTAAAAGAAAGTGCATTGCGATTGAACCTTCCCCTGGCCCAGCCTGAAAAGCTCAAAAGCGATGAATTTGCGGCTCAACTGCGCAGTTGGAACCCCGATCTATCAGTGGTTATCGCTTTTCGCATGCTTCCTGAAAGCGTTTGGAACTTCCCGCCCTTGGGCACAATCAACCTGCATGCCTCTCTGCTTCCCGATTACCGTGGAGCAGCACCCATTCAGCACGCTTTGATCCAGGGCGAAACGGAAACTGGGGTCACCACTTTTCGCTTGGTGCATGAGATTGATGCTGGAGATCTGTTGAAGCAGGCCAGGCTACCCATTGCCCCTGAAGAAACTGGGGGGAGCTTGCACGATAAACTGATGGTTCTGGGAGCTGAGGTTATGTTGGATACCCTGCGGGAACTGAGCGAGCATAGATCCGTGCCTCAGCCTCAAGGTCCCGCTACAGATAAACTGGCTCCTAAACTGAACCGAGACTTTTGTGAGTTGCATCCTGACCGCGAGGATGCCTTAACCTGTGAAAGAAAAATTCGTGCTTTGGCTCCCTATCCAGGTGCTTGGGTTTCGACTCCTGTAGGGGATGTCAAGATTTGGGCTTGTTTCAAGCCCATGGATGCACCATTAGGCAATCTGTTGCCAGGTTTGAATGTGGAGGGCAAAACTCTGTTCCTGAATTGCCGCCAAGGGCGTCTCCAAATTCTATCCTTGCAGCTGCCCGGTAAGGCCAGAATTTCAGCCATCGACTATATCAATGGTCGAAAAATTGAGTAAATAGGCGAGATTTTTCTCGTTAGACTGTTTTTTTCTTGGTTTTGTCAAATTATTTACATTTCTTGCCATACGTAATCAACCCAAAACGCCTATAAGCACAACCTATACCTAACAAGCATTTTATTGATTGTTTCACTCTAACCGAGCAGGTATATGGATGCACCTATGATCACCGATGGCGTTTTGATTCAGCGTTATGTCGCTGGAAATCAAGCAGCTTTTGAGACTCTTTTGAAACGCCACAGAGCGAGAATCTTCACTTCTATTTACGTATTGGTGAACGACCGTTACTTGGCTGAAGACATCTTTCAGGAAGTATTCATCAAAGTTATTCAAAGCGTCAACGCGGGTAAATACAGCCACGAAGACAAATTCCTTCCTTGGGCCATGCGCATTGCTCGCAACTTGAGCATCGATCATATACGTCAGCGCAAACGCATGCCCATGATCACCGATTCAGAGGGTGGTGACATTTTCGATAACATAGGCTTGTTCGAAAAAAGTCCCGAGCAATTGCGCATCGAAAAGGACAAGAATGCTCAATTGCGTGCCATGATTTGGAAGTTGCCAGAAGAACAACGAGAAGTATTGGTATTGCGCCACTACGCTGACTTGAGCTTCAAAGAAATCGCAGTGTTAACCGAAAGCAACTTGAACACCTGCATCGGTCGAATGCATTACGCGGTGTTGAACTTGCGAAAAATGATGCAAAAAAATACAGTCGTTGTAAAATAATTCCAGCGGGTTTGCGTTTTACCTTTTGAAACCGCAGGCCTATGGATGCAGCCATTACACAAACCGACTTGTTATTGTACTATTACGACGAGTGTTCGGCAGATCGCAAGGCTATGATTGATAGTCAGTTGCCTGCAAATCCCGAGTGGCAGTCTTACTTGAATTCCCTTTCTGATCTTTTTCATGATTTGGATTTCGTGGCCATTCCCAACCCCACTACAGTGAACATCGTTTTGGAAGAGAGCATTTCTTTCTCCTCTCCTGTAGGTTCTGAATAAAACCGTTGTTTCCACTTGTAAGAGGCCGTAATTTTGGGTCTTTATGGAAGCCATTCCCAAATTAGACTTAGCCCAGTTTACCGCAGGCGATGCCCAGCAGAAAGCGCAATTTGTTTCTGACCTCGGTCAAGCCTATGAAGAAATTGGTTTTGTAGCCATTCGCAATCACGGCATTCCCAAAGACGAATTGAGCCGGTTGTATGCATCTGTTTCGGCTTTTTTCGACTTGCCTGTTGATACGAAGAACCAATACGATGATTCTGAGGGCGGTGGTCAAAGGGGCTATACGGGCTTTGGAAAGGAACATGCCAAAGGCAGCAATGCCGGTGATTTGAAGGAATTCTGGCATTTTGGCCAATTTGTAGATGCCCAAGATCCCCAGCTGCCTTCCTACCCTGCCAATAAAATCGTGTCTGAGTTGCCTGATTTCAATGAGTCGGGAGAACGCCTTTACAAGGCCCTGGAACAGACAGGCCGAGAAATGCTGCGAGCGATAGCCCTGTATTTGGATCTGGAAGAGACCTATTTCGATGCCCGCATCTTCAATGGCAACAGCATCTTGAGAGCCATTCACTATCCGCCAATAACGGCTGACCCCAAAGATGCCATTCGTGCAGGCGAACACGAAGACATCAATTTGATTACCTTGCTGGTAGGCGCTTCTGCTGATGGACTGGAAGTGTTGAATAAAAAAGGGCAATACATTCCCGTTACCGAAGTCGAAGATCACATTGTGGTGAATGTGGGCGACATGCTTCAGCGCTTGACCAACGATCGATTGAAGAGCACGACACACCGCGTGGTAAACCCGCCCAAAGAAAAATGGGCAGAACCGAGATTTTCAATCCCCTTCTTTTTGCATCCCAGACCCGAAGTAAGCTTGGCTGTGCTGTCTTCCTGCATCAATGAGGAAAACCCCAAGAAGTACGAAGATTATACGGCCAATCAGTTCTTGATGGAACGTCTTCGGGAAATCGGGTTGATTTAAACGAACAGATTTTTCAATTCTTGCGCGTCTTCGGGCTTCATTTTGCCCGCGAGAATCAAACGAACTTGGCGCCTGCGCAAGGCTCCCGCGTACTTTTCTTTTTCTACCTCGGTTTGGGGATCCACTTGTGGGACTTGAACGGGGCGATTGCGCGCATCCAAGGCCACAAAAGTGTAATAGGCTTCGTTGCTTTTGACCCGTACACCGTCGGGAATGCTCTGGGCGTAAACCTCAATGAATACCTCCATGGAACTATTGAAAGCCCTTGTCACATAAGCCGTCAGGGAAACCACGTCGCCCAAGCGAATGCTTTCCTTGAAAGAGACGCTATCGACAGAAGCGGTAACTACGGTATGCAGGCTATGCTTTTGAGCGGCAATGGCGGCGCAAATGTCCATCCAATGCAGCATCTTCCCTCCCATCAAGTTGTTCAAAGTATTGGTGTCGTTGGGCAATACCAACTCGGTCATGGTCGTCAAGGACTCACTGGGCTGTTTAACGGGGCAGTCTTTCATGGGCCATGTGAATGTATGCAAAAAAAAAGGGGACCGAGGCCCCCTTCTGTGAAATTTCGTTGAATTTAGGCTTCGGCAGCAACAACAGAGACCAAGCTCTTGCCGTTTTTGCCTTTGCGGAATTGAACCGTTCCGTCAGCCAAGGCGAACAAGGTGTGGTCTTTGCCAATGCCTACGTTCACGTCTGCGTTGTGGACCGTTCCACGCTGACGAACAATGATGCCACCTGCTTTGATGGCTTGGCCGCCATACACTTTCACTCCAAGACGTTTGCTGTGGGATTCGCGTCCGTTCTTGGAGCTACCCATACCTTTTTTGTGTGCCATTTTCTTTTTTTTAAATGATTAAGCGGTGATACTTTTGATGATGATGCGGGTTAAATAGTCGCGGTGACCATTCTTTTTCTTGTAACCCTTTCTTCTTTTCTTCTTGAAGACAATGACCTTGTCGCCTTTTCCGTGCTCTTCGACGGTGGCAGTGACTTTGGCTCCTTTAACGGTAGGAGTTCCTACTTTGATCTTATCACCGCCGATCATCAGAACTTGGTCAAACTCAAGGGTTTGGCCAGCTTCAGCCTTCAATCGGTTTACCACCAAAGGCTTGTTTTCTTCAACGCGGTACTGTCTTCCAGCTATATTAACTATGGCGTACATGTCCGTAAAATGGGCAGCAAAATTAACGAAATTCCTTCAAAAATCAAACCTGTTAACAAATTTCCCTAATGCTGGACTCAAGACCCCTGTATCAACTGTAAAGCCGCGAATGGAGCGACTTTACAGGGTTCGTACCATTTTCTGGACAGGGCGCCCGCTCGTGCCTTACGGGAAATTCGCAGGGGGCATCTTTGTATGCAATACGTATGAAAAAATCGCTGATGTTCTTGGCTGGCCTTTCGGGCACTGCTTTGTTGATGGCTCAACCTGATCCCAAACGAGGTTTTGAGAATTCTTCTCAAGAGGTGATATCGGGAACCAATATTCGCTTGTTGCCTTCAAGTAAGATGCTCATTGATCCCGTAGTATCGGTTAGCAGAAACCCCGAGATTAAGTTGAATCTGGAGACTCCCGATTATTTCTACCCTACTCCCAAGATGACGGCTTCGGTTGATCCCCAGCCCTTGTCGGAGCCTGGTGCTGATTCGGTTTACAAAAGCAATTACCTGCGTTTGGGTGCGGGAAGTTTTGGGCATTTGCTGGGCGAATTGTATGTAGCGAGTCCCTCCAATAAGTCTTATGCCTACAGCTTGAACTTGGGACATTTGCAAGGAAATAATCCCAACTCCTACCAAGATTTCCAAACGACCCAGTTGGCCCTGCAAGGTTCCAAGTTTTACTACAGAGGAAGTTTAACCGGTGGTTTTCAATATCAGCGAGATGCTTTGCACTACTTCGCCGCCGATTCTGCCTATCGCGGTGATGCCGTGATTTTGGGTAAAACAAGTGAAACCTTGACCGGTCTGCTCGATTACCAACTCAAGCGCGGCGGCAAATTGCCCGAGCTGCGTTGGTTGACCCAATATCAAGCATACAGCAACAACCTCTTGCAGCGTGAATCTGAATTGTCATCGATGTTGTCCACTCAGAAGGATTTGGCCACCAAGGCCCAATTCGTCAATGACATCTCCTTTACCTTGTTGCAATACGAACAGGCTCCCAACCTCGAAAAACCAGGCGGTTTGTCTCGTTCCAATCAAACTTTTGTAGATGCCAAGTCCTACCTGAAAATCAACCACTGGCCCAGCCAATTGAACTTGAATGCAGGCTTGATCATGACTTGGTTGAACGATGTTCAACCTTTGGCCCAAGGCGACACCAACGTGCAGTCATTCCGTTTGAATCCCTATGTAGAATTCTACAAGAAATTGAGCGGCATGGACATGCAAGTGTTCGGTGTCGTAGACGGTGGCGTGAAGAAAAACTCCATTCGTCGCATGCAGGCCTTTGTTCCGTTCACCTACGACTCAGTTGGAATTCGCAATTCATACGAACAAATCAATGCCTATGCCGGAGTACGCGGGCGCATCAGCGACAATTCCAATTTCGAATTGAATTTTGGAGGCAATAGCGTTGCTGATATGCCTTTGATCGTGAGCAACTTGGATCCATCCAATCGATTGGTCGATAGTTTGAATGCGCTGCAAGTGGTCTATGATAATGTCAATTCCATGTACTTCCGTTTTCAAACGAGTTTGTCAATGGGAGAAAAGTTCTTGCTGCATGCTTCTACGCGATTGGTGAATTACACGCCGGCCGTAGAACAACAAGCTTGGCATTTGCCCTCGTTTACCTATGAAGGCTTTCTGCGATATAAGGTCATGGAACAATTGTATGTACAGTCGTCAATCAGCGGCATGGGCAAGCGCTTCAACCGAATTTTAGACGAGAATAACCAATTGCGCACCACCGAGGTAGCGGGATTCATGGATTTGCATGTGCGAGCTGATTATAGCTTGCCCAACAAGGGCCGCGTTTGGATACAGGGTTCCAACTTGCTGAATTCAGGTTTGGAGCAGTTTGCTGGCTACGGCGGATACGGCCTTACTATTATGGGAGGAATTGCACTTTCCCTCTTTTAATTCTGTTCAAACATCTTAAATTTGAGAGCGTGAGTTTGACCTTCCTTTCCCAGTCCCTAGAAGAGTTGCTTTTGAAGCACGAATGTGTAGTGGTACCAGGATTGGGTGGTTTTTTGATGCGCTCCTATTCTTCGAGTGCGAATCCATTTTCCAAAGAATTGAAATCCAGTGGGACATCCTTGTTTTTCAATGCAGCTTTGAACAGTGATGACGGTTTGCTGGCCAAGCTTTGGTCTGATTCCAAGGGTTTGACATATGCTCAATCCTTGGCTGAGATTCGCTCCTTAGCGGTTGAAATTCAGCGCGAAGCTGAATCTAAAAAGCCCGTTCCCTTTGGAAAATTGGGCCATTTTTTCTTGAATCCTCATGGTCAGTTGTTTTTCATTCCGGCCCAGTCATTGAATCTCAGTTTGGAGCATTTTGGACTGCCCATCTTCAAGTGGAATAGCCAGGATAAACCCGCGAATTCGCCCGTTCTGCCCAAACAAGAGTCCGTTCAAGTGACCAGTGTGGAGGCTGATATTGAAGATGCTGAGGTAGCTGCCGTTGCCGATGAATGGACCGACACATTGGAGCGCAAGTTGGATAAAAATCCGCTTTGGAAAGTTGCTGCGAACATCGCTTTGGTCATGGTGGTGGCAGCCCTGTTGGTTCTCAATGTGCGTACTTTCAAAAAGGCTTACGATAACCGGGTGGATGAGCAAGCGAGCATGCAATTGCCTGCTGAAATTAGAAGTCAAGTTCCAGAAAACGCTGCAGCAAGCGAGGAAACAAATCAACAGACTTCTACCTTGAAATATGCATTGGGTGAAGCGGGAATTGAATCGCTGCGTCTAGCGATGTACCATCAAGAGGGCGATGTTTTCATCTGCGGGGGTTCCTACATTACGCCCAAAATGGCCGAAACCGAATGTTTGCTATGGCAGAAATTGGGATATGATGCCACCTACATCGAATTGGAAAACAGCAGTTTGGTTCGGGTTGTATTGGCGCGTTTCTTGAGTGACGTAGAGGCCAGTAACATAGCCAAAGACATCAAGCAATTGGCCGCGGGTCGATTGTCAGTAGAATACCTAACCCCTGCTCCTGTCTTATGAACCATTACATTGTAGATAGGCATCTGGATACTACGGCTCGGGAGAAAATGCTTTCGGGTATAATCAGCATTGTGGTTTCGGCCATGTTGCTTTTGATCTTGTTTTGGGTGCGCATTCATGTTCCAAATCCTCCATTCAAAGAGAAGGAATTGGAGTTGCAATTGGATTTTGGTATTCAAGAAGTTTCATACGGTCGTCCAACTGACGGTGGGCCGAGCACGACTCCACCTGCCTTAGGTGGCGGAGATGGAGCGGCTTCTGATCCCAATCCCACTCCCAATCAAGGCGGTTTGGGTGCTGTCGTAACCAACGATCAAAGCGAATCCGATATGGGATTGCCTCCCATTGACCCCCCAGCCTCTGAAACGCCCAAGCAAAGCGCTCTTTCTCAGCGCAACATCAGCATCGGTCAGCGAAACGGTACTCAGAACACCAACGGGTCGCCCAATGGAATTCAGGGTGGAACCGGCCGCACCGGCATGGGAGATGGTGGCAACAACGGCGGTATAACGGGTAATTATGGTCAGCGTGTAACTCCCAACAAAAACGGATTGTTCAACGCAGAAGGCTTTACCAGCTACAACATACGCCCAGGTGTTAACAAAGTCAATGCCGAAGGATTTGGCAGCATGTCGGCTTTGGTTACGGTTGATTGCAACGGCAGGGCCACGGTGAAATCCATGCTTCCTGGTGGCACCTTCACAGGGAGTTCTCAAAATGCCCTCGATGTGATGAATTACTTCATTTCCAAGGCGTCATTTGAGAAAGTTGAGGGCGGTGTTTGTCCCCAGACCTCTAAGTTTAGCCTCAACATCAAACGGGAATACATCATCAACCCCGACGGTTTGTGATCCTGACTTATTCCCAAACACTGGAGCAATTGTTCGCGCGCCTACCCATGTTTCAACGGGTGGGAAAATCAGCGTATAAGGCCAATTTAGACAATACCTGGGCCTTGATGAAGGCCTTCGATCAGCCTCAGCGAGCGTTCCCCTCCATACACATTGCTGGAACCAATGGCAAGGGATCGGTGAGTTCAGCCATGGCGGCCATTTTGGCCGAGTCTGGCTTTAAGGTGGGCCTGTATACCTCTCCTCACCTTCTTGATTTTCGTGAACGCATACAAATCAATGGACAATGCATCTCTGAGCAAGCCGTTGTTGAATTTTATCAGCGCGTAGAACCCCTATTGAATGACTTGGCTCCCTCGTTTTTTGAAATCACGGTGGCCATGGCCTTCGATTATTTTCGAAAAGAGCAGGTTGATGTGGCCGTGGTTGAAGTGGGTTTGGGTGGCCGTTTGGATAGCACAAACGTCGTAGAATCGATTTTAGGTGCCATCGCGAGCATTGGTCACGACCACATGGATTTACTGGGAGATAGCCTGGAAAAAGTGGCCACAGAGAAAGCAGGCATTGCCAAAGCAGGTATACCCGTGGTTTTGGGTCGCACCTACAACGGTTGCGACGAAGTGTTGGAGAGCGAATGCCGGCGTTTAGGGGCCTTTCCCATTTGGGCTGAAGAAGCTCCTGCCACTTGGTTGGAAGCATTTTCCCTCAAAGGGCATTACCAAAAACACAATTTGGGGGTGGTGCATCGATTGTGGCAGAACTTGCCCGCACCTTTTCAAGTCGATGAAAGAGTGGCCCTAGCCGGTTTGAGACGAACTCAATACTGGAGCGGCATTCGGGGGCGCTGGGAAATTTTAAGCGCTGCCGAGCCCTTCGTTGTTTGCGATACTGGGCACAACGCCGAGGCCATTGCGGTAACTCTGAATCAACTTCGCGGGCAAGCCCCTTTTGAAGACTGCCATTTTGTTTGGGGCGCTGTGGGCGATAAAGATTTGAAGGGGGTATTGAGCTTGCTGCCTGAATCTGCGTCCTATTATTGGTGCAAACCTTCCATTCCCAGAGGCTTGGATGCAGGACTGTTGTCTCAGGCAGCCGCTGAGTTAAACCTCAGGGGTCAAGCATTCTCTTCGGTTGCTGAAGCTTACCAGGCCGCGTTGTCAAAGGCAGAACCGCATCAAGCTATATACGTTGGGGGATCCACTTTTGTAGTGGCCGATTTGCTGGCTCACTTGAATGGGTCAGCATAAAAAAGGCCCCGATATCGGGGCCTTCCTCTGAATCAATTGGAGATTAACGAACGCCGTTCATCATGACCAGCAAGCGCTTGCTGAGCACAAACAAGAAGACTGCTGACGCCCCTGCCATGAATACGAATAGCATAAAGAAATCGTACAAGGTCAGGATTTCAAAGCCCAAGAACGTCTTGGGGTTGTCAACCAAATTAGCCTCGACATGTTGTTTGACGGCCGCTTTCATGGACTCGTCTTTGATAGAAGCCAAATTGACTTTTTCCAAAGGAATGACCGATTGCCCTTCAATTTGAGCGGCCTCAGCTGCATTGAAATTCTCAGGCAGCAAGGTTATGGTACTGCCAGCGCTGGCCAATTCAGCCTGCTTGGATTCTAGCGCTTGTACCGAAACAACGGGTTCGGGGTACAAAGCACTCAAAGTACCGGCGAATTTGTTGGCAGCCGCTGTTGACAAGAACCACACGCCCATCAACAAAGAAGCAAACTTCACAGGGGCCAACTTGTTCACCATGGAAAGTCCAATGGGAGACAAACACAATTCACCAAAAGTGTGAATGGTATACAAGCTCACCAACCACATCATGCTCACCTTAACGCCGGGTTCCAAACCTTTTACACCCAAGGCAATGACCAGGTAGCCCAGGGCTAACAAGAACAAGCCTAGAGACTGTTTAAAGGGAGATGCAGGCTCCATGTTGCGTTTGCCTAACCATCCCCAAATCCAAACGAAAATGGGAGCGAATATCACGATCGCAACCGCGTTGATGCTCTGGAAATAGGACGTAGGAACCGTAGTGCCCAAGATTTCGCGATTGGTTTGTTCCTCGGCGAAGTAAGTCAAGGAAGCACCGGCTTGTTCGAAGGCCGCCCAGAAGAAAATAACGAAAAAGGCCGCGACGTAAATTACCCAAATGCGCTGACGCTCAATCGCACTAAGGCCTGCATCTCCGATGATATAGCCTGGAGCAGCGATGGTCAAAGAGAAGATGAACGAACCAACCCAATCCATTTCACCGTAGAATTTGAATCCAAGCAAAGCGGCCAAGAATACTCCACCCCAAATCAACAAGGATTGGGTATCAACAGGGGCAGCCTCAGAACCTTTCTCTTCGCGGGCACTGTTGGGAGCGATGCCAATTTGTTCTCCTTCAGGAGTGACGATGTATTTATTCTTCAAGGTTACAAAGAGTATGATCGACAAAATCATACCGGCACAAGCGGCCAAGAAGCCCCATCTAAAATCAGCGGGATTGCCTGTGTCGCCCAAATATCCGCAGAGCAATGGAGCAATGAAGGCACCCAAGTTGATGCCCATGTAGAAAATGGTAAAGGCTGAATCGACACGTTTGTCGCCAGCGGGATACAATTGACCCACCATGGTTGAAATGTTGGGTTTGAAAAAGCCATTGCCCAGAATCAGCAGGCCCAAACCGGTAAACATGAGCATGGCCGCATAGGATTCTTGATAGAAACTGCCAGCCAGGAACATGAAAAACTGACCCAGCGCCATGAAAATACCACCAATGATGATGGACTTTCGGTTGCCCCAATAGCGGTCAGCCAAGTAGCCACCCAACAGCGGTGTCAAATACACCAAGCCTGTGTAAGAACCGTAAATCTCAGATCCCAAGGCTTTGTCAAAAAGCAAAGCTTTGGTCATGAATAGCACAAAGAGGGCACGCATTCCGTAATAGGAAAAGCGCTCCCACATTTCGGTCACAAAAAGTACATACAGTCCTTTAGGGTGCGACGCGTTTTGGTTGATTGTTGTTGTGTGGTCAGTCATAGAATGATGATTATCCGGGCTAAAATAGAAAGAAAATTCCAAAGGATTAGACGATTCTTAGGCTCTGCCGCATTCCTGTGGGAGAATTCTTGTTCCAATGAGGATCAAATGGATTTATTTTGCATCGACAAGATGCGAATCTTAGATTTCGCCCATTAGCTTGAGCATAACTACAGCTGATATAGCACGCCTGGTGTCTGCCTCGGTTGAGGGAGATGAAAGCCTTGTCATTACCGGGGTTGCAAAGTTGGAAGAAGGCAAACGGGGGGATTTGGGTTTTTGGTCCAATCCCAAATACGAATCATGGGTCTACAACAGCGCTTGTTCGGCCATCCTGGTTCCCGAGGATTTTCAGCCTTCTCAAGCGGTTACAGCCGTATTGATCAGGCATAAAAATCCCTATTTCGCTTTTTGTCAAGTATTGAGCCGTTGGTTCAATCCCATTGAGCATCCCAAGGGCGTGGAGAATGGATCCTTTGTGGCTGAAGGGGTTCAAGTCCCAGAAGATGCTTACATTGGGGCGGGCGCTTACGTATCTGCCGGGGTTCAATTGGGACAAGGCGTTAAAATCTACCCTCATGCCTTCGTTGGAGCGGGTGTTTCGCTGGGCGACGAAACGGTTGTATTCCCCAATGCCTGTATCTATGCCGGTTCTCAGATTGGAAAACGAGTCATCGTTCACGCTGGGACTGTCATTGGTTCAGATGGGTTTGGTTTTGCTTTTGAACAAGGACGATATCACAAGATACCTCAAGTGGGAATTGTGGTGCTGGAAGACGACGTCGAAATCGGAGCCAACTGCACCATCGACCGCGCTACCATGGGTCAAACCCGGGTTTTGGAAGGAAGCAAGCTGGACAATTTGGTGCAAATCGGTCACAACGTAATCGTCGGCAAGCATACGGTCATTGCCGCACAAGCCGGCATTGCAGGCAGTACAAAAATTGGTGAATATTCCGTTTTCGGTGGGCAGAGCGGGGTCTCAGGTCATTTGACCGTACCCGCCCAAACCCAACTGGGTGGACAAGCGGGCTTGACCCGAAACTTGGAGAAGTCGGGCTTGAAACTTTCGGGTACTCCTGCCCTCCCGGTCCAAGAATACCTCAGAACTTCAATTGCTATATCGCATTTATCAGATTTAGAAAAACAAGTTCGAGCCCTGAAAAAAGAACTCGATAAACTCAACGAAAAGAAATAAGAATATGACGGAGATCAATCCCAAACAAACCACCTTAAAGACAGCTGTTTCGCTATCGGGAGTGGGTTTGCATACCGGTACTTCAGTGACGGTTACCATTCACCCGGCAGGGGCCCACCATTACTATAAGTTTCGCCGCACAGATCTAGAGGGTCAGCCCATCATTGAAGCCGACTGTGATTTGGTTACCGATACATCGAGGGGCACAACGTTGGAAAAAAACGGAGCCACAGTTTCTACGATTGAGCACGTTTTGGCCGCTTTGGTGGGTTTGGAAATTGACAATGTCTTGATTGACATTAACGGCCCCGAAATGCCCATCATGGATGGCAGCTCTCAGCCTTTTGTGGAGGTCTTGCAACAGTCCGGTACACAGGAGTTAGACGCCGAGCGCGAGTACTTTGAAATTCCCCACAACATTCACTTTACCGACGAAAAGAATAAGGTAGAGATCATTGCCATGCCGGTCGATGAATACCGTTTGACCGTGATGGTGGATTACAACTCACCTGTTTTGGGAAGTCAACACGCCGGAATTACCGGCCTGAAAGATTTTATTGAGGAAATTGCTCCTTGTCGCACCTTTTGTTTCTTGCATGAATTGGAGCAGCTTTTGGCGCACGATTTGATCAAAGGCGGCGATTTGAACAATGCCATTGTGGTTGTCGATCGTGAGGTTCAACAAGATGAGTTGGATCGTTTGGCCCAAGTGTTCAACAAACCCAGTGTCTCGGTTAAGAAAGATGGAATCTTGAACAATTTGGAATTGCGATTCCAGAATGAACCCGCTCGTCACAAGTTGTTGGATATGATCGGCGATTTGGCCCTGGTGGGGATGCCCATCAAGGGACAAATCATGGCTGCGCGTCCTGGGCATGCATCCAACGTGGCTTTTGCCAAGAAGATCAAACAGGTCATGAAAAAGGAGCAGCGCCGCAAACAGACGGGTGCTCCCCATTACAATCCCAGTGAAAAGCCTTTGTACACCACCAAAGAGGTCATGAAGTTGTTGCCTCATGCGCATCCCTTCTTGTTGGTTGATAAGATTTTATCGGTTGATGAGACCTCGGTGGTGGGCATCAAGAACATCACCTACGACCAGTATTTTTTCAACGGCCATTTTCCCGGAGATCCCATTTTCCCGGGTGTATTGCAAATCGAAGCCATGGCCCAATGCGGTGGTATTTTGATTTTGAGCACGGTGGAAGATCCCGAGAACTATGGAACCTATTTCCTGAAGATAGATAACGCCAAATTCAAAGACAAGGTTGTGCCGGGCGATACGCTGATCATGAAATTGGAACTGACCGAACCCGTACGTCGAGGATTGTGCGTCATGCGCGGCCGTGCTTGGGTCGGCGAAAAATTAGTTTGCGAGGCCGAAATGATGGCCCAAGTTGTTAAAATATCCTAACATGATTCAACCACTGTCTTACGTTCACCCTACCGCCAAGATTGCCGACGGGGTTGTCATTGACCCCTTTGTAACCATTCACGGTGACGTAGAAATCGGGGAAGGTTCTCACATCATGTCGGGGGCGACTATTTTCAAAGGTAGCCGCATTGGCAAAGGGGTTCGGGTATTTCCAGGGGCTTCTATTGGCGCCATTCCCCAAGATTTGAAATTCGATGGAGAAGATAGTTTGACCTTGATTGGTGACAACAGCACCATTCGGGAATATGTGACCATCAACCGTGGCACCAAAGCTTTGGGCTACACCAAAGTGGGTTCCAATGTGCTGCTCATGGCCTACGTTCACTTGGCGCACGATTGTGTGGTAGGTAACAATTGCATCTTGGCCAACAGCGTTCAAGTGGCCGGTCATGTGACCATTGGAGATTGGGCCATTTTGGGGGGGGCTGCCCTGGTTCACCAATTTGTGAAAATTGGGCAACATGCCATGATTTCAGGCGGTTCTTTGGTGCGCAAAGATGTTCCTCCCTACACCAAAGCGGCTCGTGAGCCCCTGAGTTACGAAGGGGTCAACTCGATTGGTTTGAGACGCCGCAATTTCAACGACGAAAAAATTCGTGAGATTCAAGACATCTATAGAACCTTGTTTGTCAAGGGGCACAACGCGTCTAAGGCCATGAAGACCATTGAGACCGAATTTGTCCCCACCCCCGAGCGCGATGAGATTTTGCAATTCATTCGCGAATCTGATCGGGGCATCATGAAAGGGTATTTGGCCAAATGAGTTTGGAAATCCACCTGGAAAATGCGGGGAAGAGCTACTACAGACAGTGGTTGTTTCGCGCAGTAAACCAACGGTGGATCGCCAAGCCGGGTCAAAGTTTGGCTCTTCTGGGTCCCAACGGTTCAGGAAAATCTACTTTGGCCTTGATGATAGCCGGTCAAGTAGAACCCAGTGAGGGTTCTTGCACATGGCGGGGTGACAATCAGCAGTCTTTGCAGGCTCCTTTGGGGTACATTGCCTTGTCGTCTCCAGCATTGGAATTACCCGAAGAATGGACTTTGAACGAATGGTTCAATTTTCAAAATGAATTGGTGCCGTTTCGCAAGGGCTGCGATGCTGAGCGATTTTTACACGATTGCGGGTATTCAAAAAAGCTCCTTCTAAAGCCCATTTCTACCTATTCTTCGGGCATGAAGCAGCGCGTAAAATTGGTGTTAGCATTGTGGGCAGATGTTTCATTGTCTATTGTCGATGAACCCTGTACCAATTTGGATAAAACAGGTGAAGACTTGTATGTATCTTGGGTGCAAGAATGCCTGCAACACCAGGCCGTACTAGTGGCTTCGAACCGCTTGGAAGAATATTCATTCTGCCAAGAAAAATGGGCCTTAGACCCCCATGTACAGCAACTTAGGGTTGAATGATCAATGGAAGGGTTTTTCTCTGATCAGCCTTTTCAGTTTCCACCACCAACCAATAGCATCCGGCTTCTTTACCGCTGAGTTGAACAAGGCAGCGCTTCTCCCCTTTGGCCATGTGGCCTGTCCAAACCATACGACCTGTGGCGTCATAAACGCGAATCGTGTTTTCTTGTTGGGCTGAAACCCTGTTGAGCTCAAATGAGCCATGATTGGGGTTGGGCCATAATTGAACATCCAAACTGGGAATCGCGGGCCGCAAAGCGTTGACCTGCCGCCCTTGGGTACTCTTGACCAAGTTGAGCCCCCCTCTGAGAGAGCCAATGAATACTTCGGGTATGGAATCTCCGTCTAAATCCATGGGTTCGCCAATGGCGCGAATGCCAAACTCGGCGACCGAAGAATCACCATTCAATTCCTTTTGGAAGATCCAATTCCAGTCGGGCAATAAGGTGTCTTGAAGGGAATGTCCTTGAATGGCATATCGCTGCAAACGGCCCTGAGCGGTCCCAACAATCAGCTCAACCGATCCATCCAAGTCTAGGTCGGCCACACGGGGTACGGCATAGCCAAAAGACATGTAACTGGGAGGCTCGGTATCGGTTCGCCACTCATTGGCAATAACACCCCATGCGTGCTGGCTTTCTCTCACAAACGATTGGGCCTCTCCTTGCGCAAATGCCGAAATGCGACCGTCGTAATAGCCCACCAATACATCGGTTTTCCCATCAGCGTTGTAATCATGCAAGCAAGGTGCTGCATTGGTTTGGTTGAATGCCGGTGCATAAGCTCCTAAGGGTAGACCGCCATATACAAAGGCACATGGCTGTCCAGATCCAGCTTTGTTGCTCAACCAATGGACCTGACCATTCCCTACGCCCATCAACAAATCCACATCTCCATCGTTGTCCAAATCCCCTGAGGCGGGCACCATCTGCATCCAACCCGAATCAGATAAGCCCAAGTAATCGTCGTCTTTCAATTTTAACGCATAATCGGGGGCCCCTAAATTTTCAAATAAAAACAAGCGATCGGCCAAACCTAGCGTTTGTTCAAAATCCCCATTGGAAGCCACGAGCAGATCCATGTCTCCATCGGAATCGACATCCAAAGCACATGGAGACGAGCGCGCTCCCAAATCCAATCGCGCATCTCCCATGAAGTCATGCGTTTGCAGGGCCCAGTTTTGCTGCTGCCCATTTTTAGTGCCGCGGTAATAACTGACTTGGTGGCTTTCTTTTCCTTCGGCTGCTGAATTGGGAGCAATCAAGAGGTCACGCTGGCCATCTCCATCGGCATCAGCCAAATAACCCGCGGGGAATGCGAATTGGTGAAAATCTTCGCCGCTTGCAAAGGGGAATAGCGTATCAACCGCAATCATGCTATCATACTCGGTTTGGAAATCTTTCCAACCGTTTTTCAAATAGGTAAAACGCTTGAATCCCACATTGGAAATGACCATATCCATATCGCCATCGCCTTCACGGTCGTAGAAAAAACAGGAGCTACCGCCTACATGGCGCGGCGAATATTTCTTTTCATATGGGCATTCACCCAATACGATGCTGTTGTCAAATCCTTCGTTGAAATAGCCAAAGCACACATCCATGACTTGGAACTCGAAAGTGTCGCTGGACCAGCCTTTTTCAGCTCGCACATCCCGAAATTCTGTGTAGGTCAAATTCCAGGGATCGTATTTGACAATGTCCAGGTCCCCATCCCCATCGATGTCTAACACTTCGGGCATGTCGGTGTTGGAGAACGAAAGCAGATTGTGAAGAATGAAAAAGGTGCTATCGTATTGATTGCGATAAAATTGGGGGCCGGCTTCGCCGTAGGTATTCAGTCGAATCTCAAATCGGGGAACAGTGTCAGCGCTGCCTGTGCGGTTGAGGTAAATGTACAAATCACCGCTTTCACTCAAGGTAAACACGTCAGCTTTGCCATCGCTGTTCACATCAGCCAACTTATAAAAATAATGGCCGCTGGGAAAAGCCGATGCATAGCGCATGTCCCAAATCAATTCTCCTTTCGAATTGCGAATCCAAGTTTCCAAGTGAGCATCGGTTCTGTCAAAGACAATCATGTCAGGGCGACCGTCTTGATTGATGTCCATGCTTTGGAATTGAGGGCTATTCCAACCGCCGGTCAGAGGCTGTTCAACGCGTTTTCCATTGATGTCAATGGGGTAACGCGATTGCACAAAGAATCCGGGTTGGGCTTTCAAGGCCGAGGCCAGGAGGAAAAAGCTAAAGGCGGCTGCTAATCGCATGGGATACTAAGATAGGGAATGGTGACCAATCTATCGGGACTTGCTACCTTTGAAGGTATGAATCCTATGTCCATAGACCGCATATACGGCCATTTTGTTTCCTGCGGTATGGAATATTGCACCGATAGTCGCAAGGCGGGTCCCGGCGACTTTTTTGTTTGCCTCAGGGGCGAGCGATTCGACGCCAATTTGCTGGTGCAAGAAGTCTTGGACAAGGATGTGGCATTCTTGTTGACAGACAATGAAGAGTTCCAATCTCATGACCGTGTTTTGTGGGTAGAAGATTCATTAGAGGCCTTTCAAGCCTTGGCTGCCTACCATGCCTCTACCCTTTCTACGCGTTTTATAGCCGTAGGTGGAAGCAATGGGAAAACGTCTACCAAGGAGTTGATCCACCTTGTTTTGGCTGAAAAATTCAAGGTTTATGCCACGCCTGGCAATTTCAACAACCATGTGGGTGTGCCCATGACCTTGTTGGCTTTGCGCGAAGAACACGAGATCGCAGTTGTGGAATTGGGAACCAACCACCCGGGGGAAATGGAAGAGCTTTGCCAATTGTTTCGCCCCCACTACGGGGTTATCACCAACATTGGCAAGGAACATCTCGAGGGATTTGGAACCGAAGAAGCGGTGGCCAGAGAAGAAAGTGAATTGTACTTGCGCCTTCAAGAATGCGGGGGAAAAGCCTTCGTGAATGCTGATGATGCTTGGCTAAGCAACATGTCCAAACGGTTGGAATCCAAGTTCAGTTACGGCATTCAATCTGAAACGGCTGATCTACATGGGCGTGTTTTATCAGCCATGCCCCATTTGAATTTTGAGTTGGGACTGCCCGTTGTTGGCTCAACGACCCGTGCATGGCATGGAACGTTTCAAGCTCAATTGGGAGGTAGCTACAATTTGTACAATGTCTTAGCGGCCATCGCTATCGGAATGGAATTGGGTATTTCACTCGATCAAGCGGCAGCGGCTTGTTGTTCCTATGTTCCGAGCAACAATCGTTCTCAGTGGGTTCAAACTCCCAAAACCCAAGTATACTTAGATGCCTACAATGCCAACCCGAGTAGCATGTTGGCCGCTTTGTCTGACTTTGTTCGCTTGGAAGGCCCTGAAATTAACCGCAAAGCTGTCTTGTTGGGTGATATGTTTGAATTGGGTGAAAACGAGGTGGCTGAGCACAAGGCAATCTTGGATTGGTTGTTTCAACAGCCGGGTTTGGATGTTTATCTGTGCGGTCCTCGGTTCAAGGCAGCTGCAGGCTCCTTTCCCATGGTATTCGATTCTGCCGAGGCTCTTTTGGCTTGGCTGGATACGCATCCCATTGAGGCTTCATATGCCTTCATCAAAGGTTCTAGGGGCATGAAAATGGAAAAGGCCCTGGAGCATTTCCAAGGCCTTTCATAATATCTGAAATTCACTATTAAGCAAAGTACAGCATGACTGCACCTGTAAGCAGCATGTTGACTATGGCTAAGGGAATGAGGCCCTTCCAGCCCAAGTGCATCAATTGGTCGTAGCGGAAACGGGGCAAAGTCCAGCGAATCCACATGAAGACAAAAATGAAGAAAATGACTTTCGCGAACATGACCCCGATCTGGGCAAAAGCCAACAGCGTGGGATTGCTGATCAATTCCAAACCTGGGAAATTGTATCCGCCTAGGTAAACGGTGGCCATCAAGGCGCTTGAGACAAACATGTTGATGTATTCGGCAAACAAGTAGAAACCCAGTTTCATGGAAGAATATTCTACGTTATAACCGCCTATCAATTCTGTTTCGCATTCAGCCATATCGAAGGGAGCGCGGTTACACTCGGCGAGTGCGCAGGTAAAGAATATGATGAAACCGAGGGGCTGGTACCAAATGTTCCAGTTCAAACCCTGCTGTTGTTCTACAATCTCTTTCAAGCTCAGCGTACCGCTCATCATGATCACAGCAATCAATGCAAGACCCATGCTCAATTCATAACTGATCATTTGGGCACTGGCGCGAATGGCACCAAACAAGCTGTATTTGTTGTTGGAAGCCCAGCCTCCAATCATGATTCCATATACACCTACAGAAACGATGCCGACAATGTACAATACTCCAATGTTGATGTCGGCCACTTGCAGGCTGATCAGGCGATCGCCCCAGGGCAAGGTGTCACCCCAGGGAATAACGGCACTGGTGATGCAGGCCGTAATCATGGCCAAACCTGGGCCTAAAATGAACATCCAACGTTCTGAATTTTTGGGTATCAACTCTTCTTTGAAGAACAATTTCCCGGCATCGGCCAAAGGTTGCAGAATGCCAAACGGACCGGCACGGTCAGGACCGATGCGATCTTGGAAAAAGGCAGCGATTTTGCGCTCTCCATAGGTCATGTAGGCTGCCATTCCCAAGGTTATGGCAGTCAGAATCAAAACAAAGATTGATTTCTCTATTAGCAGTGCGGCATCCATTAGGCTTTGTTTAATAAAGGTGTATGAGCAGGTGCTTCTTGCTCGTAATGACCAGCCGAAATAACCGATGAACGCTCAATTTTACGAGGTCCTTCTACCTTCCATTGGCTGAGTTCTTTCTTGTCGAAACGGCATTCGTTGCAAATGAAATCGGTGACTTCTCCATTTTCATCTTTGCGACCAGTTACGCGTGCGATGTCGTTGCCAATCATCCACAAAACGGCTTTTCCGCTGCACTTGCTGCATTCGCATGAAGCATCCATGGGCTTGGTGTACCAAACACGGGAACGAAAACGGAAGGTCTTGTCAGTCAAGGCACCTACGGGGCAAACATCGATCACGTTGCCGATGAAGTCGTTTTCCAATGATTTTTCAATGAAAGTTCCAATCTCAGCGGCGTCTCCGCGGTGCAGTACACCGTGTTCGCGTTTGTCGGTCAATTGATTGGCCGTGTGCACGCAACGGTAACACATGATGCAACGCGTCATGTGAAGTTGAATGTAGGGTCCAATGTCAATTTTATCGAATTCCCGACGTTGGAATTCGTAACGGGTCTTCGAGTGGCCATGTTCAAAAGCCAAATCTTGCAGCTTGCATTCTCCAGCTTGGTCGCACACAGGGCAATCCAAGGGGTGATTCAAAAGCAAGAATTCAACCACTCCCCCGCGGGCGTCAACCACGCGCTCAGAGGTTTTGTTCTTGACTTCCATGCCATCCATAACGGTAGTGCTGCAGGAAGCCACCAATTTGGGCATGGGACGTGGATCTTTTTCAGAACCTTTGGATACCTCTACCAAACAAGTGCGGCATTTGCCACCGCTGCCTTTTAAACTGCTGTAGTAGCACATGGCGGGTGGAACGACTTCTCCTCCAATTTGACGAGCAGCGTTGAGAATGGTCGTGCCGCGGTCAACCTGAATGGTTTTCCCGTCGATGGTGACCGTAAATTTTTCTGAATTCTCTGACATGCTTTATGCGGGTTGAGCTTCGAATTTTTTTTCTGTAACTAGGCCGTAGTTGCGTTCCAAGCAAAGCTTAGGTTGGCGAACGTGCCATTCAAATTCCTCGCGGAAGTGACGAATCGCAGCCGCAACAGGCCAAGCAGCTGCATCTCCCAAGGGACAAATGGTATTGCCCTCGATTTTGCGTTGGATATCCCAAAGCAAATCAATGTCTTCCATGGTTCCGTGACCTTCTTCCAAGCGGTGCAGGACTTTTTCCATCCAGCCGGTTCCTTCGCGGCAAGGGCTGCATTGGCCACAACTTTCGTGGTGGTAGAAGCGGCTGAAATTCCAGGTGTTTCGAACCATGCACTGGTCTTCATCATAAACGATGAAACCACCTGATCCCAACATGGAACCGGTTGCGAATCCGCCGTCGGCTAAACTTTCGTAGCTCATGAGGCGATCTTCACCTGCCGCTGTTTTGCATACCAAATAATGGGGCAAAACGGGAACGGATGAACCTCCTGGAATCAAGGCTTTAAGTCGTTTGCCATTCTTTATACCTCCACAGTATTCTTCGCTGTAAATGAACTCTTCTACGGGTAAACCCAATTCGATTTCGTAAACACCGGGTTTGTTGATGTTACCGCTGGCGCTAATCAATTTAGTACCTGTGCTGCGCCCGATACCGATGGCGGCATAGGCATCTCCTCCGTGATTGACAATGGGAACTACAGCGGCAATGGTTTCAACGTTATTAACTACGGTGGGACGTTGCCACAATCCTTTCACAGCCGGGAATGGCGGCTTCATGCGGGGATTTCCACGTTTGCCTTCTAACGATTCGATCAAAGCCGTTTCCTCGCCACAGATGTAAGCACCTGCACCAGGGGTAATAGCCAAGTCCAAATCAAAACCTGAACCCATGATGTTTTTACCCAACCAACCGTTGGCATAGGCTTCGGCAATCGCTTGCTCCACGATGCGCATGACAAACATGTATTCACCGCGTATGTAGATGTAGGATTGGTTGGCTCCCAAAGCGTACGACGACAGAATCATGCCTTCAATCAGCAAATGAGGGATTTTCTCCATCAAGTAGCGGTCTTTGAAAGTGCCAGGTTCTGATTCATCGGCATTGCAAAGCAAATGACGCGGAACACCGTCTGGTTTTGCTAAGAAGCTCCATTTCATTCCTGTAGGGAAACCAGCGCCTCCTCGGCCGCGCAAACCTGACTTTTTCACTTCTTCCACGAGGTCATCGGGAGAAAGTGTCTTGAGTGCTTTTTCTACGGCTTGGTAACCGCCTTGTTTGCGGTAAACCTCATAGGAGCGAATGCCCTCTACGTCAATATGCTCTAATAAGAGTTTCTTGCTCATTTTAGACCCATGTAATTAGCGACAGGATTGGCGCGGTACTCTTCAATGAGAGCGTCCACTTTTTCTTCTGTCAAATGTTCATGAAAAGATTCACCGGCTTGGAGCATGGGCGCGTATCCGCAGGCACCCAAACACTCTACCGATTTTAACGTAAATAAACCATCGGCTGTGGTTTCACCGTCTTTGATACCCAGCTTCTGCTCGATGTAAGACACCAATTTCTCAGCGCCCTCAATCATGCAGGGGCCAGTGCGGCAAACTTCCAATTTTACTTTGCCCACGGGCTTGGTGTCATACATGGAGTAAAAAGTAGCGACCTCATACACCTCGATGGGGTTCAAATGCAGCAATCGGGCTACGTAATCCATGGCTTCTGTATCCAAATGCCCAAAATGTGCCTGGGCCAAATGCAAGACCCGGATCAAGGCGCTTTTCTGTTTGCCCTCAGGAAATAGCGATACTATGCGGTTTACTTCCTCGAGCAACTCGGGAGTAAATTGGCGTGATTCGTTCATAACAGTTGTCATGGAATATTAGGCATCTAATTCACCGGCGATCACGTTCATGCTGCTCATGGTTAGGATGGCATCACTGAGCAAAGAGCCTTGAATCATCTCGGGATAGGCTTGGTAATAAATGAAACAAGGCCTGCGAAAATGCAGGCGATAAGGAGTGCGGCCTCCATCGCTGATGAGGTAATATCCCAACTCGCCGTTGGCACCTTCAACCGCATGGTACACTTCCCCGCTGGGAACAGGGGTTTCTCCCATGATGATTTTGAAGTGGTAAATCAGCGCTTCCATGCTGCTGTATACCTCTTGCTTGGGGGGGATGTAAAAAGAGGGAATGTCTGCGTGATAGGAACCCGTTGGCATGTTCTCCAAGGCTTGCTCAATGATGCGCAGGCTTTGGCGAATTTCTTCTTGGCGCACCTGGAATCGATCGTAAGTATCGCCGTCTTTGCCAACGGGAACATCGAAGTCGAAATCTTGGTAACTGCAGTATGGATTCATGACGCGAACATCGTAATCCAAACCAGCGGCTCGCAAATTGGGGCCCGCGAAAGAATAACTCAAGGCGCGTTCTACGGTTATGGGGCCTGCACCAATGACGCGGTCCATGAAAATGCGGTTGCGTTCGAGCAAACTATTGAATTCCTCAAAACGTGCGGGGAAAGTCATTAGGAAATCGCGCAGTTTTGCTATGAATTCAGGGCTGAAATCGCGATCAAAGCCACCAATACGACCTACGTTGGTTGTCAGTCGAGCACCGCAAATTTCTTCGTATAAGTCGTAGATGCGCTCGCGTTCTTGGAACATGTACGTGAAGCCTGTGAGAGCTCCCGTATCGACTCCAATCACGGAGTTGCAAACCAAATGGTCGGCTATACGCGCCAGTTCC
Source organism: Bacteroidota bacterium (assembly GCA_030833525.1). Taxonomy (GTDB): domain Bacteria; phylum Bacteroidota; class Bacteroidia; order NS11-12g; family UBA955; genus JALRLA01. The sequence goes on along the minus strand of JAURGZ010000010.1, from coordinate 7,544 downwards.
ATAACGATAACGCGCATGTAGTCTACTCGCTTGGGCATCTCGGCACCAATGAGTTTTTCAACCGTCATGTGCCAACCCATATTGTTGATGGGGGCAGAACAATAGTTCAAGCGGTCTGTAATGGGGGTTACCTGGTGGTATGGGCGACGCTCAGCCAACTTTTCAAAAGCGCGGTGAATGTAACCAATGGTAGGCTCTGCCGAAACAATTCGTTCGCCATCTACCTTGAGTACATTCTGGAAAATCCCGTGCGTGGCGGGGTGTGTAGGTCCCAGGTTCAGGGTAGCCAATTCGCCGTCAACGGTGTCGACGCTGCGCAGTTGCCCCTTCTCGTTAAAAATCAAATCGCTCATCGTCCAAAGAATCGGTCGTCTTTATCGTCTCGGGTTTCGTCTTCCAAGGCGTATTGTTTCAACAGCGGATGGTAATCCATCTCGTCCATATTCAGAATGCGGCGCAAGTCAGGATGCCCTTCGAACTGTATGCCGTAAAAGTCAAAAGTTTCGCGCTCCATCCAATTGGCTCCAGCGAACACAGAGCACAAACTTGGGATGCGAGCCTGGGATTCAGGTAGGGCTGCTTTCACGCGAAGACGCAGGTTTTGGGTCAAGCAATGCAAGTGATAGACCACTTCCAATTCTTTGCCGCTGCGCTCGGGATAATGCACGGCGCACAAGTCAGTGAGGAATTGAATAGGCGCTTTCTCATAAGCGCGCAAATCTTCTACTGCTTGAATCACCTGAGTGGCGTCGATGTTCATGTTGATCATGCCATAGGCGTCAACATGCATGTCGATGAGCCATGGAGCCGAGCCCCAATCTTGGGAAAAATCTTCAAAAGAGATGGCAGATGGATTCATCGCGTTTCAATGTTATAGCTTTCCAACATGCGTTTGTATTCATCTGAATTGCGTCTGCGCAAACTCTCGTTTTTCGCCAACTCCTGGATTTTCAAAACCCCCTCAATGATTTGTTCAGGACGGGGCGGGCATCCAGGAACGTAAACATCAACCGGGATAACACGGTCAATGCCCTGAAGCACCGAATAGGTATCGAAAATGCCGCCGCTGCAAGCACAAGCACCCACGCTGATGACCCATTTGGGTTCAGCCATTTGGTCGTACACTTGCTTCAAAATGGGGCCCATTTTTTTCGAAATGGTACCCATGACCATCAACAAGTCCGCTTGGCGGGGAGTGAAACTCAAACGCTCTGATCCAAAGCGAGCCAAATCATAGTTGGCTCCCATGGTCGCCATGAATTCGATTCCACAGCAAGAAGTTGCAAAAGGCAATGGCCACAAGGAATTTGCACGGGCCATGCCGATGACTTTGTCCAAGGAGGTGGCAAAAAAACCTTGCCCTTCGTACCCCTCAGGTTGTTCTACAATCTTTACCATTTGATTATTTTTCCCACTCTAGGGCGCCTTTTTTCCAAACGTATATGAAGCCGGCTAAGAAAAAGCCAACAAATGTGCTAACGGCAATAAAACCTTCCCAACCCATCTCTTTGAAATTGACGGCATAGGGGTAAAAGAAGATGACCTCTACGTCGAATAAGACAAACAAAATGGCCGAAAGAAAGTATTTTACCGAAACAGGGAAACGTGCATCTCCTTGAATTTCAATACCACATTCGAAATTTTCGTCTTTGTTGGTGGTTTTGCGTTTCGGGCCTAACAAGTGGGACAAACCCAAAGCAAGTGCCACGAAACCAACAGCAACCGCCATCTGGATGAGTACCGGGATGTAGGACGATGGTTGATTCATGCGTGCGCAAAGGTAAGGGCTGCCCCCCTATTTGCCTTGGGTTTTTGGCTCAAAAACGTGTAAAAAAATGCGAGCATTCCTTCACAATCCCAGCCTCTGTTTTTTAATGGCTTCAAATGGCCGTATTTCGCTGTATGAAAAAGATGCAAATGGCCTTATCGGCCTTGGCTTTGATCGGAATCCCTACCCTGCTTTCCAATTCCAATGGCCCGGGTGGCAACCGCACGGGATCTCCTGGGAGTTCGGGTACTTGCCAAAGTTGCCACGGCGGAACCGCCGATTTGGGCGCTAGTTTATCGGTGAAGATCACCGACAAAGCGACATCTCAAGAAGTCAGCAATTGGCAAGCTGATAAAACCTACACCATTCAACTCATTTCTACAGGGGGGGCATCGGTGAAACGTGGGTTTCAATTCACCTTGGTTGATGCCAATGGGAAATCCCAAGGAACCTTTAGCAATGCTGCTTCAAAATGCAACATTTACCAAGCAGGGTCTGCATCTGTGGTGGGTCATTCTTCTCCCGGCGACGGGTCAGCATGGACCTGCGATTGGACAGCTCCCAGCACGGGTGGAACCGAATTGACTTTATACGCAACCAGCGTTTGCTCGAATAACAATGGAGGCAATGGAGGGGATCAATTCTCTCAATTGTCGAAAGTGTTTGCCGGATCGACCTCAGGGGTATCTAGCGTTGAGAAATTTCAGGACTTGCAACTTTTGGGCAATCCTTGTGAGGGTCGAGTGGTTTGGAGCCGACAGGTGGAATCAGCCATGTTGTTCAACTCCCAAGGCCAGATGGTGGCTGAAGGGTCCCAATGCCAAGAATTGGAAGCTCGTGAGTTGCCCCATGGAATCTATTCCCTTCGCTTGATTGACGGTCCCATTCGGCAGAATCTGCCCGTCGTCATTCGTTAATTCGAAGCGCGTTCACGCTCATTCATCATTCGATTGAAGGCTCGAGCGTAGCGTTTGTGTTCCTCGAAATTTTGGGAGAAATGGTGCCGGTGGCTGCCATCTGTTTTGGCGCAGAAATACAAATATGCATGCTCTGTGTATCGAAGAACAGCATCAATAGCCTTGGGGTTGGCCGTGCATATGGGACCCGGCGGTAAGCCTTCGTATTTGTAGGTATTGAAAGGCGATTCGATGCTCAATGCATCTCCCCGAACGCGCGCGATTTTTCCGCGAGCAAAATTGATGGTGGGATCTGCCTGCAACTTCATGCCTATTCGGAGTCGATTGATGTAAACGCCGGCTATGGTTTCAAACTCATCGACTTGGTTGCTTTCTTTGGTGACGATGCTCGCCAGCGTGACGACTTCTTGAGGGCTCAGTCCCTGTAATTTCGCCTTTTCCAAACGCTCTTCGGTCCACCAAACCTCGCTTTCTCGCTTCATGCGCTCTAACAAGTCATAGGCCGTTGAGCTTGCCGATAAGTTGTAGGTATTGGGAATGAAAATAACTGGCCAGGAATGGGCGTCAATTCCCCATGGGTCCATGCAAGAATTGTTTTGAAACAGGGCATCCAATTCGCTGCTATCGGCATCGATGATGCGCGCTAAACTTTGGCTGATTTGGGCTCTATGCCAGCCCGCATGCAATACCCAATTGGAGGTTTGCCCTCGGCTAGCCCTGAGGTCTTGCAACAAATTCCACCATCGAGAGCCCGATTTGATTAACAAGCGACAGGCTTTGGGTTGAGCATATCCCAGACGCTCGGCAAACCATGAAAACGGAATCAACGGGCGATAGCCTAAACCTTGGTTCAAGGCCGAATCCAATTGGGATAATGACCAGTTGCCACGCACTCGAAACTCCTGAGTTCGCTCGTTCTGGGTTTTCCCCCAAGAGAGAATGACACCTGCAGCGACTGCTAATGCCAGGAAGCCAATGGCCCATGAGCCTTTGGTTTTTTTTCGTTTCGAAGGGCGTTTGTGTGGGGCCATTTGGCTGCGCAAACTACCTTTGTTTGGTGAAAATTGCCATAGTTGGATACGGGAAAATGGGAAAAATGATGGAATCCCTGGCTCCCGAATTCCATATGACCATCGCTGAGCGATACGACAGTCAAAATCCATTGACTGACGAAAGCCCCTTGAACGTCGATGTGGCCATCGACTTTACGGAACCCAAATTGGCGGCCACGCACGTGCAGATATGCTTGCAAAAAGGGGTTGCCATTGTGGTGGGAACCACCGGTTGGTACGATCAATTTGACGCCATTTGCAGGCAAGTCGATCGCCATCAAGGAGCCTTGTTTTATGCCACCAATTTCAGCATTGGAGTTAATCTGTTTTTCAAGATGAATGAAATTATGGCAAGACTGATGAAAGGCAATGGGTACCGAGCAACCTTGACCGAAATTCACCACACGGCCAAGAAAGATGCCCCTTCGGGCACAGCCATTAGTTTGGCTGAAGGCATTCTGAAAGCCGGTGAATACAAGCAATGGAAATTGGTCGATGACCCCAATCAAGCGTCTGCGAATCAATTGCCTGTATTGGCTCATCGGCAAGACCCGGTGCCGGGAACGCACAGCATAGTTTGGTCTTCGAGCATCGATACCTTGCACATGGAGCACATTGCTCATAGCCGTGAGGGATTTGCAAGAGGTGCACTCCAAGCTGCCCAATGGATTTTTGGGAAAACCGGTGTATTCAACATGCAGGATATGCTTAATTTTACCGATTCGCAACATTCATGAATTCGGTTAACATAGAATTGTTTCTCCTGCTTTGGGGAGTGGCTTGGGTCGGAGTTCGCTTGGGCTTGTATCGCTTGTTTCAAGCAGCAGGTGAAAAAGGTTGGCAGGCTTGGGTTCCGGTTTACTCCTGGTGGATTTGGATACGCATCGTAGGGCGCCCATCGTGGTACCTCCTGGGTATGTTGATACCATGTGTCAATATTCTCTTTTCCTTCAATTTGTGTTTGGATTTGCTTCGCAGTTTCGGTAAACACCGTTTCCAAGATCAACTGTTGGGCATTGTTTTCAGTTTTGCCTACTTCCCTTACTGGGCATGGACCGATAAACAATTGACTTACCTAGGTCCTGGAGGCGATAAAAATTGGAGAAAAGAACATGTACCGGTCAACGGGGGGGGTCGCGAATGGGCCGATGCTCTTTTGTTTGCGGCTTATGTGGCAGGTGGCATGCGCGCCTTGTTTTTCGATTTGTACCAAATCCCTACTCCTTCCATGGAATCCAATTTGAAAGTGGGTGATTACTTGGTCGTCAGCCGTGTGAAAATCGGAATGCGCATTCCTTTTACTCCCTTGGCTTTGCCCGTATATTCAGCGAAAGAAATTTTCGGATTTCCGGCTTACATCGGCTCTTTTCAACTGCCTTACATGCGTTTGCCCGGTTGGTATAAGGTTCAGAACAACAATGTCATGGTGTTCAACTGGCCGGGTGACGATGACCGCTACCCCATCGATCGCAAAGACAATTATGTCAAGCGCTGTGTAGGCATTCCAGGAGATACCGTGCTGATGAAAGCCGGTCAGATTTACATCAATGGTCGAAAATTACCCATCGTAGGTAAGCAGCAAAAACGCTATTTGCTGATGATGTCAGAGCCCATTACCCAAGATTTTCTGGTGGAGTACGATTTGGGCGATTTCTTACCTGCCCGACGGGCCATGGACTTGCTCAAAGCACAGCCTGGCCTGATTCCATACAACGTGTCTACCTATCCCGAAAATGCGCGCAAATTGCAACAGCATCCATCGGTGAAGGTGGTGATGGAAGACATTCAAGATGATGGTCAGCGAGATCCCATTTTTCCTGATACCATGGCGACTCAATTCTTGAAACACCAATGGGATGTGAACAATTGGGGCCCCATTTATTTGCCTAAACGCGGTCAAACCGTAACCCTGACTCCTTCCAACTGGGATGTCTTGAAAACAGCCATCAATAAATACGAGGGCAACAACATTGTGGTTCAACAGCGCGGTCAAAATGCCGATGGAACGCCTCGGGTGGTGTTTGTTTCTGACGGCGGCCAGGGGGCTGAAATCACGGCCTACACTTTTCAGATGGGTTACTATTGGATGATCGGTGACAACCGCTACAACAGCTTGGACTCTCGTTTTTGGGGCTACGTTCCCGAAGATCACATGCTGGGTAAGCCCTTGTTTACCTTCTTCGGTTTGAAGAAAGTAATCGGCATCGACGAGTTGGGACTTCCTTTAATCGTAAACGGAGAATGGATCTACGAAACAAAAGGAATTCGCTGGGAAAAAATCTTCAAGAGTATCGATTAAACGAGCAATTTAGGGCTACTGCGCGTGTAAACCCAACCTGGCGTTTGGCAAAATTGACATTGGCTTGTTCGGAATAGTCTTTCAATTCCTCTTGCTCCTTTTGAGAAAGCAATCCCATTTCCAACAACAATTGATGGGCAACCTGATATTGGGGGCCCATTTTGCCGTCGTCTATCTTGATGACTGCCGCTAATTTCTCATCAGGAATGGCCAGGGAATAAATGCCATCAGCCCCTGTTTTCCCTATGATTCTACCCTTTGTGATGCGAACCAAGTCGCTGCAGTAACGCTGGCTTCCGGCAATCAATTCTGGGTACATAGCTACCGCAGCTACAATGCGCTTACAGGCTTCCCAAACGCGAGGGTCATCGCTTACGCGCTGGGGTTGTATCAAATTCAAATATGCCAAGGCTTGGTTTCTCAACGGCATGCCAAAAATGGGTGCGCTGCATCCGTCCAATCCGGTTTTTAAATCCAACTCGGGCATTTCGTAAAACTGAGCGATGACCTTTTTGATGGATTGCTGCAGGGGGTGTTCAGGATGGATGTAGTCCTGAATTTCATGACCAAGAGAGAGACAGGCGGCCAAAAAACCCGTGTGTTTACCTGAGCAATTGTTGTGCAAGCAACTGGGTTTTTCACCGGCCAATAACAATTTTTCTTGATCCACTCTCAAGGTGGGCGCTTGTGGGCCGCATTCCAACTGACTGGACTCGAGATTCATTTGCTTCAACATGCTTTCTACCAATGAGGTGTGCATGGTTTCGCCGTTGTGAGAAGCACAGAGTATCGCCAATTCTTTTGGTCCCCAACCCCATTTGTCGAATTGACCTGAGACTAGAAATGGAATGTGTTGAAAGTACTTCATGGCTGACCGCGGGTAAGCCCACTGCTGAGCATCTCCAAGAGAAAATACGGTCTTGCCCTTTTGGTCAACGACCACCACGGCGCCACGGTGAAAGCTCTCTATCATAGGGCCACGCCAAATTTCAACCAGGACGGGATTCATTTACAATTTGTGTTGAGCCAGCAAAAACAACACGGCCATGCGTATGGCTACCCCATTTTCCACTTGTTGAAGTATGATGCTGGAGCTGCCATCGGCCACGTCAGAACTTATTTCGACGCCTCGGTTGATCGGCCCAGGGTGCATGATGGTTATGTCTTTCCCGATCGATTTCAATTTGGCGCCGGTCAGGCCATATAGAGCTGAATATTCTCGAAGCGAGGGGAAGAATCGTTGATCTTGGCGTTCCAATTGAATGCGCAACATGTTGGCAACATCGCACCAGCGCAGAGCCTCTTCAAGGTTATGGCTTACTTTGACTCCCATGGCGCTTATGTGGCGAGGAATCAATGTGGAAGGGCCGCAAACCATGACCTCGGCGCCCAGCAACTGCAAGCAATATATGTTGCTCACCGCTACCCGCGAATGCAGAATGTCGCCTACTATGACTACCTTTTTTCCTCTAACATCTCCCCATTTTTCACGAATGGAATAAGCATCT
>JAURGZ010000055.1 GCA_030833525.1 Bacteroidota bacterium | reverse complement strand
GATCGTGCACGGAACAGCAGATGACAACGTTCATTTTCAGAACAGCGTTGAAATGGTGAATGCCCTGATTGCGGGTGGAATTGATTTCGACAGCGAATATTACCCCAATCGCAACCACAGCATTGGAGATGCTACCGCCAGCAAACATTTGTTTAACCGCCTCACGGCATTTGTATTGGAGAACTTATAATCATGACCCTTCAAATTGGACAACCCGCTCCCAACTTTAGCGCCCTAAACCAACACGGCAATACTCTAGCATTGGCTGACTTTGCAGGGAAAAAGCTCGTGTTGTATTTCTACCCTAAAGATGATACCCCCGGTTGCACAGCCGAAGCTTGCAGCTTGCGCGATCACTACAGCCGCGTTTTAAACAAAGGATACGCCATTCTAGGAGTAAGCCCAGACAATAGCGCCAAACATCTTAAATTCATTCAGAAATACGACTTGCCTTTTGACCTGTTGGCTGATACCGACCAAGCCGTAGCCAACGCCTACGGCGTATGGGTAGAAAAAAGCATGTACGGTCGTCAGTATATGGGCATTGCCCGTACCACCTTCTTGATTGACGAGAAAGGCATTTTGACAGACATCATCAGCAATGTCAATACCAAAGCCCACGCCGAACAAATTCTCGAGGCCTGATACATGGAACAATTTGGCGGAAGCATAGGGGTTCTAGGGAATGGCAGTTGGGCGACAGCCTTGGTTAAAATTCTATCTGAGAACTCCCAAAGACCAGTGGCTTGGTACATGAGGGATGAAACGGCCGTTGAGCACATCCAGCAGTTTCACCACAACCCCAAGTATCTGTCAGATGTTGAAATACATCCAGAACGGGTTCAAGCCAGCAGCGATTTGCAGTCTGTATTGGACCAATGCCAGACCATCATATTGGCCATTCCCTCTGCTTTTTTGCACCAAAGCTTGGAGCAAGCGCACTTGGATATCTCTAAGTTTTATGTTTCGGCTATCAAGGGTATTGAGCCCCATAGTCGAAAGGTAATGGCCGAATACCTGCAACAGACCCATGGTATTCCCGATGAACATATTGGGCTTATCAGCGGTCCTTGCCATGCCGAAGAAGTGGCGCTCGAAAAACTGAGTTACCTCACCGTTTCCAGCCACAACACAGCCTTTTGTTTCTGGTTTGCCCAGCAGCTTCGCTGCCGCTACATACACGTCAAAGAAACCCAAGATCTACTTGGGGCCGAATACGCCGCAGTTTTGAAAAACATTTACGCCATTGGCGCTGGCATCGCGCATGGCCTAGGGTATGGCGACAATTTTCAAGCCGTCTTTGTGTCTGCTGCGATTCGGGAAATGAAAGCCTTCCTCAACGAGGTGCATTTGGGCGATCGAGACATCAAAGACCCAGCCTACTTGGGAGATCTCTTGGTGACAGCCTATTCTCAATACAGCCGAAACCGACGATTTGGCAATTTGCTCGGTCGAGGCCTGAATGTCAAGCAGGCTCAATCTGAAATGAGCATGGTGGCTGAAGGCTATTATGCCACTGAATTGGTGCACTTATTGGCTGAGTCCATGGACTTTCACATGCCCCTGGTTGAAGCCGTGTATGAGGTTGCCTATAAAGGTGCTTCTGCTCGGCGCATTTTTAGGGAATTGGCGGCTCAACACATTGCTTAATTTAAGGCCAAGGACAAACTATTCTGGATTTGAATTGTAAGGCATATTCATGAGTTTCAAAATTTACACCCGGGCCGGCGATGACGGCAACACTAGCCTTTTGGGAGGCGGTCGAGTACCCAAACACCATCTGCGCGTAGAGGGCTACGGAACAGTCGACGAACTCAACAGTCACTTGGGAGTTATACGTGCCTTCATTCAGGGAAGCGCCGAGGAAAAATTGCTTGCACAAGTGCAGAATAACCTATTCACCTTGGGCAGCACACTGGCCTGCTCGCCTGGTTCATCGACGGGTTTCTTGCCTGAGTTCAACCCTGATGATATCCAAGCCTTGGAAAGCGAAATTGATCGCCTTACCGCGGCATTGCCTGAATTGAAAAACTTCATACTCCCAGGAGCCTCTCAAGCCGGGTCCTTCGCTCATGTGGCTCGAACCGTTTGCCGCAGGGCCGAGCGCTTGGTGGTTCACCTTTCCCAATTGGAAGAAGTACAACCCTTTGTTGTGACCTATCTGAATCGCTTGAGCGACTACCTTTTCACCTTGGCCCGCCACTTGGACAACCAAAATGGAGGCACAGAAATCATTTGGAAACCCCGCTAACCGGGAATGACAGAATCAGAAGCCATAGCCACTTTTCAAAGTTACCTGGAAAAGCAGGCCGCGGTTTCCAAGCAAGAATTCGAACGTTTCGCTTCGTTCATTCACGTTATACAAATACCCAAGGGCCGAATCTTAGTTGATCCCAACAAGGAGCGCTCTCAGGTCTATTTTGTAGCCAAAGGCTTGTTGCGCTTGTTCGCCACTGATTCAGAAGGAAAAGAGCACATGCTCTCTTTTGCTGCTGAAAATTGGTGGATCGGAGACCGAAACAATCCCAGTTTGGACAAACCTGCCGAATTGTTCATAGATGCGTACGAAGATTCTGTCATACTCGAGTTGGGCACTCGTTTTTTCGAGGGGGCCTCTGAACAAAGCCCAGCGTTTCGAAGCTTCAATGAACGCTTGATGCTGAGGCACATGAACAAACTCTATCAACGCGTGTATAGTTTGATTGGCACCAATGCCAAGCAGCGTTACGAAGAATTTTTGCGCACTTATCCCAACTTGGCACAGCGACTTCCCCAGACCCTCATCGCCTCGTATTTGGGCATGACCCCAGAAAGCCTGAGTCGCATTCGCAAAGAAATGGCCCAGTTGAAAAACTGAACCGGATTTCTTGATGTAAGTCAATGCAAGGGCTATGAAACCTGCTTTTTCTTCGCATCAGAAAACTTAAATCTCATCAATCTGTTTACTAAACACATGAAAAAAATCAATTTCTTGGCAAGTCTCGTAGCTCTGATTGGGCTTGCCGCTTGCGGTTCTAACGCTAACTCAGGAGAAGCCACTGACATCAATTCCGATTCAGGTGCTCAATTCGCAGTCAATGTAGAAGCATCTACTGTGGCTTGGACAGGCACCAAAGTCGTGGGAATGGGCATGCATGCCGGAACCTTTGGCATTCAGTCAGGTTCTTTCACCGTAAAAGAGGGTCAAGTAGTTGGCGGTTCATTTGTATTGGATTTGAACAACATCGTTTGCACCGATACTGCCTCATGGATGAACGAAGAATTGAAAGGCAAATTGGTAGGCCACTTGAAAGATACTTCTTTCTTGTTCGTTGCTGAGTTCCCAACTGCCACTTTTGAAATTGCTAGCGTAGTCGCTCTCGATAGCGCCGATGCCAATGGAAATTCGCATACCGTTACTGGAAACTTGACTTTGCGCGGCGAAACCCGCAGCATCAGCTTCCCCGCCAAAATGGAAGTAAGCGAGACCTCTGTTCACGCGGTAGGTCAAGCAGTCATCAACCGTTTGGATTTCGGCATCAACTACGACAAAGAGAAAATGAGTTTGACTGAGAAACTCAAAGCCACCGTTCAAAACGGTATCGTGGGCGAGAATGTCACTATTGACATGGACTTGACCGCTTCAGCTCAGTAATTTTTCCATTATTTCCTATTGAAAAAAGCCCCGGCCATGGCCGGGGCTTTTTGTGCTTTAAGGGACTTAGGAATTTACGCGTATCGATTGCCCACCCAAACAAAGCGCCGATTGACGTAATTGGCATCGGCGAAGGTGGCATTGCCACTGGGGTTACCGCCAGTAACGTGAAAGTCACTGAAAGCCGCATGTTGGTTCACAAAGGCAGCTCCCGTAAAATTGAAACTCACAGGAGTAAAGGCGGCATTCATGGTCTCTTCAACCTGCTGAGCGAAACTAGAATCGGTGGTATAGCATTGGCTGGTGATGGCCCCCAACTCTCGAGCTGACTCGGCGGCCAAAGACAAAGCCTCTTCCCGATCGCTGCAGCGAATCACAAACAAGGCCGGCCCGAAGCATTCTTGCTTCCAACGAGCGGTTTCGGCTGCCTCTACGACTACTACCGCTGGACTTAGCGTGCGGGCGTCACTGAATTCAGGGTTTGAGACCACCTCGCTTGGGCATTGAACGCCCGCTTGTTCATTCAGAGCTTGAACGCGTGCCGCGGTAGCCTCATTTTGAATGGCACCCAATGTAAAGGGGCCCATCTTGGGATTTTCAGCCAGGCCTTTAACGGCCTCAGCAATTCCTTGAGCAACCTCATCGAAGTTCAGGTGGCCTTCGGCGGTCGCGATTCCCTGGGCAGGAACGAAAATATTCTGAGGAGCCGTGCACATTTGACCGCTGTACAAACTAGCCGCAAAAGCGATGTTGCCAAAAACCGCAGCGGGATTCTGGACCGACTCCAAAACAATTCCATTGACACCGGCTTTTTCGGTAAAAACCGTCTTTCCTGGCAACGATTCAATGTATTCTCCAAAATGCGAGCTACCGGTGTAATCGATCAACTGCACAGCCGCATGTTCGGCCAAGCCCTTGGTAACAGGCGCTTCAGGCGTATCAACAGCCAATTGCACAGTATAAGGATCCAAACCGGCCGCTTCAAACACCTTTTGCATTTCACCCACCACCTGGGCAATGGGCAGAATGCTCTTGGGGTGGGGTTTTACAATGCTCGCGTTTCCACACACCAAATTGGCAAACAGGCCGGGCACGGTATTCCAAGTAGGGAACGTACTACAGCCAATCACCAATCCTAGCCCGCGGGGAATGGGCTTGTAGGTTTTCTTCAAGGTCAGATCAAACTTACCCATGGGCTTCACGAAATCAACCGATTCAGCGTAGCGAGTCAGCTCTTGATAACCCATCACCATGGCTTCCATGGCGCGATCGTTCGCGTGGGGACCACTGGCTTGAAAAGCCATCATATAGCCCTGGCCAGTGGTATGCATGGTAGAAACAGCTAGATCAAAAAAGCGTTCTTGAATGCGGTACAAACATTGGGTCAATACTTCCACGCGCTGCATGGGCGTGGTTTTGGCCCATGTACGCTGTGCTGCAGTGGCTCTTTGTATGAGCTGCTCATTGTCAAACTGCGGATATCGAATCCCCAAGCCCGTCATCAGGTACGGCGACACTTCGCTTCCTACCCAGGCGCTGGCTCCTTCTGATTTCAATTCTTGAAAATCCTGATTCAACAAACGCGCAAAATCGTCTTGGGCCTTCTCGGTACCGCCTTCGCCATAAGCGCGAGGGGATTCAGGAAACGCCGTGTAATAATTGCGATGCTGCAGGGCCGAAATACCCTCTTCGATCAAGGTTTGTGCTGATTTCATGGTCTTTGATAAAATTTATGCTTGGCCGGTTTGACCACCAAAAGAAAAAGGAACCGTGCTGGGCATGGCTTGCATCTCTTCAATGTTGATGTCACCAAAGTGCTCTTCGTATTTGTGTACGTTTTCTCCGAGTGCCATCAGCAAACGCTTGGCATGCTGAGGGGCTAAGACAATGCGACTTTTCACTTTGCCCTTGGGAACCCCGGGCATCATGCGAATAAAGTCCAAAACGAATTCGCTTTGGCTATGGGTAATGATGGCAAAATTCGAATATGTGCCTTCGGCAATTTCTTCACTCAACTCAATATCCAAGGATGGACCTTGGGGCTTTTCGTTCGTATTCATGGGCTTCAAAGGTACTTTATTTCGCGGCGATGACCGAAATCTCAACCAAGGCATCTTTGGGCAATCGAGCCACTTCTACAGTCTCTCGAGCCGGGAAAGCCGAACCTTCTGGAAATGCATGGGCGTATACTGCATTCACGGCAGGGAAGTCATTCATGTCTTTTAAAAAAATGCTGGTCTTTGCCACGTCGCCCCATGTCAGGCCGCAGTGATCGAGCAAAATTTGAATGTTCTTCATGACCTGACGGGTTTGGGCCTCTACATCGCCTTCGCCTACCATGGTACCGCTATCGGCATCCAAGGCAATTTGACCCGAAAAATACCAAGTGTTCCCTACGCGTCTTCCCTGGCTGTAAGGGCCAATGGGAGCCGGCGCTTTCTCGTTAAAAATGACTTCATTCATGCTATTTACGTTAAATTTGATTGATTTTTCAGAATTACCCCAACCCCATGAGAATCGGAATAACAGGCTCAGAGAAAGCACTAAAAGAATGGCAGTCAAGATTAGACGCCCCGTCTTCGTTTGCATACCTGCAAGATACGCAGGAGCCCATCGATTGCCACATTCTCATCGATTTGGATTTTGACCAACATACAGAGCGATTGCTGAAATACTCTCAGTATCCAAATACCTTGTTCTTGCTCAATGCGGTTACCTGTACGTTGGAGGCGGCATTTGCTCAACATCATTTGCATCATCAAGACCAACAGATGATTGGCATCAACGCTTGGCCCGTTTGTTTTCAGCGTCCCCTGTTGGAAGCATGCAATCCCTTCGAAATTGACATCACTCCCGCTCAATGGTCAGCTTTGGGATTTGAAGGCGCTCGTTATTGCGATTCACGCATCGGGTTGATTACCCCTCGCCTGCTGTGCATGATCATCAACGAGGCCTTTTATACGGTTCAAGAAGGAACGGCTCAACCAGCCGCCATAGATACAGCCATGAAATTGGGAACCAATTACCCCAAAGGGCCCTTCGAATGGTTGCAAATTTGGGGGATCGATCGAGTTTATACGCTTTTAGAAGCCTTGTACCTCGACACCCACGAAGAGCGCTATAAAATGGCCGCATCGTTGAAGCAGGCCTGGCTTAAGCAGCACATAGGCTAATTCCTTCATCCCTCCTCACTCATGTAAGGCTTATTTAAAACAGAAAGCCCAGGCACTGGGCCTGGGCTAACTGCACTATTCAGTTGATGAAAACTATTACTGTATGGTGATTTTCTGCGTTGCGCTGTGGCTTTCTGATGCTACACGGATCAGGTAAACACCAGGTGTCAATCCAGCAGCTTGCACTTGAATCAAACCGTTATTGTCAGCCGTCTGGCTCCAAACACGCTGACCGCTCAGGTTGGTCAACTCCATGTTCACGATGGAACCGAAATCAGGAGTCAAGGCCACTTGGAATTCTCCATTGGATGGGTTCGGGAATACGCCCAATCCCATTTTGGCCAATCCTTCAGCAGCCGAACGATTCATGACAAACTCTTTGGTTTGGGTACACTCACAGCCTGTCTGACGAACCTTGGCACGCATGGTAATGGTGTAGGCTCCGTCGTCAACAAAGTTGTGTTGAACCGCTGCATTCTTGTCAGCACTGTACAACTTTCCACCGCCTTCAAATACCCAGGTATAGTCGACGTTGTCTTGACCACCGGCATTTCCGCTACCGTCAATGGGCTCTACCTTGACACCGAAGAATCCAAATTCATAATCGGTGCTGGCGGTAAAGTCACAGGTGCGAGGGGCTTCGTTGATGGTCACACGCTGGGTCAAAGAATCGGCGCATCCGCCTTTGATGTAAGCATACAAGGTCACGTTGTACGAAGTAGTTTGAATGACATTGTAAGTCTTGCTGGGATCAGACGAAACCGAAGCGGTATTGTCTCCAAAATCCCAAGCGTAACTGATCTCACCCTGAGGCCAGGTGGTATTGTTGACAAATACGACGGCATCACCTGCGCAAACATCACCTGCGGTAAAGTTGGCTTTGGGCTGAGTCAATACTGACAAGTCCTTGGTGATGGTCTGGCTGCAGCCGTTGTCCAAAGTCACAGTGAAGGTAACCGTCTTGGGACCCAAGGCCGTCCAATTTTTGCTGGGGGATTTAGCCGTAGACGTAGTTCCATCACCGAAATCCCAAGCGTAATTGGCTACCGTACCGGCAACGTCAGCAGTGGTATTGGTGAATTCAGTAGGAGTCAAAGAACATGCGGCGGTATTCGTGAAGCTGGCTTTGGGAGATTCACGAACCTCGATTTCCTTTACCATGGAATCCTTGCATCCGAATTCGCTGGTGGCCACCAATTTCACGTTTTTCTTACCAGGGCTAGAGAACTGGTGCTCAGCGTCCAACTCAGTTGAAACCGAACCGTTGTCGTCAAAATCCCAGTAGCTACCCACCATGCCGCTCGCAATGCTTGATTTGTTAGCAAAAGCGAAGGCATCGTTGTCGCAGATTCCCTCAACCAAAGACCAGTTGGCCTTGGGACGATCAAACTGATACACACGCTGAGTCAACTCGGCTACGCAACCATTCAAGTCAGCCTTCAAGGTTACGCTGTAAGTACCGGCTTTGGCATACTTGTGTTTGGGGTTGCTGGCTGTGCTGGTAGAACCATCGCCAAAGGCCCAAGACCAGGTAGCCGTTGCAGGGGTTGTCTTGTTGGTAAACTCCAAATTTTCGCCCTCACAGGCATTCTTCTTATCAAAGGCTACTGTAGGAATGGCATTCACCTCTACCGACTGAGTGTCGTAGAATACAAAACCATAGGGCAAGGTCTTAGCAGTCAACACCACATCGTAAGAGCCAGAAGCGGGGAACTGGAATACAGGCTCAGGAGCATTGGAAGTGTCAGCAGCCGTACCGGTGCCGAAGTTCCAGAAAAACTCCATGCCTCCACTCTTAACCGAACTCTTATTTTCAAACAATACCGCATCTCCATCGCAAATTTTTGCAGGGAATACGAAGTCTGGAGTGATGGAAGGATAAATCAACACATCGCGCTTGATGACAGTATCGCAACCGTTGTTCAAGTCAGAGATTTTCACAAACCAGGTTACCGTTTGATCTTCCAAACTGGCATCTGAAGTCACAAAAGACATTTGCAAATCAGAAGTTCCAGAAGGAGCCACGATAGAGGTCGTACCGGTCAAATCATTGCCCATTTCATCTTGGGCATAGCTTGAGGCAGTCCAATCGGTTCCGTAACCTGAATTGCTCATGCCGCGAGGGGCTGTCAAGTCAAAAATGATGGGGTTATTGATAACGGTCACATCAAAAGGACGACCCTTTTGGTATTTGGCTTGGGTTCCAGTTCCGACACTGGCAATCTCACTGCCACCTGGAGCTGGCTTTACAAACACAGATTGAGCGAACGAATCGTTGGAAGAATTATCATCACCCAACAAATGAATCAAAATATCGTTGTTGCCCCATTCGTTGAGTTTCAGCTTGGCACCCAACAGAGTAGAAGCCGTATCGTTGGCTGGAATATACACATTGGCTTCAGCCAAGGTTTCCTTGCCATTGACATTGAATACAACTGGAATGTCATAGGCGGTATCGCTGAATCTATTTTTCAGGCGAATCACCACCTCGAATTCAGACCCAGAACAAACGGTATCTCCCAAGGATGGGTAGAATGAAATATCATCCATCGCAATGTCCATATAGCCTTCAACTGCGCCATGGTCACTCTTAATGGGGTTGCGAGTTTCATTCAAAACGTCTTTGGTATTCCAGTTTACAGAAGTTACCCCATTCTGGTTTTTGAATTGACCCGAAGCGAAGTCACCAGAAGCAGGATCAGCAAACTTAGGATCAACGAACTGGGCATTCTGCTCGTGTCCAGAGGCCTCGTAAGCAGTCCATGAAGAATAGGTACCTTGGGTATTGCGCCAGCCATATGAGGTCGTATTGGCGTCGGGTTTGTACCAGTAGCTGTTGTTGCTGTATTCCTTGATTTGACCGTTGTTGTTAGCATGAACGTGAAACTCAATTTGGTCTCCACCTTCAGCATACAAGAGATTACCCACCCAATACTGGTTATTGCTGTATGAGTAATAGTTGTAAATAGGCCAATTGTAATAACCGCCAGAGGAGTAGTCTGACATTTTATTGTAAATGGTATTCTGGCGAATGTCCCAACGGTTACCAGTACTGTAGCTCGAATACAGATACATACCGAAGACATCATAACGGTATGATGTCACGTTGTGCACCAAGTTGGATTGATTCTCCAAGCCATAGGCGTAATAAGAGAAAATACCCGCAGCGTCAGAGTTCCCACCCCGAATGTAACTCACGCGGTTTCTGCGAATCTTGTGGTTGCCGTAGAAAATGTACATACCCACAGCATAACTGTTTTTAGCGGTGTTGGAGTCGATAACATTGTCATCTACGGTGATGGTATAACTGCTTGATGGATACGAATAGCAATACAAGCCCATGCAAGCTGAACTCGAGGTGTTACCGCTTACGCGGTTTCCGCTAACCGAGGTTGTATAATATCCATACAAGTGATAGATACCGTAAAAACCTCCACCCGTTGATTCGTTGTAAACGATGGTGTTGTTATTGGATATGTAGTTATCGTGGTAATACATGCGGTAGATACCATAAAACGTGCTGCCCGATTTATTATTGGCGATGGTGTTTCCGCTCGTACTGGTGTTGCGAGCGTAATAGTACATGTAGATTCCGTAGAAGGTACTGCTATTGCTATTTCCGCTCCAAGAATTCTTTTCAACCTTGGAATTTTGCGCATAATAATAGGCGTACAAGCCATAGAAAGTGCTACTCACGCTGTTGTTGTCCCAGTGGTTGTTGTTGATATTGGCGTACTCCAAATAGTAGTAATTGTAGATACCGTAAAAAGTACTCGAAACGGAATTGTTTGAGAAACTGTTACCACTCATGGTCAAATACCGAGGGTAATAGTAAGCATAAACAGCATACATGGAACCGCTAACGCTGTTGTTGTCCAGCTTGTTGTTTTGCAAATTCCAATAGTAACAGTAATAATAAGGCATCAAGCCATAAAAGGTGCTGGTATTCAACTTACTAAAGTCATTCGCATGAGCCGAAACATAGTAAGAGTAGTAACCATAAATACCGTAACGTGTAGTACGGGTAGTTTGGCCACTAAAATCATTATTAATGATAGAATCACCCGATGCGTAATACACGAAAGCACCGTACTGGTACCACTTTTCAATTTTGTTATTCTTGATGACGTTCTTACCGTTGGTGCTGCTGGAATAGTAGCTGAGGTTGTTGGTAATTGAGAACGCGCGTCCGGGACCGTAGGAACCCGAAGACTTCATGGTGTTGTTCTCAATTCGGTTGTAACGTCCTGTCCAAGAATAAGTAGAGCTGGTGTAACCCGTTGTTGAAGGTGCAAAAGCTACATAAGTACCATTTGAGGAAGCGCTACTTCTGTTGGTGTATTCCAATACACTGTTGATGATGCGGTTGTACTCACTCTCGTTGTTGAAGCGAATGATGTTCGTACCGGTTGAAGTTGAAGTGTGCAACATTTTCAACCCATCAATGGTTACGTAATCGGCTCCGTTGAACAAAATGGCATCGGTAGATCCTGAATAGGAATACG
>JAURGZ010000025.1 GCA_030833525.1 Bacteroidota bacterium | reverse complement strand
TCTTGGTTGAGCTCCTCGATCATTTCCATGTACCCTTCTACCTGGTCAACGGGCACAAAAGGGTGTTGCGAGTTGAACTCAGGCCAGGTCACGGGAATCATCTCCGTGGTGGCATTGAGTTTCATGGTGCAAGAACCCAGGGAAATCATGCTGTGGCACAAGCTCAAATCTTTGGCTTCCAAAGACTTGATATAGCGCAGCATGTCGTGCTCGGTGTGGTAAGAATTGAACACTGGGTGCAGCATGAAGTTGCTCTGGCGCTGTGCCCAACTGGGCCAATTGGCTTCTACTGAATTGCCTCCTGCATAAGCATCAACAGCGGCAACTCCTTTGGCCGTGGCCATGATGTTGGCCAAGACCTGAATATCGTGAGCGGTGCAGGTCTCATCGATGGAGATGCCCACATGACCGGTACCGAAATAGCGCAAATTGCGGCCAGCGGCTTCAGCGGCTTTGCGAACCGATGCTTCATCAGCCTGTACCTTCAGGGTATCGAAATAGTGAGCGTTCTCCTGCTGGTACCCCATGGCCTGCAATGCTTGGTCCAACAAGCGGGTTTGGGCATGGATGCGGCCAGCGATTTTCTTCAACCCGTCGGGGCCGTGATACACTCCGTACATGCTGGCCATGATGCTCAACAACACCTGGGCCGTACAAATATTCGAAGTGGCATTTTGGCGCTTGATGTGCTGCTCGCGCGTCTGCAAAGCCATGCGCAAGGCACGCTCTCCGCGTTTGTCGATCGACACACCGATGATGCGGCCTGGAATCTGGCGCTTGTACTCGTCTTTGGTAGCAAAGAAGGCCGCATGGGGACCTCCAAAGCCCATGGGAACACCGAAACGCTGGGTATTGCCCACGACGCAATCGGCACCCAAATCGCCAGGCGAGGTCAACAAGGTCAACGCCATCAAATCAGAGGCAAAAACCGTCTTGATGCCCATGGCTTGGCACTGGGCCACGAACGCGCGGTAATCTTCGATGCTGCCGTTGCTGTTGGGGTATTGCACCAAGGCCCCAAAGAAAGATTCGTCTAAGGTAGCAGTAGAATAGTCGCCACGCACGATTTCTACGCCTACGGGCTCCGCACGGGTGATCAATACATCTAAGGTTTGGGGATACACCGCTTGATCCACGAAGAAACGATGCGCCACACCCTTTTTGTCTGCCGCACGGAACATGTTCATGGCTTCTGCTGCCGCGGTTCCTTCGTCCAACAAAGAAGCGTTGGCAATCTCCATACCCGTCAAATCAATGACCATGGTTTGGTAATTCAACAAGGCTTCCAAACGCCCCTGGGCAATCTCAGCTTGGTAGGGCGTATAGGCCGTGTACCAACCTGGATTTTCCATGATGTTGCGCAATACCACACCGGGGGTTAAGGTATCGTAATAACCCATTCCAATGTGGTGCTTGAAGAGTTTATTCTTAGCCGCCTTGCCTTTGAGCATGGTTAAAAATTCTTGCTCGGTCAGGGCATCCCCGAGTTCCAAGTCCTTGGGCAATCGAATGTTGGCCGGAATGGTCTTGCTAATCAACTCTTCAATGCTGGCTACACCAACGGTGTCCAACATAGCCTTTACATCATCTCCTTGAGTGCCGTGGTGGCGCTCAGCGAAAGGCTTGGAATAGCGGGCGCTGTATTGCATAATTGGGTACGAATTTACGGCGTAGGAAGTGAATTTTTTGGTTACCCTTCGGGCATAAAACCTTCATCAGCGAAACTCATGTATCCGCCTTGTGTGACAATGAGATGATCGAGCAATTCGAGCTCCAAAAAGCGGCTGGCACGGCTGATTTGACGCGTAATTTCACGGTCTGCTGAACTGGGTTCCAAATTCCCCGACGGATGATTATGACCCACTACAATACCCGTGGCTTTGAGTTCCAGGGCTCGGCGCAACAAAAGTCGAACGTCTACCACCGTACTGGTGATGCCCCCAAAACTCAATAATTCGCAGCGCAAAACTGCATGGCGTCGATTCAAATACAAGACTGCAAAGGCTTCTGAATCCCGGTCCACGAGAAAAGGACGCAGCAAGTGATAGGCATCGCGCGAGCAACGAATCAAACTGGGTTTTACAACCGCCGCCTGCCGCCTCAAACCCAATTCAAAGGCCGCCGCAAGACCCATGGCTTTGGCATTTCCCAAACCGGGAATCGCGCACAGGGACTCAATGCTTAGGGCTGCCAATTCATCGAGGTTATTTCCGCAAAATTGCAAAATTTGCTCGGCCAGTTCGGTCGCACTTTGGGATTTATTGCCAGTTCCCAGCATGAGCGTAAGCAGTTCATGATCACTCAAAGCCCTGCGACCGTGGGCCAAAAAGCGCTCCCTAGGCTTCAAAATGCCCCCCCTTTCTGTTGCTCCCTCGATTTGGTGTTGATAATATTTTTAACATACATTTGTCAAATATATTTTCACACTTGCTACCTTTGAAAACCGAACAAACAGAAAGTACCTTTAAAAAGTTGTAATAATTGAGATGAGCGAACAAAAAGAAAAATTGAAGGCCCTCCAACAGACCATTGAGCGCCTGGAAAAGAATTACGGCAAGGGCATCGTCATGAAAATGAACGAGAACCAAAATGTAGCCGTTGAGGTTATTTCAACCGGCTCCTTCAGCCTGGACCTAGCCCTGGGCGTGGGAGGTTTCCCCCGCGGCCGTATCATCGAGATTTACGGTCCTGAGAGTTCGGGTAAAACCACCATCGCGTTGCATACCATTGCCGAAGCTCAG
The DNA here is from genome assembly GCA_030833525.1 of Bacteroidota bacterium. Lineage (GTDB taxonomy): Bacteria > Bacteroidota > Bacteroidia > NS11-12g > UBA955 > JALRLA01. Next base: position 22,923 of record JAURGZ010000025.1, on the reverse strand, counting down.
AAAAAAGGCGGCATCTGCGCCTTCATCGATGCTGAACACGCTTTTGATAAATTTTATGCCAAAAACCTGGGCATCGACATCGACAACCTCTTGATTTCCCAGCCCGATGACGGGGAGCAGGCTCTTGAAATTGCCGATAACTTGATTCGTTCAGGCGCCATTGACGTGATTGTCATTGACTCGGTAGCCGCTTTGGTTCCCCGCGCTGAAATTGAAGGCGATATGGGCGAAAGCAAAGTGGGCTTACACGCCCGATTGATGAGCCAAGCCCTCAGAAAATTGACCGGTACCATCAACAAAACCGGTTGTGTGGCCATTTTCATCAACCAATTGCGTGAAAAAATCGGGGTCATGTTTGGCAACCCTGAAACCACAACGGGTGGTAATGCTTTGAAGTTTTACGCTACCATTCGTTTGGACATTCGCCGCGCTGCTCAAATCAAAGGAAGCGACGAAGTAATAGGCAACCGTACCCGTGTGAAGGTAGCCAAAAACAAAGTGGCTCCTCCGTTCCGAGTGGTTGAATTCGACATCATGTACGGAAAGGGCGTGAGCCGCAGCGGTGAGGTACTCGACATTGGAGTTGAAGCAGGCATCGTTCAAAAGAGCGGCAGCTGGTTCAGTTACGAGGGAACCAAATTGGGCCAAGGCCGCGACGCGGTTAAGGAGCTTTTGGAAGACAATCCCGAACTCATGGCTGAGATCGAAAAGAAGATCTCTGCCAAAGGCGCTGAAGGAGACATCTTGGATGTCGAACCCGGCGAAGACAATTGATCATCACAAAAAAAGCCCGGTCGTTGACCGGGCTTTTTTTTATTCGGTATAGGCCTTGGCCTTACCGCTGAAAATCTCTTTGTACATGATGGGGTAAACCACGAATAGCATCAGCATTCGACTGTAGCGAAACACGACCGGCAACATGGCTAAAATGCTCACGGGAATGATCACCATCGCATAATCAAACCAGCCCAAATACCACAGGGCAACGGCCAAAGTAACGGCCATGCCCACGATGATGGCATAGCTCCAATACATAGCGCCGTAAAAGAACCCCGTTTCGGGCTCATAAGGCAAATTACAAGATGGACAATGGTCGTGAGCTTCTGAGAATTTCGCTGGATTCAAAATGCTGTATTTGAACACCCGACCCTTCCCGCAACGCGGGCACTTGCAGGCTATCAATGATAGAGCACCTGCTTTTGGAATTTTTTCGTTAGACACCTTTGGCCTTGTTTTTCTTAAAATTTTGGTAGTAGAAAAATCCAGCTGTACCTACCAACACATAGGGTGTTGCCAACAAAAACAAAATGCCGCTGTTGATGCCGTTTCCAACAACAGGTTCTGAACTCTCTTTGCGATCACGGCTGGATGTCAAGGCTGTTTTGCACATGGGGCATTGAGCAAAGACTGCGCTTAAACCCAAACCCGCGTTCAACAGAATAAAAAAGATCCAACGTTTCATACCGCAAATTTAGAAAGAATAACAAGGAGAAATCAGGATGTACACCAAGACTCCGGTAACCGATACATACAACCACAATGGAAAAGTCCATCGAGCCACCTTCTTGTGACGCTCAAAACGACCCGAAGTTGAAAAATGCAGGGTATACAGAATCAATGGCAAAATGGCGGCTGCCAATACAATGTGTGTAAGAAGAATGAATAGATACAGCGTTTTCATCAACCCTTCCCCACAGTACTCCGTATGGGGCATGACGGTATGGTAAATCACATAACTCACCAAGAACAAGGCTGAAGCAATGAAAGCAGTCAACATGTAAGCTTGGTGCCTCGACTTGTCTTTGTCATAGCGAATGGCCCGGTAACCCAACACCAACATCACGCTCACAAACCCGTTGATCGCCGCATTGGCAAAGGGAAGATGGCGAGCAAAATCAGCGCTGGGGCGCAACTCTTCAGGCAAATAACGCAGAACCGTCACGACCGCTGGAACAGCTAAAGAAATGGCCAATACCAAGCGAAAGAAGCCCTTATCGCTGATCCATGTTTTGTTTTCGGTATTCATAAAGCAGGTTGTCTATGTCGTCAAAGATACGTTTGATGTGATTCATGCGCTCGGTATTCGTCTCGCCTCGGGTTGGCAGAACGGCGCGAATGTGACGCTCCTTATCCATGATGACCACTTTGTCATCGTGTATGAAATCGTCATCAGGGGTCTGTTCGGTGGCCAAATGCAAATCATGGATGGCCCAATCGTAAATCTCTCGTTTGCTTCCCGTAGCAAATGTGCGCTTGTATAAATCAGCGTTGAAACGATCGGCGTAGGCCTTCAATACCGGGATGCTGTCTCGCTCAGGATCGATGGTAACGGTCAGAAATCGTATCTGCGGAAGATTGCCGTACTTCTCAGCTACGGTTTGCAATTGCTTGTTCATTTCTGGGCAAACTTCGGGGCAAGAAGCAAAAAAGATGTTCACCAACACAATGCAAGAGTCAAAATCATCCAAACCGATTTGCTGACCATGCTGATTGTATAAAACGATGTCACTGACCGTTTGAGGGATGGAGTCTTTCCCTTCTAAGGGAGCCTCCATGAAATAGTAAGGCAACTTCTTATGCACCCAATTCAAGCGGGCAAAAAAGAAAATCCCCAAAGCCGGTAAAACAACAAGGGCCGCGAAAGCGGCCACTTTTTTGTTGCTGTATTTTGTAGTCATGGATTCTTACTTGACCCAAGTCAAAGCATTGCCTTCGTAGAGCAAGCCCATGATCAAACCCAATAGGAAAATGATGGGAACCAAAATGATCAATGCCAAATTGATTTTTTCATGCTTCAAGTGCATGAAGGCTCCCACGATGTAATAGGCTTTCACCAATCCGAAGAAGATGAAAATGAAATTTCGAAGACCTGTAGCAGGCATAACGAAATAAATCACAAAGTCCAGAACGGTAATGCCCAAGAGCAACCAGAAGGTGCGCCACAGTTCCTTGGTCCCATGACTTTCGGTGTGGGGAACATAGTTGATGGCATCGTATTCGCCGGGTTTAACGTGAAAATCCATATTCGCTTAATGAGTTAGATCAAATAGAAGAAGGTGAAAACAAAGACCCATACCAGGTCTACGAAGTGCCAGTACAAACCAGCTTTCTCGATCATTTCGTAGTGACCACGGCGTTCGAAAACACCGCGAACGGTCATGATGTAAACCACCACGTTGATTACCACACCACTGAAAACGTGGAAACCGTGGAAACCAGTAACGATGAAAAACAGGGCCGCAAAGGGAACAGGTCCATCGGTACGATCACCAGGAGCCCACTCAAAATGGTCTGCAAAACCTACGCTGTGCAGGTGATTATACCCTTGCTCGGTAATGCCAAATGTATTGCCGTATAAACGAGCTCCTTCGTGAATGAAAGTATACCATTCCCATGCCTGGCAGCTCAAGAACATAACACCACCGATGATGGTATAAATCATGTAGGTCTGAACCTCTTTCTTGCTCTTGCGATGACCCGCTTCAACGGCCAATACCATGGTCACTGAGCTCATGATCAAGATGAAAGTCATCACCGATACAAACAACAGCGGCAGGTGCAAACCGTGCATGAAGGGGAAATGGTTGAAAATGGAAGCAGGATCAGGCCAAACGGTGGTTACCGCTGTTTCTACGTTAGAGAAGCGCTGAGCTCCATATTGAACCAAAAGGCTTGAAAAGGTGAATGCATCTGACAAAAGGAAGATCCACATCATCAGCTTGCCGTAACTCACGTTGAAAGGTGAGCGTCCACCGGCCCACATAGGCTGGTTTTCGAATGCTGCAGGGGTATGATTAGCCATGAAAAATGTTACTGTGCAAAATAAAGAAATAAATAGAGGAAAATCCACAGAAGTCCGACAAAATGCCAATACGTGTGCGTGATCGACATCAAGGTCATGTTTTTCTTGTGAACTTCGAGTTTAAACGATTTGACCAAAGCGACGCTCAACAAGACCAATCCGCCCAAAACGTGCAACACGTGAACGCCGGTGATCATCCAAACATAGGAGGCTGAAATGTCTTCTGGACGCGCATTGACCAACGTCAAATCTAAAGATATCAATTGTTTCCAACCCAAGTACTGCGTCACACAGAACAACAAGCCCAGGGCCAAGGTCAAGGCCGTAAAGGTCTTGTTGGTATTCAGCTCATCATTCTTTGCTGCCTTCCAGGCTACAAAAATGGTGACAGAAGACAAAACGGCTACAAAAACCGAAACCAGAAAAAAGATTGGCAAATCAAAGGCAGTCCAGGTCGACTTGGCCTGAGCATCGGGCTTGTGAACGATAAATGCGCTCACCAAAGAGGCGAAAAGCATGCTGCTCGCCAGCATAAGCAACCACAAATTGAACTTCCCTGGCGCCACCAAGGGTTCTGGATCCTTCATTTTCTTTTTGGTATTCATACTCTTAAAACAATATATAGGCCATAAAGACGGCCGGGGTAAACAACAAAGATGCGAACATGAGTTTTCGGGCATCGGCCACCTCTAAACTCCTAAACAAGCGATAGGCATTGAAAAGCACCCAAAAACCCGCTGGTAGTATGAGCATTAAGGCCTGAGGGGCACTCAATTCGTAATAGATGGGCATCATGGATACCAGCATCAACAAGACCGTATAAATCAATATTTGGTAGGCACTGCGTTTGTCTCTGCCGCCCGATGATGGCAACAACCAATAACCGGCTTTTTGATAATCGTCGTGCAGCATCCATGCGATGGCCCAAAAGTGAGGAAATTGCCAAAAAAACTGAACCAAAAACAGCATCATGCCGGGCTCATCAATACGCCCAACAGCCGCTGTGTATCCAATCAATGGAGGCAAGGCACCCGGAATCGCCCCTACCATAACAGCCAAGGGTGAAACCTGCTTCATGGGAGTGTAAACAAAGACGTAAACCACCAGGGAAACCAAACTCAGAAGCATGGTCGTAAAGGGAGTCAATACCGCCAGCAACAGCAAACCCATCAAACCGGTTACCCAGCAAAAAATGCGCGCATTCGGTAAGCTAATTCGATCTTCTACAATGGGTCGAGAAGAGGTACGGGTCATCTTTGAATCGTTGCCTTTTTCAATAATTTGATTCAGGCCATTCGAAGCAAATACTACCAACATGCCTCCTACCAATACGGCCCAAAAAACGGGCCACTCAAAAGCGTCGCGCCAGTGTTCCCGGTTGTTGATTTGACAGCCCAGTAGGTAGCCGAAAGCGCTTGTGCCCGCTACGGTCGAACTCAAGCGAAACTTGATAAACTGAAAATAACTTTTGATGGTTTGGGCGTTCATGAATGTTGAGATTGTTCAGCACTAGGCTGCAGAGCCAAATAAAAAGCCAAAACGGGCAAGAGACTTCCGAATAAAACGTGGAGCAATTGCGCCCAAGTGGGAATCAAGAACCAAATGTTCACAGCCCCTAACAGGACTTGGATCAAACTGATCCCTACGAACAGCAAATAGGGCAACTCAGATGTTCCCAGCGATTCACCGGGTAATTTCCTCAGAAACCAGACTACCCAAAAGGCCAATAATACCGGTAAGTAACGATGAACGGTAAACAGATGGTCCATATCGGCCATGTTCAAGTGGGTACCATCGCTGAGAATGCCCTGCATGCGCAGTGCGTCTACCTGCTCCCGCGTCCAAGTTCCCAAAAGAACCACCGTCATGGTACCCAAGAACAAGCCCCAACGAAGCAGCCACGTATTGGAGATACCCGGCCAGCGATAGGGATTGTGCTTGTGAAGGGCCATCATAAAGGCAAACAAACAGGCAAAAGCCAACATGAAATGAATCGAAACGATTCCCGGTAGCAAGTTGGTAGCCACTACTATGGAACCCAACCAAGCATTGATCAACAGCAGCACAAAACCCAGAAAAACCCACAAACGACTTTTCTTGAAACGAGCATGACGGAAACTGATAAAGGCAAAAGCCAGGGCCGCAAAACCCGCCAAAACCCCGAAAAGGCGATTGATGTATTCGACCCACGCTTTCAATGGGTCAAACTGCTCAGGCATATCCAAATAGGGGTTCTCCCTCAATCGCTGGGCCTGTGTTTCAAATCCCAGTCTTTCCAAGGTGCTCGCGAATCGCTCGGCTTTGGCCAATCGCTTTTCCAGAAAGATCGCTTGGTAATTGGCGGGCAAATCACAATCGCAGGTTGGGGGTGCCCAAAGACCAAAACAGCGCGGCCAATCGGGGCAACCCATTCCACTACCCGTAGCTCGAACCAAGCCACCGAATAGGAACAATAAAAAAACAGACGAACAGGCAAAGAAGCCTATTCGTCTGTATATGCGGTCGATTCGTATTGAATCTGACATGTCGGGTTTATCCCAATCCAAAAACGCGCTTCACCGCGGCAAAGAATACGCTGGTTTCAGCTTCAGCCTCTTTTTCAGCTGGGGCTTTTTTGGATTTTTCGGTTTCCAGAACTTCAGGAGCAGACTCATCAGGAATGTGCTGGGGGAAGAAGTCCTCTTCGCGATCGGGACGGCTGTATTCGTAGGGACCACGATAAACGGTTGGCAATTCACCAGGCCAGTTTCCGTGCAAACGAACGTCGATGGGTGAAGTCCATTCCAAGGTGTTGGCACCCCAGGGGTTTTGAGCCGATTTCTTACCGCGGAAAATGCTGATAAAGAAGTTGTACAAGAACAACAACTGAGCAAAACCAGCAATGATAGCCGATACGGTGATCAATTTGTTCACGTCAACCCATACATCGAAGTCTTCTACCAAGGTGAACTGATAGTAACGACGGGGTACACCTGCCAAGCCCATGAAGTGCATGGGGAAGAACACCAAGTATGCTGTGATGAAGGTGATCCAGAAGTGGAAATAACCCAGGGTGTTATTCATCATGCGACCGTACATGCGGGGGAACCAGTGATAAATACCGGCGAACATACCGAAGATGGCCGCAGAACCCATTACCAAGTGGAAGTGGGCTACCACGAAGTAAGAATCGTGCATTTGAATGTCCAAGGCTGCGTTACCCAAGTAAATACCGGTCAGACCGCCTGAGATGAAGAACGACACCAAGCCAATGGAGAACAACATGGCAGGAGTGAAACGCAAATTTCCGCGCCACAAGGTGGTCAAGTAGTTAAAGGCCTTAACGGCAGAAGGTACCGCAATGATCAAGGTCAAAATCATGAACACCGATCCCAAGAAGGGGTTCATACCGGTGATGAACATGTGGTGACCCCATACGATGAAGGACAAGAACGAAATGCCCAACAAAGAGATGATCATCGCCGTGTAACCGAAGATAGGCTTGCGAGCATTGTTGGAAATTACCTCAGAGGTAATACCCAAAGCAGGCATTAAAATGATGTATACCTCAGGGTGACCCAAGAACCAGAACAAGTGCTGGTACAATACAGGGCTACCACCGATGTTTTCCAAGGCACCTACCCCCTCCAAATAGATATCAGAAAGGTAGAAAGAGGTACCGAAGCTACGGTCAAAAATCAAGAACAAACCGGCTCCCAACAACACAGGGAAGGACAACAAGCCCAACACAGCGGTGAAGAAGAACGCCCAAATGGTCAAAGGCATGCGGTTCATGCTCATGCCTTTGGTACGCTGGTTCAACACCGTAGAGATGTAGTTGATACCACCCAACAAAGACGAAACAATGAACAACACGATGGCTACCAACCACAAGGTCATACCCAAACCAGAACCGGGCATGGCTTTGTCCAAGGCACTCAATGGAGGGTAAACCGTCCATCCGCCTGAAGCAGGACCTGTCTCAACGCCTACAGAAATCAACAAAACAACTGAAGACATGAAGAAGAACCAGTAGCTCAACATGTTCATGAAGGGAGACGCCATGTCACGAGCACCTACCTGCAGAGGAATGAGCAAGTTCGAGAACGTACCACTCAGACCAGCGGTCAACACGTAGAACACCATGATGGTACCGTGAATGGTAACCAAACCCATGTAGAAGTTAGGGTCCAACTTACCATCAACACCCCATTTACCCAACAACATCTCGATGATGCTGAACTGGTCATCTGGCCATGCCAACTGAAGACGGAACAACAAGGACATGATCATACCAATCATACCCATTATGATACCCGTGATCAAGAATTGCTTCGAGATCATCTTGTGGTCCATGGAAAACACGTACTTGCTGATGAAGCTCTCCTTGTGTTCGTGGTGCGCTTCGTGCTCGGCGTGCAATGCTGCTGTGCTCATAGTATTTTTTTCTGGTTCTGAAGATTAGTTGATAGCTACAGCAGGAGTTTCAGGAGCGGCTGGAGCCTCGGGGGCCACAGGAGCTGCAGGGGCTTCAACAGGGGCTACTACAGGAGCCTGCTGAGCCAACCATGATTCGTACTGAGCCTGGTTGTCTACCACTGTGATTTTGATTTTCATGTTGTAGTGAGCTGCACCGCAAATTTTGTTGCAGTACAAGTAATAGTCATACTCGGGGTTGCCCTTTTCAGCACGTGCCTCATCGGTTGTTTTGATGGGGGTGAAAGCAAACTGAGTGCTCATGCCGGGTACGCAGTTCATTTGAGCGCGGAACTCAGGCATGTAGGCCGAGTGAATCACGTCACGAGCGCGGAATTTGAAAACGTAGGGCTGGTTTTTCACCAACACGATTTCAGTCACCACTTTGTCGTCGTAACCCGCTTTGTTGAACATCTTCTCATCAGCGCGGAACTTAGCAATGCGCTTTACGTTGGTGCTCTTGCGCTTGATTTCTTTTTCCAAACCGCGAACGTAGGCGCCGCTCTCAGCGTCCATGGCCATTTCACGAATTTTCTTGTATTCCTCGGGGTAGGCACGCTGGCGACCTTGAGCTTCAAAGTTGACCAAACGCGCTTTCCAAACAGCAGCAGAATCATCGGCTGAAGCTACAAGAGCCTCCAATGCAGCGATTTCATCGTTCAAGGATTGGGTCAACTCATCGACTGAACCTTCCACGGCCAATCCCAAGGGATTGGTACCTGATATGAAGGTAAAGCTATTGTCACCGAATTTACCGTCAGCACCGGCGTAACGAGCCTTCCAACCGAATTGGTAAGCGAACACCTCAATTTCCTGAGCGTCTTCGTTGTCAGAACTGGTGATCTTGGACCAAGTGTTAAAACCACGTAAAACCAAGAAGGTCAAAACGATGGCAGGGACGATGGTCCAAATCACTTCCAATTTGTTATTGTGGAAATAGTACAGTGCCTTGCGGTCTTCACGGTAGGAGTAACGGAACATGAAGTAGAACAACAACACCTCAGTCACGATGAACACGACGAAGGTGAAGCCAAAAGTCCACATAAACATGCTGTCATAGGTAGCACCATGCTCACTGGCGGCATTGCCAACCATGACATACTTGCCGTGGTACACCATTTCGTACCAAACGCCAATCAAACCCAACACCAAGAAAACAATGGCAATCCAACCGTTGATTTTGTGCGAACTCACAATGCGCTTACCCGAGATTTTCTCGGTCAAACTGCCAATGTCAAAAGCACGGGCAATCACCAAAATGACGAGTAAAATGAGCGACAAGGTCAGGATGGTATTCCAGTCCCAAGCCGATGGATTGAATTCTTGAGGAGCCTCTACTACGTCAGCTGCAGCCATTGCAAGCAAAGGCATGAAAAGGAGTGAAAGAGAAGTCAAGACTTTCTTAGACAATGAGTTGCACAGAACTCTCTTCAGAAATAAGGTCATCTTCTAAGCCTAGTTTGGGTTTTAATCACGCAAAAATAGGCATATGACGCAGGATTTGATGGATTTTTTCAAGGATTTTTTGGGTCTAAACCACAATAATCTTCGACCAAAATGAGGAGCAAAAAATGCGAATGAATTCAGAATCAAGAATTTTATTCTTCAAAGGCCTGAGCCAATCGAATGAAATCAGCCACAGCCAATTGCTCAGCCCGCAGACCGGCCCATTCACTGGGTAGAGGAAAATCAGGGCGAACGCTCAACAAAGGCTTTAGCGCATTGGAAAGGGTTTTTCTTCGTTGATTGAATGCCATCTTCACAATGGATTTCAGGGCTTTGTAAGAAACCGCCGGTGCATCTGACTTCAAGGTGCAGCTGATGACCCCGCTGCGCACTTTGGGGGGAGGCTCAAAACTGTGGGCTTCGACCGTGAACGCATAGTGGCAGTCGTAATAAGCCTGAAGCAACACACTGGTGATGCCGTAATCTTTGTTTCCAGGCCCAGCGCACAAACGAAGGGCGACCTCGCGCTGAAACATCCCCGCAAATTGATAAACCGGCACCGGGCTCTCCAATACCGAAAAGGCGATTTGGGTTGAAATGTTGTAGGGATAATTGCCAATCAAACAGGGCTTGCTTCCCTGAAAAACGGTGCGCAAATCCAGCGCCAAGAAATCGGCCTCAACCACCCGCAAACCCGAGGCCCAAGCCTGCTTAGATAAATGCGCCACCGATTCGCTATCCAATTCGATGCAGCGCAATTGAGCGCCGTGTTTGGGGTATAACAAACGGGTCAACACCCCGGTTCCGGGACCAATTTCTACCACTTGATCGCACTCGGGTAAAACCAAGTCGGCGATGTCGGCTGCAATGCCGCCGTCGCGCAAAAAATGCTGTCCTAGGCCCTTTTTGGCCTTAACCCCTTCGTGCGCAGCGACGGGTTTTAGGGGTTGAAATCGACGGGGTTTCATGAGGCTTGGAAATGAGTGATATAATGCTTGACCACCGTTTCTTCCAGGGCCGATAAATTGTAATTGTCAGAGGCTTCGGCCACATCTTGGACCTGACCGTTTTTGCGCAGTATGCGAATTCCACCGCCTTCGCTGCGGTAAGCGTTGTTTTCCAATTGGCCTCGCGACACGAAATATTCAATTTCTGAATCGTCAAGCCCCAACTCATGTTGAACTTGACTGCGGTAAATCGCCCATTCCCCATCGCTAAAGGGCTGCAATTGAACCTTTACCTTGGGCAATCGACGCTGCAACATGGCCCGCGAAAGCAGGGACAAGATTCGATCTTCGTGAAACTGCCAATGCTTGATCGAAGAGAGAATGTCGATGTCGTCTAATTGCAGAAACAAATCGAGGGCTTCGTCGTCAAAGTTGCCGAAATGCACATCCCTGAACAGGAAATGCAACAGCGGATGATACGAACCCAAAGAATGGTGTTGGCCTGCCAAGTGACGAGCCCGGCGCAAGATGGCTACCAGCAAGGCGTCTGCCGCTATCACGGTTTTGTGCAAATACACCTGCCAATACATCAATCGGCGCGCGATCAAGAATTTTTCTACACTGTAAATCCCTTTCTCCTCGACGGCGAGATGCCCATCGGCCACATTCAACATGTGCAAAATTCGATCGGCACCCACGACCCCTTCGCTGACCCCGGTATAAAAGCTATCGCGCATGAGATAATCCAGGCGGTCCATGTCAAGCTGGCTCGATATGAGTTCGCTTAAAAATGGCTTTTCGCTGTATTGACCCTGGAAAATGCGAATGGCTAATTCCAAGGCCCCACCCATTTCCTGGTTCATGCGCTGCATGATGCGCAGGGATATATGCTCGTGATTAACCTCGCGAATCAACGTGTGCTCGAGGGTGTGGCTAAAAGGGCCATGCCCGACGTCGTGCAGCAAAATGGCCAATGCGGTGGCCTCTTTCTCTTCGGCACTGATGGAGATTCCCTTTTTCTGCAGCGACTCCAAGGCTTGCCAAGTGAGATTCAAGGCACCCAAAGCATGACCAAAACGCGTGTGTATGGCTCCTGGGTAAACCCATTCGCTCATGCCCAATTGCCGAATGCGCCGCAGGCGTTGAAAGTAGCGATGCTGAATGACATCGTACAACAAAGGGCTGGGTATGGCGAAGAACCCGTGTAAGGGGTCGTTGATGATCTTGCTTTTGTTCACTGCAACCAATTCTAGTCGCAAAGATAGGGCCTACTCGCTCCCCGACTCATCCCATTGCAACAATGCTCCCGGGCTTGGTCGGCGGCGCCGTACCTCATCCAAAAATGCATAGAGGGAATCCACATAGGGATCGGGCGGATTTCCACTCAAATACTGTTTGTAGTAATGCTGCATCAGGCCCCATTCTTGCTCATTGATGCCTTTGTCGTGCATCTTGCGGCGCAGATTGCTACCCATGTGCAGCCAGGCCGATTGATTTTGAGTGGCTTGCCCTTGGGTCTTGGCCAAATAGCGATCAAACAAATACACCGCCCGGTCATACTGGTTTTGCCGTTCAGCACTCAATGCCAAATACCAGTAAGAGCCCGCCACATTGCTGTCTTTGACAATGATGGAGCGGTTGATGGAATCGGCTTCCCCGTATCGGCCCTGCAAAATCAATGCGTGACTCAGCAATTGACGGGTCGTGTTGGATGTGGGATCGGCATCGAGCATGCTTCGGTAAATGAACTCAGCCTTGATGTATTGGCGCGACCGCATGGCTTGTGCCGCTTCCCGAACCGGGGCTTCAGGCCCATCTTCCAAACCGGGCTGGGCATGCAAAGCAGTCGATAAAAGGCACAGCAAACTGAGAATTAGCAGACGCATGGGTCAAATATAGGGGCTGAACCCCACCTTTGTAATGACGTGAAGCGCTCAGTTCTCTATCTCGGAGTATGCCTCTTGGCCTTGGGATGCCGGCCTGATGCCGCCGTACAATATGCTTCGCGAAGCGTTTCAGCGGCCTCTTTTGATCGCATTGAAGTCTACGACCGCATCGAACTGTATTTGCGTTGCAACCCTGATTCGGCCGGTTTGCTGCGCTGGGAACACAACACCGAAGCACTCGACCAACTGAGCGCTGAATTCGATGGCCAAACCCTACGTTTGCGCGATCAAAACAAAGGACGAATGACACGCCCTGGACAAAGAGCTCCCCGATGCACGTTGAACGCGATTCAATTGGCCTCCTTGCGCATACTGGACGCGGCGCGCGTGCAATGTTTGGACACCCTTCGCAGCGCGGCTCTCGAACTTTACCAAGGCAGCATCCTCAACCAAGAGCTCTGCCTGCAGGCCGGTCAATTTTACGGAGGCAGCGACAACCAAAGCGAATTGACCTTGTCGGGTCGCATCAACATTATTTCCTGGAGTTTGGAACAAGGATCCAGCCTGAATGCTCGAAACCTGTGGTGCGACGATGCCTATATTCGCCACTACACCACCCACGATGCGTTCATAAGCCCAGACAAACAACTCGTGGCTTATCTATTCAACAGTGGAAATCTCGTAAGCCAAAAACCCGCCTCCATTCGCTCGCAGCGAGAAGGCCCGGGCAGCGGCCAAATCCTCATCAAACCCTAATGCGCCTCGGACCTCTTTGGATTGAATCCCCCTTTACGTATGGCCACATCGGTCTGCTGGTACTGGTTTTCATTGCCGCCATGGGAAACCCCCAAATGATCGGCCAGTTGCTGCTGGACTCCCGCCGCCAATACCAGCGTTACCGTCTATTCTCGCACGCCCTGGTTCACAGTGGCCCCATGCATTTGCTCTTCAACGGCCTTACCCTCTACTTTTTTGGACCCACCTTGGAATCTTTGCTACCCCAACCCTATGGAGCCTTGGGTGCTACCTTGTTATTCTGGACCGCCGTTTGGGGAGCGGGCAAGTATTCCTTGTTGTTTCGATCTGATCGGCCAACCTATTTGGCCTTGGGAGCCTCAGGGGGCGTAGTGGGTTGCATTTACTTCTTGCTGTTCATGGCTCCTGACTTGCGCTTGTCTTTGTTATTCATTCCAGTAGCCATTCCAGGCTGGTTATTTGGCACGGGATTCGGCCTGATTTCAACTGCCCTGATGTTCTCCAAAAAAGCTGAACTGGCCAGGGTGTCTCACGAAGGTCATTTGGGAGGAGCAGTCGTGGGTTTGATTTGGGCTTTGATTGTGCAATCTGCTGCCCTGAGCTATGACCCTCTTCGCTTGGGATTGTTGATCCTCGGCGGATTGGTAGCCCCTTTATTCGCGTTGGTCTATAAACTCTTTTTCAACCGCTGAAGAATCAGGCTTGGGGCCCGGTCATTAATTTCCGACTCCCGCGCACGGCATTGAAGGTCTTGCTTTATATTTGCGACCCCGTTCTAAACAGCGCCTTGGCGCAAATTGCCCAGTTGGTGAAATTGGTAGACACGCCATCTTGAGGGGGTGGTGTTCGCAAGGACGTGCTGGTTCGAATCCAGTACTGGGCACAAGGCCCGGCAGCTTTCGCTGCCGGGCCTTTCTTTTTTCTAACCGAGCCCAGCCGAAGGAGAGGGCGAGGGCGAAAAAAGAAAGGCCGCGCGCCTGCGGCGCGCGGCCTTATGCAGCCCTTCTTCTTAGTCTAGCCTCCCTCATCTTTACAGAATTGGCCCCAATCGCCCGGCTTAAGCATTGCCAAATTTTGGCATTATATTGCCCAATGGATTGGAGAAAAGGAAGGTTCCTACTTGGCTTGATGCTGGTAGCACTTAACCCCGTCACGGCCCAAAAAGTGGCGCTGAATTTTGACGGAACCGATGATTATATAGAAACCAAATATGCGGGTGTAAGCGGTACAGGAGCTCGAACCATCGAGGCTTGGATTCGAACAACTGCAAACTGCGACCCCAACAACGGGGGCAAACAAAAAGTCATATGCGATTACGGCGCCATGTCTACCGGCAATCGATTTACTTTCAACATTTTGTACGGCAACAAATTGCGCATCGAGGTTGGGGGTTCAGGGCTGATGGGCCAAACGGTACTCAACGATGGCAATTGGCATCATGTGGGAGTTAGTTACAATCCTAGCAACAGCAAAGCGCCCTTTCGCTTGTACGTAGATGGAAAGCTTGACACTTCAGGCAGCATCCCCACATCGGTCAACACCTCATCGTCCTTGCCTTTGCGCATTGGTAATCGCATTGACAACACCAACCTATTCGAAGGCGATATCGACGAAGTTCGTTTCTACAATGTAGTACTGGCTGACTCGGTCATCAAAGCCCATTACAACCAAGAATTTTGCAAGAACCCCAGCAACCTGGTAGCCTATTTTAAGCTCAACGAGGGAACCGCTTCGGGAAGCAACAGCAGCAAAAAAACAGCCACCGACTACTCAGGCTCATCCAACCACGGCACCCTGTACAATTTCAGTTTGAGCGGTTCCAGCTCCAACTGGATCAGCGGGCCCAGTCTCAAGGGAGGCAATACGGCAAGTAGCCAAACCGCATTCGCTTGCAGCAGTTACACCGCACCCAGCGGCAAGACCTACACTTTTTCGGGAACCTACAACGATGTCATTAAAAACAGCTTCGGCTGCGATTCCATCATCAGCATCAAGCTCACCATAGGCAAGGTTAACAAGGCTTATGCCGTAAGCGGTTGCGACAGCTTCGTGTCTCCCGCGGGCAAGGTCTATTACAGCGATGGTTCTTATTTCGAAACGTACAAAACCTGGCGCGGTTGCGATTCGAGCATTCGCTACCAAGTCAGCATTTACAAGAGTTTTGACAGCACCCAACTCATTGAGGCCTGTGAAAGCTATACGAGCCCCTTGGGTCAATCCCTCAAACAATCGGGACTTTTGATTGATACCTTCAAAACCGTCAATGGCTGCGACTCTTTCATGCGTTACCAGGTGTCTATTTTTCAACCTGTATGCACCTACGACACCCTTGTGGCTTGTGATACTGCCTGGATAATGGGCAAGCCCCAAACGAGTTCACAATCGTTCAAGTTTGTTTCGAAAACCTGGCAGGGATGTGATTCGTTTCACTACCTCGAACTGGTCATGCACTATAGCCAGCGCCAAATGGAAACGGCCAGCGGCTGCCAATCTTATACCTCTCCCTCGGGCCAAACCTACACCAGCACAGGCGTGTACTCAGAAGTATTTTCCACTTGGCAAGGCTGTGACTCCATCATCGATTACCATGTGACCATTTACCAGCCAGTCGTTCAATACGATACGCTAAATGCTTGCCGGGTCGCCACTCTGCGCGGCCAAACTTATGTATCTGACCAAATGGTCACCTGGGTAGGTAAATCCTTCGGCGGATGCGATTCTACCGTACATACCTTGATCTGGATCACCAAGCCCGACGATGCCATAAGCGCCTCAAACGACACCCTATTTGCTGCCCCGGGAGCCGATACCTATCGCTGGATGAAATGCAGCAATCAGACCTTGATTGCGGGTGCCACTTCTGCTTGGTATAGCCCCGCATTGGATGGAGATTATGCTGTAGTTGTAAGCCTGGGCACCTGCAAAGACACCAGTCAATGCATCACCATCATGCACATGGGCGTAGAAGCTTGGGCTAAAAACTGGGTGCAAGTAGTTCCCAACCCAAGTTCAGGAGAAGCCTACTTAGTGAGCACACCGGGTCAACCCGTGCCTGAGAAATGGCGCGTATACGATCGAAGTGGGCGCCTGATTCAAGAGGGCCGTGTGAATAGCCGCTCAAATCGCTTACCCTTCTTACCCACGGGTATATACCTGTTGGAATGCGAAATGCCTTCTGGCCAACAGCAGAGTATCACTTGGATTTGCCAGTAGCGAAAAAGGCCCCGATTCATCGGGGCCTTTTTATTTTATAAATGGGAATGATTAAAGAATCAACATAGCGTCTCCGTAGCAGAGGAAACGGTATTTCTCTTTGATCGCCTGCTGGTACACATCAATCATGAAATCATAATCGCTGTAAGCACAAGCCATCATGTACAAGGGCGACTCGGGGGCATGCAAGTTGGTCAAAAATGCATTGGCGATGTTGAAGTCGTAGGGAGGGAAAAGGAACTTGTCTGACCATCCCTCACTGGGGTTCAAGGTCTTAATCGAGGAAACCGAAGATTCCATGGCGCGCATCACACTACCCCCTACCGCAACTACGCGACGCTTCTCATTCAAGCCTTTGTTGACTATGTCACAGGCTTGCTGTTCAATGCGGTAGTACTCGCTGTCCATCTTGTGTTTGGTCAAGTCTTCTACTTCCACATTGCGGAAGGCTCCCAGACCCAAATGCAGGGTAATTTCTGCAAACTGAATGCCTTTGATATCCAACCGCATCAGCAATTCACGGGTCATGTGCAGCTGCACGGCAGGAGCCGCCACAGCTCCCACATGCTTGGCATGCAAGCTTTGGTACCACAACTCGTCTTCGGGCATCACGGGGCGGGTGATGTATTTGGGAATGGGCGTTTCTCCCAATTTCTTGATGACAGCCGCAAACTCTTCGTCGGTTCCATCGAACAAGAAACGAATGGTACGACCGCGGCTAGTGGTGTTGTCCACCACTTCAGCGACCAAATCATCTTCTCCGAAATACAATTTATTGCCTACGCGAATTTTACGAGCAGGATCCACCAACACGTCCCACAAGCGCAGATCATGATTGAGTTCACGCAACAAGAACACCTCGATTTCGGCACCCGTTTTTTCTTTTTGGCCGTACATGCGGGCCGTAAACACTTTGGTGTTATTCACAACGAACACATCGTTTTCATCAAAAATGTCCAGAATGTCGCTGAACATGCGGTGCTCGACCTTGCGGTTTTTGGTATCAACCACCAGGAGACGACTCTCGTGACGGGTTTTCAAGGGTTCCTGAGCAATGAGCTCTTCGGGTAACTCGAATTTGAACTGGCTTAATTTCATAAGTGCGTACTACTCCCAAAAACGGGGTTGCAAAGGTAATGAAAGAAAGGAGGGAATCAAGCCTTCAATGCCTGATCCAAATCGGCGATCACATCTTCAGCCGCCTCGATGCCCACGCTGAGGCGATTCAGGCTTCATGCTAAGCGAAGTTAGGCGCTACCACCAGGTCTTTGGTTCCGTGGCTGTAGTCGTAAAATCCGCGGCCCGATTTGACACCCAAATCACCGCTCGTTACCATGTTCACCAACAAGGGGCATGGGGCGTATTTGGGGTTCCCAAAGCCCTCGTGCAATACGCGCAAAATGGCCAAGCAAACGTCCAATCCAATGAAGTCAGCCAGCTGCAAGGGGCCCATGGGATGCGCCATGCCCAGCTTCATAATGGTGTCAATTTCGGTCACACCCGCTACCCCTTCATGCAAGGAACAAATGGCCTCGTTGATCATAGGCATGAGAATGCGGTTGGCGATGAAACCGGGGTAATCTTGCGTCAAAGCCGGTACTTTACCCAACTGCTTTGACATCTCGATGATGGATTCGGTCACAGCCTTATCGGTCTTGAAACCTTCAATGATTTCAACCAACTTCATCACGGGAACCGGATTCATGAAGTGCATGCCAATCACCTTCTCGGGGCGTTGGGTCACGCTGGCAATTTGGGTTATGGAAATGCTGGAGGTATTCGAAGCCAAAATGCAATGTGCGGGAGCCGCAGCATCCATGTCGCGAAACAGCTGAAGTTTGATGGTCACATTTTCGGTGGCAGCCTCTACCACGAGGTCAGCTGATGAAACACCCGTTTTGACTTCGGTGTGGCAGGCGATGCGAGCCAAAGCCGCCGTTTTATCGTCTTCGCTCATCAGGCCTTTCGATACCTGGCGATCCATGTTCTTGGCAATGGTAGCCATGGCCTTGTCGAGGGCCGCTTGGTTGATGTCAATCAAATTTACGGAGTACCCGGTTTGCGCGAATACGTGAGCAATTCCATTGCCCATGGTTCCGCTTCCGATGACGGCGATGTTTTTCATGCCTCAAAGTTAGTTCTTTTGGCGAAGCAGCAGCAGGCTGTTTCGTTCACCCACTGGCAGTGTCTGGCTTTCCAACCCCGCTTCCAGCGCCCATTGCGCTTGCTGATTCAAGGCTTTGCCATCCATCATGCTATTGAAAAGAATACGCCCACCCGGTGCCAAGATTCGCGCCAATTGCAGCCATTCTGCTGCGCTCCAACCCGGGCCATCAGCATCGATGAAAACATCGCTGACAATCAAGGTGTATTTCCACTGCTGCTCAACCGCTTTGGCCAAATACTCCCCAGCATCTGATTGCACCAGTTTTACTCCGTAGGGATAAAACCACTTATGGCAAAGCTCCAAAACCACGGGGTCTTTCTCTACTCCCACAATGGCCATATCTCCCGAAAAGCGCTGATGGAGCAACTGAGCAACCGAGCCTCCGCCATACCCGAGAATCAATACCGATTCCATATCTGAGGGGGCTAACTTCAAGCGATCCAACCCCGTTTTCATTACGGTGTGCAAGTCTCCAAACGAGTAATTCACTTCTCGTGTATCCAAATGCAAACGGCCGTGGTACACCAACACTTCCAATTCATGACCCAATTCGCCTTTGCGGCGTTCCAAAACCAAGGGCCAGGCATAGCTCAGCAAACGCTTCCAGAAAGGTGCTTTCTTGATCTCCTTCGGGGCTGCTGGCATCGCAAAATCATAGGGAGAACCAAACATGGAGGCAAATTTAGCACAGAGCAGTGAGTACATTTGAAGCATGTTTGTGAGCCCCGAATTGATCTTGGCCTCCCAATCTCCCCGCAGGCAACAAATTTTGCGGGAAGCGGGATTCAGCTTTGAAGTTCAAGCCTTGAATGCCGATGAATCTTTCGAGGAAGCCCTCGCACCTGATGAGGTTGCCGAGTATTTAGCCAGGCATAAAAGCCAGCACTTTACAGCCGCGATTTCACCTAAAATCCTGGTCACTGCCGATACCTTGGTTTACCTGGATGGGCACATTTTGAATAAACCCGTCGATGCGGCTGAAGCCCACTCCATGTTGCGCCAGCTTTCAGGCCAGACCCATACTGTCTACACCGGTGTTTGTTTGCGAACCGAAGCGCAAATGCACAGCTTTTGCGAAGAAACCCAGGTTCGGTTTCACGATTTGAGCGATGCTGAAATCAGCACTTACATCGCCAGCGGATCACCCTTTGACAAGGCCGGTTCTTATGGCATTCAAGATTGGATGGGCTATTTAGGGGTGGCGGGAATCAACGGTTGTTTTTACAACGTCATGGGCTTTCCTGTTTCACGTTTCTATCGCGAACTTCAAGCATTTTGTGCCGCCGATTAAGTTCTTATTGTTTTTTGTACAATAAGATTTAATTTGCTCACATGAAGTCTTTTGTACGCCTTTTTATCTGCCTATTGATCGCCGGCCATGCCCAGGCTCAGTCCATTGACAGCCTTCTAGCGCGCATGAGTTTGATTGAAAAAGTCGGCCAAATGACCCAAATTGATTTGTCGGTTCTGGTCAAAGGAGGTTACTGCAACCCTGTCGAGCCTTTGGCCTTGGATGAAGCGGCCCTCGCCACTGCCTTTGGTAAATACCGTGTGGGTTCGGTGCTGAACTGCGCCTGTGGGAGCGGTTCCAAATCACCGGCCACGTGGAATTTCTTGATCGATGGCATTCAGGCATCTGCCCAATCGCATGGGTTGATGCCCATATTGTACGGCATTGATGCCATTCACGGAACCACCTATTCTTCCAAAGGAACCTTGTTTCCCCAACCCTTGGGCCAGGCAGCCACTTGGAATACGGCCTTGGTCGAACGAGGAGCTGAGATTACGGCCTACGAAACGCGGGCTTCGGGCATACCTTGGAATTTCTCTCCGGTTTTGGATTTGGGGCGCCAACCCCTTTGGTCCCGCATGTTCGAAACCTACGGCGAAGATGTTCACCTGTGCACCCAAATGGGCCTAGCGGCTGTTAAGGGTTACCAAGGGGCTTCAGAACAAATTGACGATTTGCACGTGGCCGCTTGCTTGAAGCACTTCCTGGGTTATTCGGCTTCGCTGAGCGGGAAAGATCGCACGCCCGCTTATTTGGCAGAACGCGATTGGCGCGACCTCTACCTCCCCCCGTTTGAGGCAGCCATTCGAGCCGGTGCCCGAACCATCATGGTCAACTCGGGGGAAATCAGCGGCATTCCCGTTCACGCCAATCCCCGCATTCTGAATGACCTGTTGCGCGAAGAACTGGGCTTCAAAGGCGTGGTGGTAACCGACTGGGAAGACATTTACAAATTGCATATCAACCACCGCGTTGCCCCTGACTTTCGGGAGGCTGTTAAGTTGGCCATCTTGGCTGGGGTTGACATGAGCATGACTCCCAACGATTTTCGCTTCAACGATTTGTTGATCGATTTGGTACAAAGCGGTGAAATCAGTGAAGATCGCATCGATGCTTCGGTCAAACGCATTTTGGAATTGAAACAAGAGTTGGGCCTGTTGGAGCACCGCGAGCAAAATCTCAAGTTCCCTTTTTATGCCAGCGCCGATTTCAAATCAGCTGCGCTGCAAACGGCTCGTGAAAGCCTCACCCTACTCAAAAACGAGGGAACATTGCCATTGGCGCCCAACCAATCTTACGCAATCCTCGGACCCGTCAACCACAGCCTTACCCTCATCAACGGCGCTTGGACCCATACCTGGCTCGGTCGCGACGAGGCCGCTGCACAAGAACACGGGTTGGGAATGACCTTGGCCCAAGCCGCTGAAACCTATGCCCCTCAACACCGGTTTAGCAGCCCATTCTTCAAAGGCTACACCCTGAGCAAGGAAGATCGAAAAGCCATTAAAAAAGCAAGTTCTGTGGTGGTTTGCTTGGGCGAAGAGCCCGGTACTGAAGTACCCGGAAATACCCAAAGTCTGGAACTCAGCCGCGCTGAAATCGATTACATCAAAGCGGTAGCGGCCTGTGGCAAACCCCTTACGCTGGTATTGTTTTTCAATCGCCCCCGCATCATCAGTGAAATTGAACCCTTGGCAACTGCCATTGTATATGCCTACTTGCCGGGCGATCATGGCCCCCAAGCATTGGTCGAAACCTTAATTGGCGAAAACAACCCCTCGGGTCGATTGCCCTTTACCTATCCTCAAAGCGCAGGAAGCGTGGTGCATTATGACCGCAAGCACACCGAAGATTTTCATTCAGATTACAGCACCAACGCCTACCAACCCCAATATGACTTCGGGTTCGGTTTGTCTTATACCACCTTTGAACATGCACATCTCCTGCTGAGCGATGATCGTTTGTCTGATACGGTGTACGCCTATTGGACCATCCAAAATTCGGGTACCATGGACGGCTATGAAGTGGCCCAATTGTACATGCAAGATTTATACGCCAGCGTTACACCGAGCGTACGCAAACTGATTGCTTTTGAAAAGGTGTTCATCCCTGCAGGCGAGTTCAGAACCGTTCGTTTTGCCATTGACCGATCCATGCTGAGCTTGGTCAATGCTCAAAATCAGCGAGTAACCGAATCGGGAGAATTTGAAATCTGGGGCAACCTCGGCAACCGCAAACGTTTGCTGGTGCCTTAAGGCTTTTGGAAAACCCGAATGTAATCGACTTCCATCGACTGGGGGAACACGGTTGAGGCATCAGGTGAACCCGGCCACTGACCACCAACCGCCACGTTGAAAATAAAGAAGAACTTGTCGTTGAAGGGGTAAATACCGCCTGTTCCTGAAGAGGTTACGGTGTGGTATTTCTTATCGTCTACGTACCACTCGATCTTATTTTGTTCCCAAATCAAGGTAAATACATGGAATTCATCACCGAATTCAGCGGTTCCTAAACTGTAGGAAGAGGTTCGCTGGGTGGAAGGCGTTGAGGTTCCAAAATGCACAGTTCCGTGAACTCTGTTTGGCTGATGACCCACCAATTCCATGATGTCAATTTCGCCGCAATTGGGCCAGCCCACACTCGAAATATTGGAGCCCAACATCCACAAGGCAGGCCAAAGACCTTGCCCCCTGGGCAAACGAGCCCGAATGTCGATGCGCCCGTATTGGAATTCCTTTTTTCCCTGAGTTTTGATGCGCGCTGAGGTATAATTGCTCGACCCTTGGCTTTCGCTTTTGGCCGTGATGGTCAATTTACCGCCCGAGACTTGCAAATTGCTGATTCCATCGGTGTAATACTGCAGCTCATTGTTGCCCCAACCCCAGTTGCCAGTGCCTATCTCATGGGTCCAGTCATTCAGATTCAAGGCATTGCCATTGAATTCATCGGCCCAAGACAAG
>JAURGZ010000051.1 GCA_030833525.1 Bacteroidota bacterium | reverse complement strand
TTTCGCTTTGGGCAATTTGGCCAAAGACAAGACCCGTTATGAGCGCATCAAAAATTACCCCGCCAACACCGATTTGGTGGTTCGTTACGTTTTCGACAATCCTGCGCCCAAGGGCGACGGTGGTGAAGAGGTGACCGATGCCCGCAGCGTAGAAGTGCTCATGCAGCATAGCTTGATTGCCGTTCCCCAGAACCATTTCAAACCTCGTTTAGACGATTACCGCATTGGCTATTTTTCAGAGCAGGTCAACGACATGACCAGCACCTCGGCGGCCAATTACCACGACCTAATTCACCGCTGGCACTTGGAGAAAAAAGACCCTACTGCGGCTGTCAGCGACCCGGTTGAGCCCATCACCTGGTGGATCGAGAACAGCACTCCGGTTGAACTGCGTGAAACCATTCGCCAAGCGGCCTTGCAATGGAACAAAGCTTTCGAACCCCTGGGTTTCAGCAACGCCGTACGCGTGGAAATTCAACCCGATGATGCCGACTGGGACGCTGGCGACATTCGCTACAACGTGCTGCGCTGGACCTCATCGCCTAACCCTCCTTTCGGCGGATACGGCCCCAGCTTTGTCAATCCCCGCACGGGCCAAATTTTGGGTGCCGACATCATGTTCGAATGGGTCTTCTTGACCAATCGCTTCAAATACGACAACATTTACACCCATGGCGATTTGCACGGCGAACATTTTGATGCTTGCGAAGCTTCACAGCAATTGCAATTGGAATTGGGCTTAGCCCAAGCGGCTTTGGCTCAAGAAGGCGCTGATTCAGCAGAATTGAGCCGGCTAATCAAAGAATCCATTTATTACTTGGTCTTGCACGAGATGGGACACACACTGGGCTTGAACCACAACATGAAAGCCTCTCAGCTCAACAGCCCTGCCCAACTCAAAGACCGCAAACACACCGAAAAATACGGTTTGATCGGCAGCGTCATGGACTACCCCGCCATCAACTACGCGCCCAAAGGGGCCGCCGCCGTGCAATATTGCCAAACCGAGCCCGGGCCTTATGACCTGTGGGCCATCGATTACGGCTACAGCTTGCGTCCCGAATGGGCCGACGAGGCTCAGGAAGCCAAGCGTTTGGAAGACATTGCACGGCGCAGCATTGAACCAGCCCTGACCTTTGGCAACGATGCCGACGACATGCGCAATCCTGGCAAAGCCATCGATCCTCGCGTGATGATTGGTGACTTGTCAAACGACGCCGTAGGTTATGCCATCGAGCGCATGCAACTGACCAGTTCTCTGTTGAGCACGCTGCTCGGTGACTACATGAAAGCCCATAGCGGCTTGGATGCGCCCAATCAGAGTTACCAAGATTTGGTGAGCAAATTCGGCATCATTTGGAGCGCCTACGGCACCCAGTGCGGGGTCATCTCCCGTTACATTGGCGGAATTTACGTATCGCGTTCAGCCGCCGGCCAAATCAATGCGCCTGTTCCCTACCAGCCCGTTCCCGAGATGGAGCAGCGTCGTGCCATGCAGGCCTTGAGCGACTATTGTTTCGCTCCATCGGCCATGTCTGTTTCAGGCGATTTGCTGGCTCATTTGCAAGCTCAACGCCGCGGATTCGGATTTTTCTCCAAAACCGAAGAACCCAAAATGCACCAACGCATCTTGGGTGAACAAGAAGATGTGCTGTCGCACCTGATGCACCCCAGCACCTTGATGCGCATGAGCGAAGCCCGCTTGTACGGCAATACCTATTCGCCCCAAGCCATGCTCACCGATTTGAGCAATGCCATTTTCGCCTCTGATTTGGGCGGTTACCCCAATGTGCAACGCCGCCTCTTGCAAGCCGCATACTTGAAGGGACTCATCGACGCCGTATATGGCAAAAGCGCCAGCCGCTATGACGATGTGGCTCACGGTGCGCTGCTGTTCCAAATCAACCGCATTGGCGACTGGATGAAGAACAACCCTGGCAAAGATGCCGAAACCCAGGCCCACCGTGTCTATTTGTTGGAAATGATAGCCGAAGCAAGAGGATAAACCTCCATGCTTGTGACCAAGTGTTGACAACTGCCCGCGGCCTTCGGCCGCGGGCAGTTCTATTTTTGCCCCATGTACCGCTTATGCGCCTTGGTCTTAGCCCTTGCTAGCCAAGCACTTTTGGCCCAAGACAGCAGCCTGATTCGGGAACTCCCTCCTGAACCTGAATCCATCGTTCGAGACTATCCCGCCTCGCAGTCCATGCCTCCCATCATGAGGCTACCCGATATTTACATCTATTATACCGGGGCCCGCGAGGCGCTGGGCATGGACAGAGCCGCTTCCCAAATCAGCACCTTTTCCCAAACCGACATTCAGCAGATACCTGTGCAGAGTACGGCCCAATTGTTGAGCTACATTCAAGGTTTGGACCTGCGCCAACGGGGTCCAGGCGGGGTGCAAGCCGACATCGGGCTGCAGGGTAGCACCTTTGACCAAGTCTTGGTTCTCATTGACGGGGTGCGCATCAGCGATGCCCAAACCGGCCACCACCAACTCAACAGCCTCGTGCCTTTGGATGCCATTCAAAGCATAGACATCATACGAGGAGCGGCCGCCAGTCGCTACGGCATGGGAGCTTTGGCCGGTGTCATCAACATTCATACGCTGCAAATACCCGCTCCCAATTCGGAGCACAAAGCCCCGTACACAGTGGCCAATGTGTATTCGGGTTCCTCTTTTGAGAACGATACAAGCGAAGGTTTTCGCTATGCAGCCAAAGGAGCACGCATAACCAGCATGCAAAGCATCAAACTGGGCGACAGGGGTGCTTATGCAGGATTTCTATACAGCGGTAGCTTCGACCAAGGAAACGGTTACCGCTACAACACGGCGTTCAACACGCAGCGGCATTTGGCCAAGGTTACGCTGTATCATCCGCTAATGGGAAGTTGGAGCGCTCGGCAAGTATGGGTCAACAACCAATTTGGCGCCAACGGTTTTTACGCAGCGCCCGGCGACAAGAATTCAGAAGAGAGCGTCAATACCCGCTGGTTGATGATCGACCAAACCAAGTCCTGGTCCCGACGAGGAAGCTGGGTCATGGACCTCCACAGCAACGCCAGCCTGCGCCAAAACCGCGACCACTACGTATACATCGCCGCCAACCCCGATTTGTACCAGAATTTTCACTGGCTGCAAAGCCGTCAATTCGAATCCCGCCTGAGCTTGCAATCGCGCAAAACCCTGTTTCGATTGGGGGCCGAATACCGCGACGACACCTTGGCCAGCGAAAACGGCAAAGGTCAGCCCAGCCTGGGGTACCGCAGCCGCAGCATGATGGGCACCTACGCACTGGCTAGCCAACAACTGAAATTCACTCCCCTGGACCTCCTGATCCAAGCCGGCTTGTATGGCCTGTTTGATATTAAGAATCAGGGTTGGCTTCAAAACGGCCAGAGCCGGCAATGGTTCCCCGGCGTAGAGATTCAAATCAGACCCAAAATCAGAGCCCTTCAGAGCTGGAATCCTCAAATCAATACCGCATACGGGACCGGCCAGCGCCTGCCCACCTTTACCGACCTGTATTACGTGGGCCCCAGCAACGTCGCTAACCCCCTCTTGCAAAACGAGCAGGCCGGCAGCTGGCAATTGGGCCTTCGCGCTGCTCGCAACGAAAACATTTGGCGAGCTGATCGCGACAACCCCCTGTTGCAGCGCACCCAATTCTCGGCCTATTATTTCAGCCGAAACACCTCTCAGCTCATCGACTGGGTCAAAGACAGTGCCGCCGGCAAATGGAATCCCGTGAACTACGCCAGCCAACGATGCCAAGGCCTTGACGCTGAGTGGCGCTATCAAATGGACCGCTGGAACCTGCGGCTGGGATTTTTGGCCATGGGCATGCGCCAAACCGAAACCAACCCTAGCCTGATCTCCAAAAATGCGCTCAACTACCTGAGGCAGCAAAGCCTTGTGGGTCTGAGTTACAGCCTGAGGGAAAACTGGTCCCTGCAAACCCAGCTTCGGCACTGGGTGCGCATGGCTGACAGCGAAACGGCCTACACCCTGGTCGATGCCCAAGTGCAATACCACTATGCCTGGCCCCATCCCTACATAGACAGCGATCGATGGACTGCCACGGTTTACCTGCAGGTTCAAAACGCCTTGAACACGCAATACCGGGAAATTGCCTCGGTTCCCATGCCCCCTCGTTGGTTCAACTGCGGCCTTCGCTTTACTTTGTAACATGCGCAAAGAGTCTCTATTTGCCTATGCTGCGCTCTGCTTGGCCTTGGTAGTAGCCCTGGGAGCCATTGGCGCCCATGCGTTGGAAACCCGAATCAGCCCGCGTTATTTGGGGGTGTGGCAAACGGCCTGCACCTACTTCGCCTATCAATCACTGGCCCTCATGGCCTTGGCTGCCATGAACAAAAACCTGCGCGGCCTTTGGATCAGCATCCTCGGTTCCTGGATATTTTCGGGCTCTCTGTGGGTGCTCGCCCTGAATGAACTGCTGAATCCGGGCTTGAAAATTCTCGGGGCCATCACTCCCATCGGTGGGGTTTTGCTCATCGCCGGATGGAGTTATACCGCCTACCAATTGTACCGTCTACGAGCATGATTGTACTGCTCATTCGGCACGCCAAAACACAGTCGGGCTGGCCTGATTTTAGTCGGGAACTGCTGCCCGAAGGACGAGAGCGATGCCGGGTCAATGCCCTATGGATGGCCGAACAAAAATGGATTCCTGAACGCTTGTTGCATTCGCCGGCGCGCCGAACCACCCAAACCGCCGAACTCATGGCCCAGCAATGGCCTTGGGGGGCCTGCCAAGTAGAGGAAGCTGATCTTTACGAGGCCGATTACCGGGCTTACCTGCGCGCCATTGAAGACGCGGCTGTTCAAGTGCTGGCTGTGGTGGGTCACAACCCCGAAATTGGGCATCTGGCCTACTCCTGGTCTGAGGGTTTGATAGACCAGTTTAAGCCCGGCGCCATCGCTGCTTTCGAATGGGACGAAAAAAAAGGCCCCATCGCGCAGACGGGGCCTTTGAACTTGCTCGGGCAATGGCCCTGAGCTTTATGGGTTAGCGAACGGGCTCCAAGCTGGGAGCAGGCATTTCGCCTTCAGCAGGCTTGGGAGCGGTCGATACGCTGACCAACTTTACCTGCATCACCGTCACAGCGAAACGGTCCTTGAACGACTCAGACATGCTGCGCAGCAACTGCTCTTTCTCGTTCTCGATGTACAATTCAAACTCACCGCCCTCTGCGGTTTTGGCCAAGGCTTGTTCCAAAGGCTTCAATCGCAGGTCTTTGACAGGCATGCGAATGTTCGAATTTTCCATTTTCACGGTGCCTTTGTGGTCGAGCATGGTGTAAACCAATTCAACGGTATCCCAAGCCTGAGGAACAGGACCGTTGCCGGCCTTGGTGCTCTTCATGAAGCCATGAGGATCCAAATTCTCAACGCCCTGGGTTTTGGCCACTTCAGCCATGTACTTCTTGCTTTCTTCTTGCAATTGAGGGGTGATCTTGGCTTGTACCTCGGTGATAAAGCCTTGCTGAATGTTCTGCATGGCAGCATCTTCGATCAAAAAGCCTGAGTCTTTGCTCATGGCATCTTGCATGCCGTGAATCAAAGCCCCGAAGTTCAAACTGGTAATGCCTTGTGAAGCCAAGGATTTACCCACGCTCAAACCAACAGCATAAGAGAAGGAATCTTCCAAGGTCTTGGGGGCAGATTTGGTGTCAAATTCGCCTGAGCAAGCAGCCAAGGCGAGGGCGGCTACAGCCACCAGGGTATAGTTGCGTTTCATAGTAGAAAAGTCAAAGTTAAGCGTTGTAAAGGGCTGCTCGGCGTTCTTTGATTTGTTCATCTTCAGCGAACTCCTCGTAGCTCATGTACTTGTCAATGATACCACCGGGAGTGATTTCAATGATGCGGTTGGCTACCGAATTGATGACCTCTTGGTCATGCGAATGCATCAGCACCACCCCTGCATATTCCATCAATCCGTTGTTGAGCGCTTGAATGCTCTCCAAATCCAAGTGGTTCGTAGGTTCATCGAACAAACCCACATTGGGATTCTCCATCATCATTTTGCTCAACATGCAGCGAACTTTTTCACCTCCCGACAGTACGGTGCACATTTTCTGGGTTTCTTCCCCGCTGAACAGCATGCGTCCCAAAAAGCCGCGAATGAAGGTCTCGTCTTTTTCGGTCGAGTACTGGCGCAGCCAATCCACCAAGTTGATCTTATCGGTGAAGAAGTGCGCGTTTTCGTTGGGCAGGTAGCTCATGGTCACGGTCACTCCCCAATCCATGTCTCCCTTGCTGGGCTTCAAGTCGCCCCAAAGCACCTTGAAAAAAGAGTTCAAGGCCATGGTATTGCGGGATATGAAGGCAATTTTGTCGCCTTTATTCACCGTAAAGGAAACCCCAGAGAACAGGGTCCCGAATTCATTTTCGTAGCTCAGGTTGTTGACCGTCAAAATCTGGTCGCCCACCTCGCGGTTCTGCTTGAAGAAAATACCGGGGTAACGGCGAGTAGAGGGTTGAATCTCTTCGATATCCAAACGCTCCAGCATCTTCTTACGGGCCGTAGCTTGGCGGCTCTTGGCCACGTTGGCTGAGAATCGGGCAATGAATTCTTGCAGTTCCTTCTTTTTCTCTTCGGCCTTTTTGTTCTGATCAGAACGCTGGCGCAGGGCCAATTGCGAACTTTGATACCAGAAACTGTAGTTACCGGTGAAAATCTTGATGCGGCTGTAATCGATGTCGCACACATGGGTGCAAACGTTATCCAAGAAGTGTCGGTCGTGGCTCACCACCAATACCGTATTCTGGAAACCGGCCAAGAAATCTTCTAGCCATCGAATGGTCTCCACGTCCAGGTCGTTGGTAGGTTCGTCCATGATCAGCACATCGGGATTGCCAAACAAGGCCTGGGCCAACAGAACGCGTACTTTCTGATTGCCGCTCAAGTCTTTGACCAACTTTTCGTGGTGCTCAACACCGATGCCTAAGCTTTCCAGCAGGGAAGCCGCATCGCTTTCGGCGTTCCAACCGTCCATTTCAGCAAATTCTCCTTCCAATTCGCTGGCGCGCATGCCGTCTTCATCGGTAAAATCTTCTTTGGCGTAAATCGCGTCTTTTTCTTCCATGATTTTCCAGAGTTGCTGGTGACCGCGAATCACAGTTTGCAACACAGGAAACTCGTCAAAAGCAAAGTGGTTCTGACTCAGTACCGCCATGCGCTTGCTGGGCTCCAGGTCAATTGAACCCGTATTGGGCTCGATTTCACCGGCCAAGATTTTCAAAAAGGTCGATTTACCCGCGCCGTTGGCGCCGATGATGCCGTAGCAATTTCCGTTGGTAAACTTGAGGTTAACTTCCTCAAAAAGAACACGTTTGCCGAAGCGAAGCGATACGTTTGATACGGTAAGCATAAGGAGGCGCAAAGGTAGGCAATTTCTACCGCTTTGCAGGTGGTTTTCGCGAAGACCGCAAGGCTAGTTGAACAAGGTGAAACTGCCGTCCATGCGCAGGTTCACGATGTTGGTGCCGCGTTCTTCCAAAAATTCGCGGTTGAATCGGTAAAAGCGGGCAGGTTTGTTAGACACCCCAATCTGCTTTTCGCTCAGGGCTTGAATGACCCCAGAATTGATCATCTTTCGGCGAAAATTGCGCTTGTCCAAGTCGCGGTCCAAAATGGTCTCATACAAGGATTGCAAGTCGCTCATGGTGAATTTTTCAGGCAACAATTCAAACCCAATGGGCTGCATCTGAATGCTCTCTTTCAAAGCCGCTAGGGCTTGTTCAAAAATCTCATTGTGGTCAAAGGCCAATTCAGGCACCTCGTCGATGGGCATCCAAACGGCTTCTTCTGAAAACGAACCCGGCTGCAGTTGAACCTTGGCACTGTCAATCAAGGACATGTAGGCCACGGTAATAACACGGGCATCAGGGTCTTGGCGCACGCTTTCCAACCAGGCTCGGTCTTTGGCTTTGGTGATGCGAGTGGGATCTCCAAAGGCTGAAAACTGCTGCAGGTAAATGTCTTTCAATCCTGTCAATTCAGCCAACACACGATCGGCCGCTTGATTGAGGTTTTCGCTGTCTTTCACCAAGTCCCCGGGCAAAGCATAAATCACATCGTTCATCTCGGTCAAACGATTGGGAATGTTGCGGCGAATCAACAACAAGCGCAGGGTATCCTGGCTGAAGCCAAAAATGACGCAGTCAACCGATACGTGAGGATTGAGTGAATTGCTCAGAGCCATTTCGGTTCAAATATACCCCTCTCTTTTTTATAATTGTATACCGAACACTAAGTCTAAGGGTCAAGTAAAAAGTGTACACTTGACACTTTCTGATTTTTGTGTATCTTGCACCCTTTACGATTATGATTTTAGTTGCCGATAGCGGAAGCACCAAATGCGATTGGGTATTCACAGACGGAACCGAAACCCGTTTGACCTACCACACCATGGGGTTCAATCCCTTTTTTCACAACACCGATTTGATCGAATCGGAGATTCGAAAAAACACGGAATTGGCCGCCACAGCTCCAGCCGTTGAACACGTTTTTTTCTATGGCGCAGGCGCTTCTCATGCCTCGCGCAACGAAATCGTAGCCGAAGCCTTGCGTCGCGTATTCCCCAAAGCCAACGTGGTGGTTGACCACGATTTGACGGGGGCGGTTTATGCCACCTGCGGCGACGAACCCGGCATTGCTTGCATTTTGGGAACGGGATCCAACAGCTGCTACTTCGATGGCAAAGACGTTTACGAAGAAGTTCCTGCTTTGGGTTATGTATTGGGAGACGAAGCGGGCGGAACCTTCTACGGCAAAGAATTGCTGCGCATGTTCTTGTACCACGAGCTTCCCGATCGCGTTCACGCCGCCTTGGAAAAAGAGTTCAATTTGACCAAAGAGGGCATTTTTGAAGCGGTATACAACAAGCCCAACCCCAACGTATATTTGGCCTCGTTCATGCGCTTTTTGAGCGACCAACGCGAAGAAAAATGGGTGCGCGATTTCATTTACAACGGCTTCAGCAAGTTCATCAATATCCACATCTGGAAATACGAAAACCACAAGGAAGTGCCCGTGCATTTCGTAGGTTCTGTAGCTTACTACTTCAGCGATTTGCTGCGCGAAGCGTGCAAGATTCACCGTTTGCAAATAGGCGTCATCACCCGCGAGCCTGTTTTCAACTTGGTTGATTACCATTTGCGCAAGATTCAGGTGTCTGCATGATTCAAGCACTCATCCTAGATTTGGATGGGGTACTGTGCGATACAGCCCATTTCCATTACCGGGCTTGGAAACGCTTGGCCGAATCATACGGCTATGCGTTGACGTATGAAAACAACGAAGCTTTAAAAGGAGTATCGCGTGTCGACTCCCTCAAGCGCATCCTGCAATGGGCTCAAACTGATTTAAGCCCTGAGCAATTTGAGGCCGACTTGGTTCTCAAAAACAACTGGTACTTGGAAATGGTCGAGCAAATGAGCGAGGCCGATCGGCTTCCCGGCGTAGGTGCTTTCGTTCAAGAAGCCCAGCGCCGCCAGATACCCCTTGCCTTAGGCTCTGCCAGTAAAAATGCTCGCCTGGTTTTGGAAAAAATCCAACTCAGCGGTGCTTTTCAGGCCATTGTAGATGCTTCCCAGATCCTAAACGGCAAACCGCATCCCGAGACCTTTTTAACAGCAGCCCAACTATTGGGAACGGCCCCCGAACATTGTTTGGTTTTCGAAGACTCACTCGCTGGCATCCAAGCGGCATTAAGCGGGGGCATGCAAGCCATTGGCATCGGCCATGCGTCAGACTTGCCCGGCGCCAAACTACATTTGAACCACTTAGGCGAATATGATTTCGCCGACTTTTCTTAACACATTCCCATGATCGATTATTTCAAGGCCGACGAATGGAACATCATCGAAGAGGGCTTCCATGCTTCGATGCACGAAATCGCTGAAAGTGTTTTCAGCATTGGCAACGGCATGATAGGCCAACGCGCCAATTTCGAAGAGACCTACAGCGGACACAGCCTGCAAGGAACCTACGTGGGCGGCGTATATTACCCCGACAAAACCCGGGTAGGCTGGTGGAAAAACGGCTACCCCGAATACTTCGCCAAAGTGCTGAACAGCACCTATTGGAGCGGGCTTCGCATTTGGGCCAACGGCGAAGAAATCGACCTCGCCAAGGTTCACATTTTGGATTTTCGCCGCGAGCTCAACATGCGAGAAGGACTGCTGAGCCGCAGCTGCCGCATTGAGCTTAACAACGGCCTGCGCTTTCGAATTCACAGCAAGCGTTTTTACAGCCTGATTCACAAGGAATACAGTGCCTTGAAATACAGCATAGAAGCTGAACAAGATGCCGAATTGCGCATTGAGAATTACATCGATGGCGATGTCCAAAACAAAGATTCCAATTACGAAGAAAAATTCTGGGAAGCCGTTAGCGAGGAGGCCCAAAATGACCAGCTCTTCGTGCAGGTAAAAACCAAGAAACTCGATTGGCATTTGGTCACGGCGACCCAGTTTGAGGTCTACAAAAACGACAAACGCTCCCAATTGGCACCGGCCGCTGAACGAAGGGCCAAATTCGCCTCTAACACCTACAAAGTGTCGGTTAAAAAAGGCGACAAGCTCTGCTTGGTCAAGCACGCCATTTCGGCCAGTAATTTTCACCACAACACCGACAGCTTGATGGTTCACGCCAAAAAGCAGTTGCAAAAAATGGCGGCATCGACCTTTGAAGAACACTTCCACATGAGCAGCAATGCATGGAAGCAAAAGTGGGAAACCGCCGATGTCGTCATCGAAGGCGATGTCAAAGCCCAACAAGCCGTTCGTTTCAATATTTTTCACCTGAACCAAACCTATTGCGGTGACGACCCGCGCTTGAACATTGGTCCCAAAGGCTATACCGGCGAAAAATACGGGGGGAGCACCTACTGGGATACCGAGGCCTATTGCCTGCCCTTCTACCTGGTGAGCAGCGACCCTGCGATTTCGCGTCAGTTGTTGGTCTACCGCTACAAGCAGCTCGATAAGGCCATCGAAAACGCTCAAAAACTGGGCTTCAAAGACGGGGCGGCCCTATACCCCATGGTGACCATGAACGGCGAAGAATGCCACAACGAATGGGAAATCACCTTTGAAGAAATTCACCGCAACGGTGCCATCGCGTATGCCATTCACGCCTACATCGAGCATACTGGCGATCGCCAATACCTGCTCCACGGCGGATGGGAAGTTCTCCTGGGCATTGCCCGTTTTTGGTCGCAACGCGTGCATTGGTCAGAGTGGGGGCAGCGCTACGAAATGCATGGAGTGACCGGCCCCAACGAGTACGAGAACAACGTAAAC
Source organism: Bacteroidota bacterium (assembly GCA_030833525.1). Lineage (GTDB taxonomy): Bacteria > Bacteroidota > Bacteroidia > NS11-12g > UBA955 > JALRLA01. Next base: position 1,033 of record JAURGZ010000051.1, on the reverse strand, counting down.
AACAATTGGTACACCAGTTACATCGCTCGCTGGTGCATGAATTTCACGGCCGATTGCTACCGCTACATGCTCGCCGAGCATCCCGAACAAGCCAAGGCCCTTATTGCCAAAACCCAGTTCAAGACCAGCGAATTGGAGCGCTGGGGCCACATCAGCAAAAACCTGTACTTGCCTGAATTTCCAGAGTTAGGCATCAAAGTTCAGCACGACGGCTTCTTGGAAAAAGAACTGATTCCTGTGGCCGATCTACCCGAAAGCGAACGCCCCCTGAACCAGAAATGGAGCTGGGATCGCATCTTGCGCAGCCCGTATATCAAACAGGCCGACGTGTTGCAGGGCTTCTATTTCTTTGAAGACGACTTCAGCGCTGAAGAGCACGAGCGCAACTACCGCTTTTACGAGTCTTACACGGTTCACGAAAGTTCCTTGAGCCCCTGTGTACACAGCATTCTGGCAGCCAAAATCGGCTGGACCGAAAAGGCCTACGAAATGTACCTGCGCACGGCTCGTCTAGACTTAGACAACTACAACAACGATACCGAAGATGGATTGCACATCACCTCGATGGCCGGCTCCTACCTATCGATAGTACAAGGCTTTGGCGGTCTGCGCATCAAGAACCAAGAATTGCATTTGAACCCCCATTGCCCCAGCCAATGGAAAGGCTATGCTTTCCAAATCTTATTCAAAAATCAGGCGGTTCGCGTATTGGTGAATCCCCAAGGAACTACGGTTCACAACCAAGGCTCTCAGCGCATCGAAGTGAAACATCCCGGCGGCACCCTGCGATTGGAAGCCGGTGAAAGTGGCAAGTTCTAAGTTTTTTGTCGCTCATTACATTTTTATACCCATGCCTAGCCTTATTTTTGTGCCCCCAAGTGGGGCCTATAGCTCAGTTGGTTAGAGCACCTGACTCATAATCAGGTGGTCCTTGGTTCGAGCCCAAGTGGGCCCACTGAAAAGCCTCTCAGCAATGAGGGGCTTTTTTATTTTCAGGCAGTGGCAAATCCTCAACGCATCAAGGTCAAGGTCC
>JAURGZ010000006.1 GCA_030833525.1 Bacteroidota bacterium | reverse complement strand
TCCATGAGGCCTAAGGGCTTTTTCAAACTATGCCATATGTATACATTACACATGGATAAACCTTTGGTCCATGATTGCAAAGTTTGAAGTGGCGATAAGTTTGAGTTTTTATCGAATTGAATGGGGAAATGTGCATACTTATAGAGATTGGGATCTGCTTTTTTCAACTCTCGTTTTGAAGGTTTTTTCATGTCAAATTGACCTGAATATTAATAAAATCGATGTAAAATACACACTACATCGAATCAGGAAAGATGCACTAAAATGGGGGTGAGAACCCGAAAAAATTATTTTACAAAATAAGATTTAGTGCGCCTGTAAATATGATGACCCATCCCAAAAACAAAAGCAAACATCCTCTGCTTGTGCGATTGTATACCCGATTGTAAGCTGCCTTTTTGGGGTTGGTAATCCATCCCCAACCACGTGGAGCTTTAAAACCTAGATTATGACGAAAGAATCGTTTGGGTGAAGTTCGAGCCGAAATTCGTTTGCGAATGGACGGGGTGCGAAGTCCGAATTTCATATCAATTGGGGTACAATTCTGCGTAGCATTCTACTGAACAATAATCACCCCATTGCCCATCCAAGTATTTTGTACTTCCGTTCCAACGGCGACCACAGCGGTGTAAGTTTTCCGAGGAAGAATTACTTCGACTGTTATGCAAATTGAGGTCAACGGGCTCGCAATTACAATCCATTACATAAGTCATGGAAATGGGTTCCCCGGGGCCATATTGAAAGGCAGAAATGTAAAAGGTACCCTCGCCCGCATATTCCTCATTGGCTATTTCCCATCCTGCTCCGTTAACCAATTTTCGAACTTGATTGATGCAGTTGACATCACCCACACAAGATTCTTTGGTTGAGGAAGGATAAGAATCGTCGCTGGTATTCGCATCTATTGATCCCTCAGACTGTTCGCTGGGCTCCAAGGTCTCATTATCAGTCCCGACCCCGGTGGGTCCTGAGTTGCACGACACCAAGGCAATCACAGAGGCCATAAAAAGGAAAGTAAATTGTTTCATACCAACAATTTACTTTTTGGAATTTAAAATTTACCGAAGTCTTAGCCAAAGGCCATTTTCATTTCCTGTTCCACCACATTGTCGGTAATGGAAATGTAGCGCTGAAGGGTACTGAGTTTGCGGTGACCGGTAATACGCATCAATACTTCAGGTCGCATCCCCCTTTCAAGGGCTAAAATCACAAAAGTTCTTCGAGCCGTGTGGGTAGAGAGCAATTCCCATTTGTGTTGCCGGGTTTGTATTCGGTCTTTTCCAAAGAATCGAACCTTGTTATGTCTTTCGTATAACCCAGCCAAAGCTCCAATCTGTTTCAGATAGCGGTTTTGGGCTTGGTTGCAGTAGGCAGGAATCGGTCTTTCGTAACCATCGTATTTATCCAGCAAGGGTCGGGTAATCGTATTGATGGGTATGCGGATTTCTTGATGGGTCTTTTGGGTAGTGATAAGCAAATGGTCTTTTTTTACATCGTCCCAGGTCAAGGCCAATATATCGCTGTATCGAAGTCCGCACCCGCATTGAAACAAGAAGGTATCACGCGCTTTTTCCAACTCCGGACTCTTTGAAAGGTCTAGCTCCTTAAGTCGATCCAATTCTTCTGAAGTCAGGTAGATGAAATCAACGTGTTCTTTCAGATTCTGGTATTCTTCAAAAGCTCGACTCTCCAGTAACCCATCCATATGAGCCTTCTTTAAAATAGTCTTCAGTCGTTTGAGGTACTTGTTGGCCGTATTATTACCAATCTGCTTAGCTGTCAAGTAGGCCAAAAAGCGATGAGCGAAATCATGATTAAATAAAGAATAACTAAGCTTTTGCTTGGAGGCTTGGCAATAGGCTTCCAAGTGTTTGGCTAAAGTCAAGTAGTTACTCAGCGTTGGCCTAGACAAGTTGTTTGTTTGCTTGGCAACAAAGTCACGTATGTACTCGGCAGGATTAAAGTTACCCGAATTGGGTTCGCGCACTCTACCAAGCACCTGCTGCTCAATAATCTCCTTGCGCACCTCCTTGCCATCAATAGTTGAGTTCAAGCAAAGCAGTTGGGCTCCTTCCAAAACCCGCCCAAGGAGTATATTCATCTCCATAGCCCCAAAAGCCATGGGCTTTACCTTCTCCTTTTGAAAATCCCAATTCTCGGGTTTAATCCAATACCCAGTTTTCAAACGCATGCGCGAATCATTCATGCGCACCAAATGCAAAATGATGGGTACTTCTCCCTTGGAATTAGGGGTGGATTTTCGGGGGCTCAAATAGCACCTCAGAGGGCCGTTTTTAATGCTCATTTGTGTACAAGTCTTGCATGGGGTCGTGCAGAAAAAGGCCATTTTTCATGCTTTACCCATGTGAACTCAAATTTACAAATCTGAATCGCAACTTGCACTATATCAATGCGTTCAAAGCAAGTTATGAACACATTTGAACACCCCTGAATGTGGATAAACTCACTCTTAGTGGCCCCGCCAGGAATCGAACCTGGATCTTGAGTTCCGGAGACTCACGTAGTATCCATTCTACTACGGGACCTGGATTGACCGCCTACAAGCGACGAAACAGGCGGCAAAGATAACACTAGAGCCTTGCAGAAGCCTTAATTTTGTACAGCATGAAAAAATTGGCCATTGCCTTGGGCCTTCTGTTTGCATTGCTGCTCGGCCTGTATGCTTACAGTGGTGGCTTTCAATCTATTGAAGTGAAAGAAGGTCGCTCAAACGCCTACTTAATCGTAGGCTTTCGCCACCAAGGTCCCTTTCACAAAATTGGCGACAAGTTCAAATTGGCCCAAGAGCTGGGCACTGAGCTCATGATGTACCGAGACTCTGCCATTGGCATTTATTTCGATGAACCTGGAAAAGTCGCCGAAGACTCCTTGCGCAGCTTCGCCGGCATCGTAATTAAAGACTCTACCCAAGCAAAGGCCTTTATAGGATTCGCCAAAGGGAAGGGCCATGAGGCTGAACTCATGAGAATTGAGGCAGGAAACGCGGTTTATGTCGATTTTAAGACCAGCAACCCCTTGTCCTACATGATAGGTCCATTCATATGCTACCCCGCTATTGGCAAGCACTTAATGGCCAAAGGCGACGAGGCCAAGAAATCGGTCTATGAAATTTACACGCTGAGCGAATGCACCTATGTATTCAACAGCGGCGAGGCCCATTGATGACTATCTTCGAACAATGCGCATGAAGAAAGCCCTATTTCTGCCCGTCCTAGCCCTGGTGTTAAGTACGGGCTGGCAAAGTTCTTCCACGCTGTTCGAATACGCCAAGAACCTGGAAATCTTCAATCAGCTGTTTCGCGAATTGGGAGACAATTACGTCGACGAAATCCCCAGCGGGCAGTTGATCAAAACAGGCATTGACGCCATGATGGCTCGCCTGGATCCGTACACCAATTTCTTTTCTGAATTCCAAGCTGAAGAAGCCCTGATGGAACGTCAAGGAGAATACGGTGGGGTGGGTTGCCGCACTGAAATGCGCGAAGATGGTTACCCCGTGGTAAGCGAAGTTTTTCCCGGTTATGCCTTTTGGGAAGCCGATGTACGCTGTGGCGACAAATTGCTGAAATTGGGCGAAATCGATCTGAAAAATGCCAGTTTGGAAGAGCTCAGAGGGTTTCTCAGGGGCGCTCCCGGCAGCCGCTTCGATGTAAGCCTTGAACGAGAAGGTTTAACACTGGTCAAGTCGGTGGTGCGTGCTTCGGTTCAAACCAAGAGTACGTCTTATTCGGGCCTGGTACCCGGACCGGCTAGTTCGGGCCCAGTTGGATACATCAAACTCGATGAGTTTGGCCAGAAAGCGGCCCAAGAGGTGGGTGACCGATTGAAACAACTTCAGTCACAAGGATCGCTATCGGGATTGATTTTGGATTTACGGGGCAATGGAGGGGGCTTGCTCAACGAGGCCGTGGCCATTGTGGGTCACTTTGTGGGCCCTGAACCTGTGGTAGTGAGCGTAAAAGGCCGCAACTACAAAGGCCCAAAAGAATGGCGCAGCCCAGTACCGGCCATCGCTCCCAGTCTTCGCCTGGTGGTTTTGATAGACGACCATTCGGCTTCTGCATCTGAGGTTGTCAGCGGGGCCCTGCAAGACTTGGACCGCGCGGTCATCGCCGGCCAAACGAGCTTCGGCAAAGGCTTGGTGCAGAATTATGTCAACTTGCCTTACCGCACTCAAATGAAACTCACCACGGCCCGTTACCACACCCCTTCGGGTCGCTGCATCCAAAAACTGGACTACGGGAACCGCGATGCACAAGGCAAAGCCACCACCAAAGAGGCCTCTCAAATTCAATCGTTCAAAACCAAAAATGGGCGCACCGTTTTTGAAGCGGGGGGCATTAAGCCCGACGCCTTTTTTGATCCCACGGGTGGTGCTGCCGTTGTCAAACGCCTGCAAGACCAACACCTCTTGTTCGATTGGGCCACTTTTGAACAAAACGCCTATTGGAAAGCTCACGACCGCAACCAGGCCTTTGATTCTGCTGCCATCATGGCGCACTGCGACCCCAACCGCTTATGGGCTAGCCTTTTGGATTATGTGCAAAGCGAAGCCTATAACCGATTTAAAAAACAACAGATCCAGGCTTTGGAAACCCTGGCATTGAACGAAGTACAATGGAAACAATACGGCGGCCTTTGGCCTAGCCCTGCACAATACACAGGTGCGCTGCTCAGCGAGATGAATGCTGCCAAGAAAGCCTTGTTGCAAGAAGCTCAATTGGATTTACTCAAGCGCCTGATGCCTTCGGCCTCTTATTCGGCGACCGCCCTGGCCTTGGATCCAGAAATTGCAGAAGCTCGAGCCATTGTCAGCACCCCAGAACGCTACCAACGATTCTTAGTCCCATGAGCATCATTGCCATCATAGGCCTATTGGCTTTGGGATGCACCGGGGGCTTCCTGGCTGGCCTCATGGGTGTAGGAGGCGGCTTGATTTTCATCCCCGTTTTGGATTACCTGTTTCGCAACCAAGCCTTGAGTCCAGATGAAGTGGTTCGATATACGCTGGCCAATAGCATCTTTTTGGTCTTTGCTTCTGGGCTTTCTGGCATTTTTCGGCAGTATCGCATGGGCTCTTGGGCTTGGCGAGAATCGTTGCACATCGGCATTCCCGGGGCACTAAGTTCTTGGGCCATGAGCTGGGCCATTCGCCAAGGTTCCTGGTACAGCACCGATCGATTCAGCCTGGTCTTTTTGGGTTTTCTCATCTTGACCATGGGAAACATGCTATTCTCAAAAGGTTCTGATCAAGGCCATGAAGGTGAAGCTACCCATGAGTCATGGCACCGAGGATCCTTAGTAGGATTGTTGGCCGGGGCCGTGGTATCATTGAGCGGCTTGGGCGGGGGCATCATCATGGTGCCACTGTTTCGCATGTTGCTGAAAAAGCCCATGCACAAAGCCACTTCGCTGTCATTGAGCATTGTGCCCATGCTGGCCAGCCTATCGCTGTTTCATTACCTGCGGGAAACACCTGAAACACCGCTAGAAGCCTTAAGTCAGAGTGGCTACATGGTGTGGCCCTATTTCTTACCCATGGCTGTGGGGGTACTGGTATTCTCCTCTTTTGGCCAGAAAAAGGCCAAAGACCTGTCTCCCCTTACCCTGCGAATTATATTTGCAAGCCTATCGGGCCTTGTGCTCATCAAAACTGTATATCAATTGTTACCGTGAATATGAATCTGCGTTTTATTCTTTCTGCTTTGGCTCTTCTGAGTGCAGGTACAACCATAGCTCAACCGGGCGGCAGCGTGCAACGTGCCCTTGACCCAATTACTGCCAACAACGCCAGCACCGAACGTCAAGCCCGCATGAAGGCCGACATTCAATACCTGGCCTCTGATGACTTGGGAGGCCGGCAAACGGGCTCTACGGGTGAGGCCCTGAGCGCCGATTACATTCGAAACGAATTTCGAAAAGCGGGCCTCAGCTTATTGGGAGACGAAGGCTATCAAAGTTTCAGCATCATTCAGTTTCGTATAGCTACGGCCCAGAGCCGAATGGCGATGATTTACGAGAGCCCCGAAGGTCCCATGCCCACCGAGTTTCAGTTGTTTACAGATTATTATCCGCTGGCGCCCTGTGTGAACCAAGACTCGGTGTATGCCCCAGTGGTTGACGCCGGCTATGGCCTGGTCATTCCTGACTCGGGCCGCGACGATTTCAAAGGCTTGGAAGTCAAAGGAAAAATTGTGGTGATGCGCCTGGGATTCATCGGGCAGAACGAGAACCCACACAGCTACCAAGCAGAATTCAGCAGCGTGGCCTACAAGGTTCAACAAGCCAAATCCCGCGGGGCGGTAGGGGTTATTTTCATTTTGGGCGACCGGGAAGACCCCAAGCCCGATGGAAACCTGGGCCGAAGCAGCCAAAATGCTGGAATTCCCGTCTATTTCTTCAACCTGGATCGTTGGCCCATGGGCATGAATGCCTTGATGGTGCCTCGCATTTTCGAAGCCAGCGCCGAAGGCCACAATGTCATCGGCTATAAAAACAACCACCGCAGAAAAACCGTGGTCATCTGTGCCCACCACGATCACATCGGTCTGAACGAATATGAAAATAGCCGCTACACAGGCCCTCAAGCCATACACAACGGGGCAGACGACAATGCTTCTGGAGTGGCCGCCATGCTGGAACTGGCGCGTAGCGTAAAAGGCCGTGACTACCGCAAAAACAACTACCTGTTTTTGGCCTTCAGCGGCGAAGAACTGGGTCTATTGGGCTCCAAATATTTCGTTCAACATGCCCCTGAAATTCTGGCCGGCAAACCCAAAACCAAATATGGACGCAGCTTGTCTGCCTTGGGCCGGGTCAATGCGGTTGTCAACATTGACATGTTGGGCCGGGTTGATTTGGAGAAAAAGGTTTTGACCTTAAACGGCGTAGGGACATCTCCCGCGTGGGGCAGTATTTTGGAGGATCTGGAAGAAGAAGAATTGCAACCCATTCGCATTCAAACCACCTCATCGGGCTTAGGCCCCTCTGACCACGCTTCTTTCTACTTGGAAGGCATTCCCGTGCTGCATGCGTTCAGTGGCCAACACCCCGACTACCACACTCCTGAAGACGACGAAAATAAAATCAACTACTGGGGCATGGAAAAGGGCGTTCAATTGCTGGAAGAAGTCCTGGAAGGCATCAACGAAAACCGTTGGTTGACTTTCACCAAAACCCAAGACGCCCAACCCGGCCGTACCAAATTCAAGGTCACCATGGGCGTTATGCCCGACTATTCTTTTGAGGGTCCAGGTCTTAAAATTGATGGCGTTTCGGCCGGCAAACCTGCCGAAGCCGCTGGCATTCAGCGCGGCGACATCGTGTTGCAAGTGGGCAGCGATAGCATTGGGGGCATGAGCGATTATATGACAGCCCTGAGCCATCATCAACCCGGTGATCAAGTAGAAGTGAAAGTGAAACGCGGCGAAGAAAACCTAACCCTTTCCTTAACCTTCTAACATGAAAATCACCGATCACATAGCCGGCGCCTCCAATACCCTATTCTCCTTTGAGATACTGCCTCCCTTGAAAGGCAGGGGCATGGAGAGCATTTACGAGGGCATTGACCCCTTGATGGAGTTCAATCCCTCCTTCATCGATGTAACCTACCACCGCGAAGATTATGTGCTCAAAAAGCGCATGGACGGTTCGTTTGACCGCATTTCCACGCGCAAGCGGCCCGGTACGGTAGCCATTTGTGCGGCGATCCAAAACCGCTATAAGGTCGATGCCGTTCCTCACCTCATTTGCGGCGGATTCAGCAAAGAAGACACCGAAAACGCCCTGATTGACCTGCATTTTTTGGGCATTGATAACATCTTGGCCCTTCGAGGAGACCCCCGCAAAGGCGATACTCACTTTGAACCCGAGCCCGATGGCAACAAGAATGCTCTGGACCTGATTCACCAGATTCAGAACATGAATTCAGGCATCTATTTGGATGAAGGCTTGAGCAATTCTGCTGCTTCTGATTTTTGCGTAGGAGCTGCCGCCTATCCAGAAAAGCACATGGATGCCCCCAACCTGGAGAGCGATTTGAAGTTTCTCAAACGCAAAGTCGAGGCCGGTGCCAAATTCTTGGTGACCCAGATGTTCTTCGACAACCAAGTCTACTTTGATTTTGTCGATCGCTGCCGAGCCGAAGGCATCACGGTTCCTATCATTCCCGGTATTAAGCCGTTGAAAACGAGCAAGCAGCTATTCATGCTACCCAAACTGTTTCACATCAACATTCCCTACGCCTTGAGCCAAGCCGTTGAATCTTGCCAAGATGAGAAAGCCATTGAGCAGGTTGGAACCGAATGGGCCATTGCCCAATGCAAGGAATTGATGCAAAAAGGAGCACCGGTTCTGCACTTTTATACCATGGGCAAAAGCGCCCAGACCCAAGCCATTTGCCAAGCCATTTTTTAAGCATGAAGGCCCTTGTCATCAAATCAACCGGTTCCTGGTATCAGGTATTGACTCCAGAAGGTGATTTGTGGCAGGCTCGAATTAGAGGCAAACTGCGGCTTCAGATTTCTGATACTTCCAATCCCGTGGCCGTTGGCGACTCTGTCATCATAGAGCCCGATCCCCATTACCCCCAAACGGCACAAATCAAATGGGTAGAAGAACGCCACAATTGGATCATTCGCAGAGCCAATAAAAGCAGTGCTCGCCGTCAAATATTGGCCTGTAACCTCGATGCTGCTGTGCTTGTAGCCTCGTTGGTGGCCCCGCGCACTTCGATGGGTTTCATTGATCGTTTCTTGTTGATTTGCCAAGCCTATAAAGTTCCAGCCATTGTATTTTTCAATAAGATGGACCTCTTGGGAGAAGCGGCGGCTGAATTTCAAGCCGAAATCAACCACATTTACCGCGAAAGCGAGGCCCAATTGATTTGGGGATCGGCCACTCAAGATTTAGGCCTTCATGGGTTGTTGGACCCCATTCAAGGTCAGCGGGTATTGCTTGCCGGGCATTCAGGGGTAGGCAAAAGTACCTTGTTGAACCGCCTTTTCCCCGAGGCCAAGGCCCGTGTGGGAGCCATTTCTGATCACCACGAAAAAGGCAAACACACCACTACTTTCGCCGAGCTCTTTCCCATGAGTGATGGAACTGAGATCATCGATACCCCTGGCATACGCGATTTCGGGGTCGTAGACATTCCCAAGAAAGAACTCGCCCAATACCTTCCCGAACTTCGCAATCGACTTTCCCGCTGCCGATTCAACGATTGCCAACACATCAATGAACCGGATTGCGCCGTTTTAGGGGACCTGGAAAACGAAACCCTACCCGCTGAGCGTTATCACAGTTACTTGAGCATGCTCAACGAAGAAGATATGTTTGCGTGAAACAGTTTGCCTCCTTCATAGCGACCCTGGTATTATTGCTAGCAGCTTCTTGTGAGCGCGACCCCTGGTTGGAAGGGCCTGTATCCTTAAAACCCTCTACCGATACCCTTTGGTTCGACACCCTATTCACACGCAAACCCGGTAGCACCTACCCCATTTCGGTTACCAAAATCATTTCCATTCGCAACCCCGAAAACGCTTGGATCAAGGCCGACTTTGAATTGGCTGGTGGCGCGCAATCACCCTTTCGCATCAACGTAGACGGAGTAGCCGGAACCCTCATTGAAGGCCTCGAAATCGCCCCAAGAGATTCGGTCTTTGTCTTTGTTCAATGCAGTTTGGAACCCAATAACAGCACCCAACCAGCCATTGTCTTGGATTCCATCTTGGCTCGGGTTGGGGGCAAAGAATCAAGGGTCATCTTAAGCGCGTGGGGCTGGGATGCACACTATGTCCAAGATTCGGTTTTACCCTGCAACACGCGTTGGAGCCTTACCGACAAACCCTATGTCATTGTAGGAGATGTATGGGTGCGCTCTGGCTGCACCTTTCGCATCGACCCTGGGGTTCAGATTTACGCTTCAGCCCGCACCGTTCTCTATGTAGCAGGCCAGTTGGATTGGCAAGGTAGCCCTGGGGCGCCCATTCGCATTCGGGGCGATATTCCCTCGTACAAAACCGACTCATTGCCCAATCAGTGGGGTGGCATTTACTTGTTACGCAATTCAGGCAACAGCATTTTGAAACACTGCGACCTGCGCAACGCAAGCGTGGGCATTCGCGTCGATTCTTTGCCCCTTGCCGGAGGCTACAACCTGAGTTTGGAAAACACCCGAATCAGTTATTGCGGGCAAGCTTGCGTTGCCGGGATTTCAGCTCATATCAACGCCGTGAATTGCCTGTTCAGCGATGCCGGTAGCTATACCTTTTTAGGTCTTTTAGGAGGCCAGTACAACTTGGTGCATTGCACTTTGGCCGACAACGGCCGCATTGGGGGGCGCCAAAAAGGGCATTTTACCTTAACCAATTGCTTGCGCGATGGGCTTGGCCGAGTGGTCAAAACACAGCCTCTTCAATGCACCATGACCAACTGCATCGTGGAAGGTCCTCAATGGGAAGAATTGCAGTTTGATGCCGATGCTGGGGTGCCCTTTTCCCTGAATTTCGGTTTCAACTTGATACGCACGCGAAACGAAGGTGGAACCTTGCCCGCCTCGAACCACCTGTTCAATCAAGACCCCTTGTTTGAAGCACCTTTGGCTGGCAATTACCGACTCAAAGCGGGCTCTCCTGCTATAGACAAAGGGAGCAGCACGGTGACTGTTTCGCAAGACTTGACGGGCTTTGCCCGCACCGCGCCCAATGATTTGGGCTGCTATGAATTTCGTTAACGCTTGGCCTTGAAAAAGGCTTGCATGACGCTTCGACACTCTTCTTCCAACACCCCGCGAACCACTTCTGTTTTGGGACCGATCAAGGCCATGGATTTGGCTTGGTATCCGAATTTGGGCTCACCGGCCCCAAAGACCACCTTGCCAAAGCGGGCCCACTGAATGGCCCCCGCGCACATGGGACAAGGCTCAATGGTCACATACAAGGTGCATTCGTCCAAGAACTTGGTGTCCAAAGCCTGAGAAGCTGCCGTAATCGCCAGCATCTCAGCATGGGCCGTTACGTCTTTGAGTTTTTCTGTCTGGTTGTATCCCTTGCCTACAATGCGACGTTCGTGAACCACCAACGCCCCAATGGGCACCTCGTCTTCTTCAGCGGCTTGTTCGGCCAACTCCAAGGCTTTTTGCATGAAATACGCATCGCTGAACAATTCCATCACGCGAGATTACGCCATTTTTTCAGGAACTTTGTTACTTCACTGATGCGAATAGGAATAGTATTGTACCCCACCTTTGGCGGTAGCGGCGTATTGGCCACAGAACTCGGCAAGGCCTTAGCCGCAAAAGGACACGAGGTGCATTTTATCTCCTACAACCAGCCCGCAAGGCTCGATTTCTTTTCTCCCGGCATTTTTTACCACGAGGTGAGCATACCTCAATATCCGCTGTTTGAATACGCCCCATACGAAACCGCATTGGCCGGTAAAATGGTCGATATCGTGCGTTCGGCCCACTTGGAATTGCTGCATGTGCACTATGCCATTCCCCACGCATCGGCCGCACTCATGGCCAAAGCCATTTTGGCTCAAGACCACATTCAAATACCGGTGATCACCACCCTTCACGGCACCGACATCACCTTGGTAGGCCGCGAATCGAGCTACGAACCGGTGGTCAGCTGGTCCATCAACCAAAGCGACATAGTAACGGCGGTTTCCCAGAGCCTCAAAGAAGATACCTACAAGCATTTTCACGTCACGCGCGAGATTGAAGTGGTCCCCAACTTCATTGATTTCGATCGCTTCAGCAAAAAGCCCAAGGACCATTTCAAAAAGGCCATCTCCCCCAACGGAGAAAAGGTCCTGGTACACACCTCCAACTTCAGAAAAGTGAAACGCGTGGGAGATGTCTTGCAGGTGTTTCGCAAGGTGCTGGATCAAATACCCGCTCGACTCCTGCTCATAGGCGATGGGCCCGAACGCAGCCACATTGAAGGTCTATGCCGGGATCTTCAAACCTGCGAACAAGTAAGTTTCTTGGGCAAACAAGAGGCTGTAGAAGAAATACTCAGCATTGGTGACCTATTTTTACTGCCTTCCCAGACCGAAAGTTTTGGACTGGCCGCTTTGGAAGCCATGGCCTGCGAAGTGCCCGTTATCTCTTCGAACGCCGGTGGCCTGCCCGAGGTCAACTTGGACGGAGTCACGGGTTTCTTAGCCGAAGTAGGCGACATTGACCGCATGGCCGAGAAGGCCCTGTACTTGCTTCAAAACGAATCAGAATTGCAAACCTTCAGAGCCCAAGCATTGGCCCAAGCGCAACGTTTTGATTTGGCCAACATTCTCATTCAATACGAGACTCTGTATCAACAGGCCATGAAGCGTTAATGGCGCAAATGACCCAAATTTTCCTTGAAGAACTTCAAGGCAATGCCAATTTGATTTTCGACAGTTTTGGCTGATATATCCATGATTTCAGCCACTTCCTTGTGGCTCAAACCATCTACGCGGCTCAACAGAAATGCCTGCTTGCACTTTTTGGGCAACTGCTCTATAAGGTGAGCCAACAGTTTTTCAGTCTCTTTCGCCTCCAGCAATTCTGACGCAATGGCCGAGGTATCCAACTCAGGCACCTGGTCGGGCAGTTCCTCGAAATCCAATTTGGCCTTTCTTAGCACATTCAAACAACGATTCTTGACGGCTCGAAACAGATAGCTTTTCAAACCGGGATCGGTGAACATATCACTTCGCTTTTCCCATATGGAAAGGAAAATGTCGTGAATGACTTCTTCGGCCTCTTCATGATCGTTCAGGATATTCCGTGCAAAAGCCAGCAAACCGGGTCGGTACTGCCGAAATACTTTTTCAAAGAGTTGTATATCCTTTTCCATGCTTAACCGTGGTCACTGATGAATTGAATTCGAATCAGTTGCAATTCTTCAGAAGCAAAGTCACCGTCAAAATAGCGATTGGCTTCTTCTAAATCACCCTCTTCAGACGTTTTCAAATACTCAAAAACCTCTTCGAGCAATTCTTCCTCCAGGAATTGATCCAAGAAATAGTGCAAGTTGAGTTTGGAGCCCGATGCTACTATTTGTTCCAATTCTTCAATGAGACTTTCAAAGGTAATGCCCAATTGTTTGGCTATTTCGGGCAAGTCGACTTTTTTATCAATATTGAGAATGATGCTGACGCGTTTGGCTGATTTTTCAGAGTTGCCCTTTAGCACAATTTCAAAGGGGCGTTCAATCTCATTCTCTTCAACGTATTGCTCAATGTACTGAACAAAGGGCTCACCAAATTTCTGCGCTTTGTTCTTACCAACCCCGCTGATGTTGGCCAATTCCTCCAAGCTGATGGGGTATTTGGTAGCCATGTCTTCCAAACTGGGATCGCCAAAAATCACATAAGGGGGAAGCCCTTTTGCACGGGCCACTTGGCGACGCAAATCCTTCAAATGCTGCAGCAAAACAGGATCAGAAACCGACTCCAACTTGACGCTCTCGAAGGCTTCTTCGCTGACATTTTGGAACTCAGTATCGACTGCCATTTCCAATTTGTAGGGATGGGCTATGAATTCGTGCCCCTTGGCTGATACACTCAACAAACCGTAACGTTCGATGTTTTTCTTGAGCAAGTTCTCTACCAAGGCCAAACGCACCATGGATTTCCAGTACAATTTGTCTTGATTTTGACCAAAGCCAAAGCCAGGAAGCTGGTCATGGCCATAATCTTTGACCGAATCAGAGCGCTGCCCCATGCAAATGTGCACCAGGTGATTCAGGGTGAATTCCCCTTTCAAATCCTTCAGCACGGCCAACATCGCTCCCATGTCTGAGTCGACTCGAGTCTTTTCCTTAGGATGCGCGCAATTGTCGCACATGGCCCCGCAATCTTCTTGCTTAAACCCTTCCCCGAAGTAATGCAACAATAACTTTCGACGGCATTGGGCACTTTCGGCAAATGCGGCCGTCTCGTTGATCAACAAATGCCCGATCTCCTGCTCAGCTACGGGTTTGTCCTTCATGAACTTCTCCAACTTCTCTATGTCGTTGGGGTTGTAAAACAAGAAGCAATCGCCTTTGAGCCCATCGCGACCCGCACGTCCCGTTTCTTGGTAATAGCCCTCCAAACTCTTGGGTACGTCGTAGTGAATGACGAATCGAACATCGGGCTTATCGATGCCCATACCAAAGGCAATGGTGGCCACAATGACATGGCACTCTTCCATCAAGAAGGCGTCTTGGTGCTGGGCCCTGACCCTTGCCTCCAAGCCCGCGTGGTAGGGCAAAGCCGAAATGCCGTTTACTTGCAGCATCTGGGCTACCTCTTCTACCTTCTTTCGAGACAAACAGTAAATGATTCCCGATTGACCGGGGCGCGATTTTATGGCTGACAAGATTTCCTTGTGCACCACATCTTTTCGACCCTTGGGACGAATGGAGTAATAGAGGTTGGGACGGTTGAATGAGCTTTTGAAGACCTTGGCTTCTTGCATGCCCAAATTCTTCTGAATGTCTTGTTGAACCTTGGGCGTAGCCGTTGCGGTGAGGGCCAAAAGAGGCACATCACCAATGGCTTTCACCATCTGGCGTATGCGGCGGTATTCGGGTCGAAAATCATGGCCCCACTCTGAAATGCAGTGAGCCTCGTCGACCGCCACAAATGAAATTTTAACCTTGCTCAACAGATCCAACGTGTCGTCTTTTTTCAAGGTCTCAGGAGCCACATAAAGCAATTTGGTCTCACCGCTCAGCATGTCTTCCACGACTTGGGCAATCTCGGCCTTGCTCAAAGAGGAGTTGATGAAGTGGGCCATGCTGGCCGTTTTGGAAAACCCCCGAATGCTGTCGACCTGATTTTTCATCAAGGCAATCAAGGGGCTAATCACAATGGCTGTGCCTTCTAGCATCAAGGCGGGGAGCTGGTAGCAAAGCGATTTACCGGCACCCGTGGGCATGATCACGAAACAATCTTCCCCTTGCAGAATGGATTCCACCACCAACTCTTGATTGCCTTTGAAGGCATCAAACCCAAAAAAATCTTTCAGGAAGGACCGAGCTGTGTGGACCGCTGACATAACTCAAAGCAATACAAACGAATGATTTCAAGAATCGTTCATCGAGCTTAGGTAAAAATAAGACAGAAAGTCTGTTCTGCCTCGCTCTTATTTTGGTTTCTTTGTATGGCCGTTAGCGAAATGAGTGACCCTAATCAAATTCAAATCATAGCTCGTGAAGCGATTGAAAGTCAATTGAATTCCTTAACACCCCTGGCCCATCAGATCGATGAGAGTTTTGCGGGTGCTGCAGATGCCTTGTTGAAATCTTCGGGTCGATTGGTCGTTACAGGCATTGGAAAGAGCGCCATTGTAGGCCAAAAAATCACGGCCACTTTGAATTCGACTGGCCAACCCGCTGTTTTCATGCACGCGGCCGACGCCATTCACGGCGACCTAGGCATGGTGCAACCCAACGACTGTGTATTGGCCATTTCCAAGAGCGGCAATACCCCTGAAATTCAGGCCTTGCTTCCCTTGCTGAAAATGCGGGGCAACCCTTTGATTGCGCTGGTCGGCAACACCGACAGCCCTTTGAGCCATGGGGCTGACTTTGTGCTCAATGCTACCGTTGATCGCGAGGCCTGCCCTCACAACTTAGCCCCCACCACCAGCACCAGTGCCCAAATGCTGATGGGCGATGCCCTGGCCATTACCTTGCTTCGCATGCGCGGTTTCAGCGCTGCCGATTTCGCGGATCATCACCCGGGAGGTCAATTGGGCAAGCGGCTTTATTTGACCTGTGGCGATATTGCGGCCAAACACGGCCAGCCCTCTGTTCAATTGAGTACCGCTTGGCGCGATGTTGTATTGGAAATGACCAAGCACCGATTGGGGATGACCGCCGTGCTGGATCAGGATCAAATTGCCGGGATCATCACCGACGGTGATTTGCGCCGCATGCTGGAAAAACACAGCGATTTGGAAGCCATCGTAGCCGCCGACATTCAGAGTCCTAATCCCAGCTGCATCGAGAGCGATACCTTGGCTTTGGAAGCGGCAGCCTTGATGCAGGAACGCAAAATCACACAATTGATCGTCAAGCAAAACGGGGTTTACGCAGGTGTTGTACATTTGCATGACTTGTACCAAGAAGGTATTCTATGACCCACAATCCCAACCATTACGTATTGATCATGGCTGGCGGCATTGGTAGCCGCTTTTGGCCTGTAAGCAAAAAGAGTTTCCCCAAGCAGTTCATGGACATCATGGGCTCGGGTGAATCTTTGCTGGCCCAAACCTACCGCCGTTTTACCCACTTGGTGCCCCGTGAGAATATTTTCATCATCACCAACGAAAGTTATGTTGGCCTGGTCAAGGAGCACATTCCGAACATCCAAGGGGACAATATCATCGAAGAACCCATGGCCCGCAATACGGCTCCTTGCATTGCTTTGGCGACCTTCAAACTCCGTCAGCTCAACCCCAATGCCGTTTGCATTGTAGCTCCTTCAGACCACTTGATCACCCAAGAGTTGGTCTTCATTGAAAACGCCGCCAAAGCCCTGAATTTTGCCGAAAACAACGATGCCATTCTCACCATGGGCATCAAACCCACTCGTCCCGATACTGGCTACGGTTACATTCAATTCCACGTTGACAAGAGCGAAAACGGCATATTCCCAGTTAAAACATTCACCGAAAAGCCCACCGAAGAAATCGCCCGCACCTTCATTGACAGCGGTGAATTCTTGTGGAACGCCGGTATTTTCATTTGGAATCTCAAAACCATCTTGCAGCGTTTCCAGCAACATTTGCCTGAGATTTACGAACAGTTCGACAAACTGAATTTCAACGGCGGCTCCTTCAAGGTTGACTTGGAACGGGCTTACGGTCTTTGCCCCAGCATCAGCATTGACTACGGCATCATGGAAAAAGAGAAGAATGTCCATGTATTGCCCGCCAATTTTGGCTGGAGCGATTTAGGCACTTGGAAAAGCCTGTGGGATGTGAGCCAAAAGGACGATAAGGGCAATGCTCAAATCGGCACTTCCCAAAAATTGTACAACACGCAAAATTCATTGGTTTACTCCAATACAGGTCGTTTGGTGGTCATCAATGGCCTTGAAAACCTGGTTGTAGTTGATTCAGGCGATGTTTTGGTGATCATGGACAAAGACCGGGAACAGGAGCTGAAAACCATAGCCGGCGAGATCAAAGACAAGTACAAGGGCAAATACAATTAATTTGATTTTCGGCCCGCGATTTATCGAAAAGTTGTATATTTGTAGTGTTACCCGTTAATCTGGGTAACGCCAACTGTTACGCGCTTTTATATACCAACATCCTGGCCGTGCTGCAAAGTGCGGCCTTGATTTTTTATAGGTACCCCACTCTTCGTAACATGCCCGACATTTCCCGCAACCGCGCCCTCGCCTACCTGCACATCGCTGTGCTTTTGTGGGGCTTCACCGCCATACTGGGTAAGCTCATCAGCTACGGCTCTTTTCTGCTGGTTTGGCAGCGCATGAGTTTGACCAGCTTGGTCTATCTCGCCCTTCCCGTGGTTTGGAAAAGCCTGGCCCGCCTATCGTGGAGGCAAATACGCATTTTCCTGGGCATTGGCCTGGTGGTTTGCGCCCATTGGATCACCTTTTACGGAAGCATCAAACTGGGCAACAGCGCCTCGGTGACCCTAGCCTGCCTAAGCGCCGCTTCATTTTTTGCCAGCCTCATGGAGCCTTGGTTGCTGCGCAAGCCGGTTTCGAAGAAGGACTTGGTTCTGGGAGCCATTGTCATTGGCGGCATATTGTTGATTTACGGAACGCAGATTGCCGAGCAGGCCGCCGAGTTCCAGCATTTGAATGGATCGGGATTTGGGGCAGCGGTCATCAGCGGATTGTTGTCGGCTGCCTTAGCCGCCTTGTTCACCGTTCTCAACAAGAAATACATTGAGGAGGCCGATGCTTGGGCTATCAGCACGTTGGAAATGGTTTCTGGTGCGACTGCCCTGAGCCTGCTCATGCCCCTGTGGCTCAAACCCGAAGACAGCTTATTGCCTCAAATGGCCAGCGATTGGATCTGGACCCTGCTTTTGGCTTTGTTGTGCACCAATCTCACCTTCTGGTTGGGAACCCGCGCTTTGAGCCAATTGAGTGCCTTTACAGCCAATTTAACGGTCAATTTGGAGCCCGTTTACGGCATTGTATTGGGCGCCTTGATTTTTCATGAAAACGAAGATTTGAACAGTTGGTTCTATGTGGGAACCGCTGTGATTCTGGGTGCCATCTTCGCCTCGCCTCTGATCGATCAGTACCAGAAGCGAAAAGGAATCAGTAGGCCTTAGCGAATACCACGCGGCGCGACGAAGGAGCGCCGGTCAAGATGCAGGCTCCTGCCTCTTCTTCAGCATCAAAGGGTATGCAGCGAATGGTGGCTTTGGTCAATTCCTTGATTTTCTCTTCGGTTTCTGAGCTTCCATCCCAATGGGCCCATGCGAATCCTTCTTTGTTTTCAATGGCGTCGATGAATTCGTCCCAGGTATTGACCACAAAACTCTTTTCGCTGCGCAAGGCTAGGGCTCGCTGGAACAAATTCTCTTGAATTTCATCAAGCAAAGCCTGAATGCGCTCTGCCAACCCCTCCAAGGGAACAATCTCCTTGGTTTTGGTATCACGGCGAGCCATTTCTACGGTTCCTGCAGCCAAGTCACGAGGCCCCAAAGCCAAGCGAACGGGCACTCCTTTGAGTTCCCACTCGGCAAACTTGAAACCGGGTTTATGAGTGTCGCGGTTGTCAAACTTGACATTCAAACCGGCCTTGCGCAAGTTACCCAAAATGGGCTCTAGGGCCTCACTGGCCGCTTGCAGTTCTTCTTCGGTCTTATAGATGGGTACGGCAACCACGTGAATGGGCGCCAAACGAGGAGGCAATACCAAACCCTCATCATCGCTATGGGTCATGATCAGGGCTCCCATCAAACGGGTAGAAACACCCCAACTGGTGGCCCATACATATTCCAACTTCCCTTCTTTGCTTTGGTATTTCACATCGAAGGCCTTGGCAAAATTCTGACCCAGAAAATGGCTCGTTCCCATTTGAAGGGCCTTTCCATCTTGCATCATACCCTCAATGCAAAGGGTTTCATCGGCTCCTGCAAAACGCTCATTCGGGGTTTTCATGCCGCGTATTACGGGTACGGCCATGAAATGCTCGGCGAAATGGGCGTACACATCCAGCATCTGACGGGTTTCTGCCCATGCTTCTTCTTTGGTGGCGTGAGCGGTATGGCCTTCTTGCCACAAGAACTCGGCCGTTCGCAAAAACAGTCGTGTGCGCATTTCCCAACGCACGACATTGGCCCATTGATTAATCAATATCGGCAAGTCGCGGTAGCTCTGGATCCAGTTCTTATAGGTACTCCAAATGATGGCCTCTGAGGTGGGTCGAACCACGAGTTCCTCTTCCAAACGCGAATCAGGATCGGCCATCAAGGCACCGGGTTTATCAGGATCTGCCTTCAGGCGGTAATGGGTTACCACCGCACATTCTTTGGCAAAGCCCTCGGCATTCTTTTCTTCTTTCTCAAACAGGCTCTTGGGCACAAACAACGGGAAATAGGCATTGGTGTGACCGGTTTCTTTGAACATGCGGTCCAATTCCTTTTGCATATTCTCCCAAATGGCATAACCATAGGGTTTGATGACCATGCATCCTTTTACAGCGCTGTGTTCAGCCAAATCAGCTTGCTTAACCAAGTTGTTGTACCATTCGCTGTAGTTATCGCTGCGTTTTACTTTCTCAAAAGCCATGTCAATTGTATCGCTGCAAAGGTAACCGATTTGCTTGGGCTACGCTGCTCCGAAACGAAAAGGGCCGCAAAATGCGGCCCCAGTCGTTGGTATGGGTTGTTGTTTGTTTTCGATTAGCTGCAGCCCAAGCTGTTGCCGCAGTTCAAACACTTGTAACAAGTGCCAGAACGAACGGTGATGTGGCCGCAAACGTTGCAAGCGGGTGCGTCAGACTGAATTTCACGCATGTGGTCCTGAACGTCTTTTTTCTGCAGGGTTACACCTTCCAAATTCAAGCTCGCTTGAGCGCTGGTTTGGGCAGAAACTGGCTCGGGGTTGAATACAGGGCGGAACTCGCTGATCACAGGGGCTTCTACCTTTGGCGTTTCAGCAGGGCGCAGGTCAGAGGGTTTCACTTGAACCAAATCATCGCGGTGCAGGTATTCGAATCCCAGCAGGCGGAAAATGTAATCCACGATGGAAGTAGCATTCTTCACGTTGGGATGCCCTTCTACCATGCCGCTAGGCTCAAAACGGGTGAAGGCAAACTTGTCGACGAACTCTTCCAGGGGAACACCGTACTGCAATCCCACAGAGATGGCAATAGAGAAACAGTTCATCAATGAACGGAAGCTCGCACCTTCTTTGTGCATGTCGATGAAGATTTCTCCCAATGTTCCGTCGTCGTACTCACCGGTGCGAACGAAGATGGTTTGACCACCCACGCGGCCTTTTTGGGTGAACCCATTGCGGCGGTTGGGCAAGCGTTTCTTCTCCACGATGTTGGACAACTGACGCTTGAACTTGGTATCAGGGCTCGCGCTCAAGATGCGCTTAGCGGCCTCCAAAACTTGATCGGGAGTCAACTCCTCAGGCTTAGCGGCCACGGGAGCGGCTTCGGCAGTGGTTTCTTCAACCTCTTCAGCATTTTCAGACTTGTTGCTCAAAGGCTGGCTCAACTTGCAACCGTCGCGGTACAAGGCGTTGGCTTTCAAGCCCAACTTCCAGCTCAATTCATAACAATCCTTGATGTCATCTTCGCTAGCCTCGTTGGGGAGGTTGATGGTCTTTGAAATGGCACCAGACATGAAAGGCTGGGCAGCCGCCATCATGCGAATGTGAGCAAAAGGATGAATGTAACGCACACCGGTTGAACCGCACTTGTTGGCGCAGTCAAACACAGGGTAGTGTTCTTCTTTCAAGTAGGGAGCTCCTTCGATGGTCATGGTACCGGCCACGAAGATGTTGGCTTCGTTGATTTGAGAGCCCGTGAAGCCTAAAGCTTTCAACATGTTGAATTTGGGGCTGTTGTACTCATCAGCTGTAAAGCCCAAGCGGGTCATGCATGCCTCACCCAAGGTCCACTGGTTGAACACAAATCCAATTTCAAATGCCATGGGAGCCTCTTTTTCCAATACGGCCAAGTCTTCATCATTGAAGCCCAAAGACTTCAGAGATTCGTGGTTGATGTGAGGGGCGCCTTTGAAGGTCTGGTGACCCTTGGCATAATTCACAATCGCAGCGGTTTCATCTTCGCTGTAACCCAAGTTGCGCAAGGCCACGGGAACAGATTGGTTCACAATTTTGAAGTATCCGCCGCCAGAAAGTTTCTTGTACTTCACCAAAGCGAAGTCAGGCTCGATACCCGTGGTATCGCAATCCATCAACAAACCAATGGTACCGGTAGGTGCAATGACGGTGGCCTGAGCGTTGCGGAAACCGTACTTTTCACCCCATTGAACTGCTTTGTCCCATGAGTTGCAGGCTGATTTCAACAGGTAATCAGGGCAATATTTCTCGTCGATGCATACAGGCTTGATATCCAAACCTTCAAAGGCCAAAGGAGTGTTGTAGGCAGCATAGCGATGGTTGCGAATGACACGCAACATGTGCTTTTTGTTCTTCTCGTACATGCGGAAGGGGCCTTTAACAGCCGCCATTTCTGCAGAGGTAGCATAGGCAATACCGGTCAAGATAGCACTGACAGAACCGCAAATGGCACTGGCTTCTTTGCTGTCATAAGGAATTCCAGCGCACATCAACACGGAACCCAAGTTGGCATAACCCAAGCCCAAGGTGCGGTAATCATAGCTCAATTGAGCCACCTCTTTGGAGGGGAATTGAGCCATCAAAACTGAAATTTCCAATACGGTGGTCCACAAACGAGCGCTGTATTCCAAGCTTTCTACGTTGAAAGTCTTTTCGCTATCGTTGAAGAATTTACGCAGGTTCAAGGATGCCAAGTTGCAAGCCGTGTTGTCCAAGAACATGTATTCGCTACAGGGGTTAGAGGCGTTGATGCGACCACCTTCGGGGCAAGTGTGCCACTGGTTGATGGTATCATCGTACTGAACACCAGGATCGGCACAAGCCCATGCAGCTGCACCAATGTTATCCCACACTTGCTCAGCGGGGACGCTTTTCATCACTTCGCCGGTAGAGCGAGCCGTGAATCCCCAATCTTCGCCTTTCTTCAATGCTTCAAAGAAGCGGTTGGGAATGCGCACAGAGTTGTTGCTATTTTGACCTGAAACGGTAGCGTAAGCTTCGCCTTCATAGTCGTTCGAGTAGCCCGCATCGATCAAAGCGGCTACTTTCTTTTCTTCTTCTTTTTTCCAGTTGATGAACTCCAGAGCCTCGGGGTGATCCAAGTCCAAGCAAACCATTTTGGCAGCACGGCGGGTCGTTCCTCCACTCTTGATAGCACCGGCAGCGCGGTCACCAATCTTCAAGAAACTCATCAAACCTGAGCTGGTTCCTCCACCTGACAACTTTTCACCGGCCCCGCGAATGCGAGAGAAGTTGGTACCTACACCTGAGCCGTATTTGAAGATACGAGCCTCGCGAACCCACAAATCCATGATTCCACCCTCGTTCACCAAATCATCATCAACCGACAAAATGAAACAAGCGTGGGGTTGTGGCCGCTCATAAGCCGAGGTTGACTTCATCAACTTCTCGGTGATGGGATCTACGTAGTAGTGGCCCTGAGGTTTACCCGTGATGGCGTAGCTGTGGTGCAAGCCTGTATTGAACCACTGAGGTGAATTGGGAGCCGACTCTTGGTTCAACATCGAGTACACCAACTCGTCGTAGAACACCTTCGCATCTTGCTCAGAAGCAAAATATCCATGCTGCTGACCCCAATGGCGCCATGTATCGGCCAAACGATGTACCACCTGCTTAGCCGAATTCTCACTACCCAAACTACCATCGGCTTGAGGCACACCGGCCTTGCGGAAGTATTTTTGCGCCATGATGTCGGTAGCCACTTGGCTCCAACCCTTGGGCACTTCCACGTTCTTCATTTCAAACACCACGCTGCCATCGGGCTTCTTGATCACCGAGGTACGGTAGTCGTAATCGAATTGATCAAAGGGGGAAACTTGGTCTAGGGTGTTGCGGCGGGCAAACTGAAGTCCGCTGGTGTTTACGGTGGTAGTTTTTTGATCCATTTTCTTAGTCGTTGTGGTTGGGTAAAAAGTAGAGTTCGGTGTAGAGGAACAAATCTATTTTCCTCCACGATATTTTAATTTCTCGGTTATCCACAGATCAGGGCAAAATCCAAGTTTTACGCGGCTTAATCGTGTTGAAAACGCGCAAACCCTTATGCAGCAAGGGTTTTCGCACATCTATATGAATGTCAATGATTTAGGACAGCCATTTTTTTACTGTTTATTCTGCTTTTCTTACACAAATCAAAATAATAAGTAAATCAGCAGACAGATGAACACATAAGCCTGGAATTGTCCGAAATTTGTCTTATGAAGAAGACCGCATGGATCTACCCCTTCAACACCTGGTACCTCCAAACCCAACTCACCCGTGAAGAGCTCGCACAAGCCCTTCAATCTGACTGCTTTTTAAGCGACGAGGGCTACCGAAGCGAACGCAAAGACCAGTCGTTTTACGGCCGCATTAGCGCCTTCGATTTTCAATTGGAAACCATACGCAACAAAGAAACCCTAGCCCCTTTTGCACACGGAGAGTTTCGAGGAGTAGGGCGAGACATGTATGTGGTGTTGCGCTGCGGCGCCTTTCAACATCGCCGAATTTGGGCCATCGCCATCGCCTTTTTGGGCTTGATTTTGGTGGCCAGCCTGAGCGCCCCGGCCGGCAACGTACAACATGCACTGGGCATCGTTTGCGCCGCTTTTGCCGGGCTGTTGATTTGGCGGGGCTTGGATTATCAAAAACGACTCCATTCCAACCTCCAACACTTCCTGAACCTTTTCAAAGCCAGCACCATTCAACGGGAACAAGTGCCCGAGGTTCTGTTTCGTTAGGCTTAAGCAGGTCCCAGACTGATTCCAAATACAGATCTTGAGGGCCATGCAAATGGGCATTCCGGGTATGTGGATGTTGGTGCAGCCCCCATAGCGCTTCTTCTCAATTTGACAGGAGCCATGCTACAGGCTGTGCGCCGGGCGGCAACACAAGCTTGCAATGATTAGGCCTTGGCCGCTGGAAAACAGTAGGTTAAAAATGAAATATGCGCAGGGACTTTGCTTTTTCTACGATGTCCAAGCAATCTTCCTCCCAACTGCGCGTAGGAAATTCCACAATGGATCCCAATTCAAGACCCTGAAAGTATAAATATGCCGTAGGAACGCGCTCGGCGGCTGGCATGCCCGGTCTTTTGGAAAATGATTCAAAATCAAAGGGAGTCTGAGGCAGCTGCAAAGCCTGCTTATTCCGGTCAACAGGCAGGTATTTCCATAAGGATTCTGGATTGCAATCTTTCTGTTCAAAAGCCAGGTCTAACACGCGCATCAAGGCCGGTATTCCCGCCTGGGTATCGGGACACCAATTGCCTCCCACCAGCAGCAGCTGAATGGAAGTCCAGTCGGCCTTCTGCAAGCGTCGAATGACTGATTTGCGCGGGCGATACGCCCAATAGGTCTGTTCATACTGCCGCAACCATTGATCGGTTCTTTCGCGATTTTGGGCAAAAAAGGCAGAATCGGGACCCTCAACGGGCGACTCATACAGCAAAGAAGCATCTTCTGCCGAGTGCAACCCTTCGCTCAAATGGCGCTGCAAAAGCGCCTGCATGGCACGGCCGTTTGGACCCATGTTCTGGGCTGAAGCCAGTTGACCCAAGCCTAGGCAGGCCCCTAAACCCATGGAAAGCCATTTCTTCATGCCTGCAATTTACATTCCCCGTGAGTGCAAGCAAAAGATGTAACTTCGCAACGCCCCATGAGCGCTTCGATCGAGCCCATTAAAAAACCCATTGCCGCCGAACTGGACCGCTTTGAGCGTGAATTTCGCCAAAGCATGAAAACAGCGGTTCCCTTGCTCGATACGATCATGACCTACATCGTCAAGCGCAAGGGCAAACAGGTTCGGCCGTTGTTCGTGCTCTATTCGGCCCAGTTGTTTGGATCGATCAACGATCGCACCTATCGCGGGGCTAGTTTGGTTGAACTCTTGCACACCGCCACCCTGGTGCACGACGATGTAGTCGACGACAGTTTTCAACGCCGCGGATTTTTTTCCATCAACGCCCTTTGGAAGAACAAAATTGCAGTTTTGGTGGGCGATTATCTCTTGTCTAGGGGCCTGTTGCTGAGTGTCCAGAACAAAGATTTTGACATGCTTGAAATCTTGTCAGATTCGGTAAGAGAAATGAGCGAGGGCGAATTGCTGCAACTGGAAAGGGCTCGCAACATGAGCGCCACCGAAGAGGTCTACTTCGAAATCATTCGCAAAAAAACCGCTTCTCTCATCGCTTCCTGTTGCCACATCGGAGCCGTGAGCACGTGCAGCGACGAAGACACCTTGAAAGCCATGGCTCGCTTTGGTGAATGCATCGGATTGGCCTTTCAAATTCGCGACGACCTGTTCGACTTTGGAGACAACAAAAGCGGCAAACCCGCCGGCCTGGACATCAAAGAAAAGAAACTGACCCTGCCCATTATTTACGCCTTGTCGCAAGCTCCCAAGTCTGAGGCCAAAGCCGTAAAAAAACTCATCAAAGGCAAGCAGAGCGATTCCCAAAAGATGGCAGGGGTTCTCGCCTTCGTTGAACAATATGGAGGCATGTACTATGCCCGAAACAAAATGAACGAATTGAGAAACGAGGCTTTTCAGATTCTGCGGTCATTGAAGACCCAAGAATCGGCTGCCGCGCATTTGGAGGCCTTGGTTAACTTTGTCATCGACCGAAACGCATAATCATGAAAATTCACTGGAAGGATCAACAATTTGAACCTCAATTGCAGGACAATCGCGCCGAATTGAATGGAGAGCTGTGGGAACTCATTCCCCAAACCCAAGGGCGTGCTCTCATGGTTGGACCCCAGAAAACCATGGCCGTTGAAATCATCTCCATCGATCGAACCGAAAAAACCGTTGTCCTTCAGTACAAAGGAATCAAGCATAGTTTACGGGTGAGTGAACCCCTTGATGATTTGCTCAAATCCATGGGGTTGGACAATGCCATGCAAACCAAAATTGCCGAACTGAAAGCACCCATGCCAGGTCTCGTATTGGACGTATTGGTGAATCCAGGCCAAGAGGTGAAAAAGGGTGACAAATTGCTGGTTTTGGAAGCCATGAAAATGGAAAATGCCATCAAAGCCCCCGCCGACCTGACGATTTCGGCCATCAAATGCCAGAAAGGGCAAGCCGTTGACAAAAATCAGGTCTTGCTGAGTTTCGATTAAGTTTGCCCCATGCGGGTAGTTTCGTATTTCTGGATATTTCTAGCCTTGTATCTGGGCTTGGGTATCCTGAATTTGGAAACCTTACCCGTGGTCTGGAACGATGAGATTCAGAACCTGGATCCCGCGGTTCGACATTGGCGAACAGGGCAATGGACCTCCTGGCTGTGGCCCAATCCGGGAGCCACTGAGCTTTTTGCCTCTTACCCCCCTTTTCTGCATCATTGGCATCGGCTCTGGCTTTCGATATTTCCCTTGCACCCTTTTTGGATGCGTCTGCCCTTTTGGCTTTTCCATGGTCTCAGCCTGGTTTTGTTGTTTCGTCTGCTTCAAAAACACATGAAGCCCGAATGGGCCTTAGGCCTTGTATTGTTATTCGCCTGGGACCGCTCTGTCTTTGAAATCGCACGAAGTGTGCGCGTCGAACCCATCGCCATGGCCCTTCTACTCCTGTACAATCTGCCACTCAGATGGGGCCGCGCGTGGTGCTTAACCCTGTTGGCAAGCTGCCACCTTCTCTACCTGCCTTTTGTGCTGATATTGGCGTTTTGGGAGTGGAGAAAAACCGATTCCATAGTCCAGAAGATAGCGCTTCTGACCCCTTCGCTACTCCTTCTCACTTATTTAAACTATCACTATCATTCAAATTGGGTAACCGCTTTTCAGCAGATCAGTTACCAAATTGAAAAACACAGTCAAAATGGTTTTATTTCCTGGTTTCAAGAACTGCAATACACCTACAAGCAGGCTCCCCTTCAAGCCTTGGTTTGGGCGCTAGGCATAGGCCTGCTCGCCCGCTTGGCTGTGAATCGTAGCTATCAAAAAGGGCCTTGGTTCTGGGCCTTCATCGCGTATGCGGCTACCCTGTTGTTCGCTCAACCCTTGCACCGGTACTGGCCCATGGCTTGCTTGCTGCTCATTCTCGCCATCGGCGAATTTTCAGGGCAAGGCACCCAAGAGATTGGATTCCCTCGATACACCCGTTGGAAGCCTCAATGGCTGCTAGGCTTAGCCATTCTCAACGGTTTCGCCTTGTTTGCTGCCCGTCATGTTGCTGCCCTCGCAGACCGCCCGGCTCGATTGGCTGACCCGGCCTTGGAATGGCTCGATTCATGCCTCATCGACGCCCCAGCTGGAAGCCTTATCACCGGCAGCGCCCTAGGGGCTTATGCCGCTTATCGGCATCCTCAAATGGAGTATGGAATGCCCGATTACTTGCAAACGTTCGAACATTGGCCCGACTCCATTAGCTGTGTGTATGTGTTGGATTTTGGGGCTCGACACCGGGGACCCGACACCCTGCATCTTCCCAATGCCGAGCTTCTAGGCACGTATCAACCGCCTCGCTTGAACGCGTGGCAATGGCCGGGCGAATCTTACGAAGGGATGAAACTCTACCGCCTGAAACAGGCAAACGATTGGCACTTGCTCATTCCCAAGCCATAAGCCGCTTTAGGGATATTTATCGGCTGTTGGTTACCAGGTTCTTCAAGCCATATCCAATGAGCTCATCAAAGCCCAACTGAACATTGCGGTGATACACGAAGACCATGTAATTGTTCTCCGTCTCGCCGTGGCTACCTTCTAGTGGCTTAAAATCCAATGCCCCACTGGGATCTTGTACTATATACTGGTAATTGTAATAGCCCTGCTTCAATGGCAGAACAGCCTCGTACAATCCGTTGCTGGGATTGTAATACAGGCGATGCGACTCCAACAATTGCCAATCGCTCAACTCCCCATATACGTAAATGGGCTCCGCCCGCTCATCGGCTTTCAAACTGAAGTGCACGAAACAATAATCGCTTTCAAAAGCAACACCTCCGGGCAATGGAACATCGCGGCTATCGAGGAAATAGCGGCCGTTGTAATCGCTCCAATTGAAATAACGCTCGTAGGTTCGAGCTTGATCGGTAACCAAGTCGATGTGTTTCTGACCCGCAAAATCATAGCGTTTGACCACACCCAGCAGCGCGGTGCGCGTGCTGCGAATGTCAAAACCACGGTATTGGTTACCGCCCTGGAACTGGTTGCCCACTTGATGTTGGTATTGAAACGATTTGCCCATCATATACTGGGGCTTCAGATCGGTTATGGCTGAATTCCACTCCATGTTGCGCATGATAACCACTTTCAAATCCTGCAACGGATTGGGCATGAAGTAATTGTCATAGGCAATGAAATTAAAATCTACCTCTTGGTGGGTGCGGCGCAACTCCATTTGACTGCTTTGGCTGACCAGCATCTGATCCACACGGCCTTTGGTATCCAAGACGAAAATGCGGCGACTCAAGACAATGTCTTCCAGGTCATAATTGCGATAGACGACCAGCAAATAATTCCCACCCACCTTGGGCAGTACATTCTCGCTGGGAATCGCCGCGCTGTAATGCACATACTTGGTGAGTGTTTGGGTGGAAAAACTCGGATTGCCCAGTTCTTCATAGCCCATTCCACTCAGGAATTGGGTGCTGTTCAAGGCACTGGGTTGCCACTGAGCATCGCAATGGATCAGCGTGTATTGGTAGTAATCCAGGTTTTCGTTGAACTCATCAAATTCCAAGCGCAAGGCCTCTGATTCGCCCACTTGAACCAGTGGAACGTTGAACCCGCTCTCGATTTGATTCAAGCGCACGGTGTGTATGGCCGGTTCGTAAATGGCATTGGCATAACGCAGCGAACTATCGCGCGTAGCCTGCACCGCATGAATTCCCAAAAACGTCCAGAAAAGTATAAGGCCGCGAAGCATGCCCCTAAGTTAGCAAATTGGGGGCCAAACTAGTCTTGGGTTTCCATCCAAAGCTCGAAGCAAGCATCCAAATGGGATTGAGCTTGCTTCAACTCGCGCTCCAAAATCTGATACTCATCCATCTTTTTCTGCAGGCCTTCGGCATCGCTAGATAGTTCGGGTGAGGCCATGTCCCATTCGAGTTTCTTGCGGGCTTCCTTGAGTCGATCAACGGCTTTTTCAGCCTCGTGCAAATCATCTTCGCGCTTTTTGATTTGATTTTTCGAAAGGGTTGAATCGTTCGATACCGATACAGCGGGAGAAGGAGTTGCCATGGGCTCTGGTTCAACCGGAGCGGCAATAGGCTCACGTGTTTTCATCCACTCGTTGTACTCATCAAAGCTCCCTGGGAACTCTTTCAGTTTTCCATGTTCAATCCACCAAATTTTGGTAGCTACTCGCGACACAAAGGTTCGGTCGTGGGATACGAACAGCAGGGTACCGGTATAATTCTCTAGGGCCTCAGCCAACACCGAAGTGCTGAACATATCCAAGTGGTTGGTGGGCTCGTCCAGCAGCAACAAGTTGGCCTGGGTAATCAAGGTTTTGGCCAGCGCTAGGCGCGATTTTTCGCCTCCAGAGAGTACTTTGACCTTTTTGAACACCTCTTCACCGGTAAACAAGAAACAGCCCAAAACCGTGCGCAATTCGTTTTCGGTGTATTCGGCTGAAACGGTGGCAATCTCTTCGAGCAAGTTGTGCTTAAGATTCAGCGATTCCAACTGGTGCTGAGCAAAAAAAGCCGCTTCGGCATTCCATCCCAACTCAACCTTTCCCTCATACGATTCACTGCCGTAAATCATGCGCAGCAAGGTTGATTTACCCTTTCCATTGGCGCCCACAAGGGCCACTTTATCGCCGCGCAGCAGCTGAGCACTGGCCCCGCTCATGATGCGCAAATCCCCATAGGACTTGCTCACATTTTCAATCTCACTGACCACCTTTCCTGGGGTTTGGCGAATGTTGAACCGAATGTTGAAGGCGCGGGTTTCTTTGTCTTTGATCTCGATTTTATCCATGCGCTCGAGCATCTTGACCCGGCTTTGAACCGCCGTTGATTTGGATGCCTTGTAGCGAAAGCGAGAGATAAACTGCATTTGCTGGCGAATGAAACTTTGCTGGTTGTCAAACTGCCGTTGCATGAGTTCATCGCGCTCCTCTTTCTGATCGAGGTAGCTGCTAAAATTGCCTTTGAAGTGAAAGAGTTGCTGGTGGGCCACCTCGGCAATGCGGTTCACGGTTTTATCCAAGAAGAATCGGTCATGGGATACGATCACATAGGTTCCCTGGTAATCTTTGAGGTAGTTCTCCAACCATTCAATGGTGGGCAAATCCAAGTGGTTGGTGGGCTCGTCCAGCAGCAGCAAATCGGGCGACATCAACAGCAACTTGGCCAGCATGGCCCGCATGCGCCATCCGCCTGAGAACAGGTGCAGAGGTTTGGATAATTCAGCCGTAGGGAAGCCCAATCCTTCGAGCAACTTGTCGGCCTGGGCCTGCCAATCGTAGCCACCCTTGGCCCCGAATTCATCTTGCAAATCAGCCAAACGCTGCAACAATCGCTCGCTGTGGTCGGTCTCAATCTTGACCAAGATCTCGTTGATCTCCCGATCGATTTTGACCAAATCTTCGCGGCCGCCGAGTACCACTTCGCGCACCGAGGCCTCGTAATGCGTGCTCAGCAAATCTTGGTTGAGAAAGCCTATGCTCAGGTCGTTGGACTTGCTCAGCGAGCCCTCCCGCAATTCAAAATCACCGGCCACCAATCGAAGCAAGGTCGACTTACCGGTACCGTTCAAGCCCACCAAGCCAATTTTTTCACCGGGCTTGATGTGCCAATTGGCCTTGCGGTACAAATAACGACCCGCAAATTCGAAGGAAAAGTCAACCAGGGCTAACACGGGCGCAAAGGTAGGCTAGGCGCGCCGCCATACCATCACAAAGTCATTCATTTCATAGCCGTCTCCAATGGCAAAATCACCCACAGTCTCGATGCTAAAACCCAATTTGAAGTAAAAGTTGATGGGCTTGAAATTTTTGCGATTGACCTGCAAACGTATGCTCATGGCTTCGGGAACTTCTTGAAGCAGCAAGGCGAAAGCTTGCTCACCAAGTCCCTTCCCTTGAGAGCCCGGGTGCATGTAAAATTTGTGCAGAAAGTGCGAATCGGGGGCCAAAAAATGCTTTCCAGGGCCGCTTAAGGAGACAAATCCCAGGTTTTCTCCCTCCTTGTGAATCAAATAAAAGACCTGACCTTGCTGCATTTGCTCTTGCAGCGATTCCCGGTTGTAATACTTGGCGAGCATGTAATCGACCTGCTCTTGGCCAATGATGGCGGGATAATGGGCCTGCCAACTGGCTTGGGCCAAACGGTGTATTTCGGGAATTTCAACCTCAGTTGCCGCTTTCAATTGCAATATCACGCTTCGAAATTCTCACTTTTGCATGGCAATACCTGCATGTCCAAGCCTTTGTTACACATCTCGAACCTTTCTACCGGCTGGAGTTCTCGCTCAAGGGAATCGCGCGAATTGCACTCGGGATTGGAATTGAGCCTAGAGACTGGCAAGTTATTGCTCTTGGTAGGCCGCAATGGAATAGGCAAATCGGCATTGCTTCGAACTTTGGCCGGGTTGCAAGACCCCTTGAAAGGTCAGGTTAAGGTGCAAGGCCAAGCGCTGGACCTAATAGACCCTAAGTTCCGCGCCAGTTTGGTGAGTTTAGTCTTGGCCTCGCCTCCTCAGAACCTCAGGCTCAGCGTTCTGGAAGTGATCTTGAGTGGGCGTTTTCGCTTCTCAGGTCAAGGAGCGGCTCATTACAAAACCGATCGACCCATCGCATTGTCTCACATGGAACGAGTGGGATTAAACCTAGAAGCCCATACTCCGTTTGACCGCCTGAGCGATGGAGAAAAACAAAAAGTCATGCTCGCCCGTTGCTTGGCTCAAGATACACCCTTGCTTCTGCTGGATGAACCCTTGGCTTTCTTGGATTATCCGAGCCGCAAATCCTTTTTAAACACCTTGGCCGAACTCTGCCGCGACAGCGGCAAATCAGCCGTTTATTCCAGCCATGACATTGCCTTGTCTTTGGAGCATTGCCATTCGGTATTGCACCTGAAACAAGGGTCGCATGAACTGATCCATGAACCCCAGACCTTGCGGGGAGACGATTGGATGCTGGACGATTAGCCTGTACGTATGCCTCGCAAACCCTTTGCATTCAAACAATTTCGCATTGAGCAAAACGAGGTAACCCTGCCGGTAACAACCGATGCCTGTTTGTTCGGAGCTTGGATCGACCTCAACCAAGCTGCATCGGTATTGGACTTGGGCACTGGCACAGGCTTGCTGCTGCTCATGTTGGCACAGCGTTACCCACAACTAAAGGGCTATGGACTGGAACTCGACCCCAATACGGCCCTCCAAGCGGCGGCTAACGCCGCCTCCAGCCCTTTCCAGGACAGGCTGCAGATCACCCAAGGCAACTGGAACCAAGATCTAAGCCAACTGGCCCCTACCTGGCCCCTGCCATTTGATACCATCGTCTGCAACCCTCCGTTTTTTGAAAATCATCAGGAGAACCCTGACCCCCTGAAACGACAGGCCCGCCACGCAGCCGAAGGAAGCCTCAAACAATTGTTGCAAAGTGCAGCCAAGCTGATCAAGCCCCAAGGCCGAATGTGGCTCTTGCTGCCTCCCAGTGCTGTACCCAACCATTGGGAAGGCTGGCAACCCATCAGCCAACGCGCTTTGGCTCCGCACCCGCAAAAAGAACCGCACTTGTACGTGCTTGAACTGGGGCTGGCCGGCGAACATTCAGCAGAAGCCTTGCTTCTCGACACCCACTTTACCTACGAATCGCCTGGCTGCTACAGCCCAGAAACGAAGGCCTTGCTCAAGGAGTTTTACCTGGCTTTCTAGGGCTGAGTCTGAGCGGCTTGGATTGGATTCAAATGGGTAGCCGCGGGTTCCAGCAGCGGCTGAAGTCTCTTCATGGGGCAGGACCCTTATTTTCAGTTCAACCCCCAACGGCAGCCTCTGCCTCCAAAAGAAGATACCCTTGACTGATTTCAGACGAGCTCGCAACGGCAGCCCCTGCCGGCATGCCCATTGCAGCTCAAACATGATGAGGAGTTACAAATCCCAAACCCGGGTGCGGCGTTCTTTGGAATAGCGTTTCATGTTGAACCAAAAGGCGCTGACCAAGTATACGATGATCGGCGAGCCCAGGGTAAAGAAAGAGGCGTAAATGAACCAGAGTCGAACGCTGCGGGTAGATAGACCCATGCGCTCGGCCAACTCCGCGCAAACCCCAAACAGGGATTTCTCCAAGTTGTATTTAATCAAACGCATAGGTTCAAAGTAATGCATTAATAACGCAGTAGCCAAACAATTGGTTTTCGAAAGCCTTGCTTTTCAGCTCGTTTGAGCAGATTGCCCCCAGGTTGGCTTACGAGCTCCAAGCTTTAGAAAGTGCTGTTGACCGTAAAGCGAACCCCGCTGAAAGCAGGCTCCTCACGGCATACTCCGCCTGAGCAGTTAACCCCCTGCTGTTGCTTCAAAAAGCTCAAGGTATACCAGGTAGGACCGTCGATATAACTCAAGAAAAACGTGGGGTAGTGCAAGACCTCATCCGCAATGATCATGCGCTCGTAGCGGTGGGGCTCGATGTTCACCATATCACCCACGGCCATGGAAAAATGCTTGGACCAGTAATACTCGACCATGGCATTGGCAAAGCTTCCCTGGTCGCGATCGGTTTTCAAATACTGAGCCTCTACGCGCATGCTGCGACCACCTGGAGCTTTGTATAACCACTCAGCAAAGGGAGTAAAGGTTTGAACAGGTTCGTATTCCAGTTCCTGCTCGTAGCGCGCCTGGTTGTAATAAATGCTCTGAACACCCAGTTTCACCTTGTGGTTTTTACCGATGTTCTGCTGGCATTCTCCGTAATATTCCCGAAACAAATGCTCGGGGGTACCACCCGTGCCGTTGCTGGCCAAACTCATGACATAAGAACCGTTCAACAAAATGTAAGTACCCTTCTGGGGGTTGATTTGAAACTCACCTTGTATGCCGTTCTCCCCCAAATCTTGGGCCGGTGCGTTGTACCGAGCGAGCAAGCGATAGGTGTTCTGGCGGGTCATGGAAGGCAGGTAAGAAACCAAGCCGTTGAGCAAGGTTGCTGTGGGGTCGGTTCGCATGGGAAAATGATCCACGTGGCGGGCCTGAATGTTCAATCCGACTGATGCCTTTTGAGCCTTGATCTCTTTGGCCGTTTTGGCTGAACCATCTTTGTTCGTCTCAGAGCGCCAGGAAATGCCCGATTTACCCCAACTGATCGAGGTGTAATACACCTTGCCCTGCTTGAGTTTCAATTTGCCATCAAAATCTATGATGGCTTCGGGGCTTTTCCAGTTACCCTCGGCGTTGAGGCTGAAATTACCTTTGGACCAAGTCGCGTAGCTATTGAAGCCCCACACGTTGTATTTCGGGTAAAATTGATCGTCGCGCTGATAGGTTTCAATGATGGAAACCAGCTTGTTCATGGTGGCCTTGTCCAAGGTTCGATTCAGGGCTGAGGCACCCACGGTCAATGAACCCCTGCGGCTGTTTTCTCCCAAGGGAATGAAGCCTTCGATGTTGGCGCCGCTGATCACCTGCGGATTGTAGCTGAACCGCTTATTCAAAGTACCCTTTTGGTTCCCTGCAAAGGCCTTCAAACGCCAATATTCGCCCAAATTGTAGGTCAAGCGCGCTCCTTGCATGGCGTAGTCCAATCCAATTTGACGCTGTTCATAAGCCCGAAATAAAATTCCACTGCCCAATTGGTCGTAGAATGAACCCACGGTAATGCCCAACTTTTCTCCCTGTTTTTGAATCTGCCAGTATCCCACCCCATGATCGGTAAAAGCATCTTGGGGATCCAACAAAGGGCTATTGTTGAAAGCGTCGTAGCGCAAGGTGAAGTTATATTCCCCTATTCGGTACTGCATGTACAACCAGGCATCGGTAGAGGCCGTGTTTTCACGGTATACCCGGGTATTGGCCCCGATTTTATCATCGCGAACATACTTCTGATAGTTGAGCAACAAGTTGCCCGAAAATTGCCCTTTTTCCTCGTTTTGCTGAGCGAATGCAGGCGATGTAAGCGCCGAAGCAAACAAAAAGCCAGCGGCATAGCTTAAAAACTTCATCTCAACAAAGATGCGGCTACGGGCGGCTGCCGTGCAAATTGTATTTTTGCAGCTATGTCGCAAACTCAGGTCGCCGAATCTGCGGGAGTCCGCAAGCTGTATATTGAAAGTTATGGCTGTGCCATGAATTTCTCAGATAGCGAAATCATCGCTTCCATCATGGGTGAGCACGGGTTCACCAGCACGCAAGACGAGTTGGATGCCGATGTCATTTTCCTGAACACCTGTGCCATTCGCGACAACGCCGAACAGCGCATTCGCGAGCGCTTGAAGCATTTGCGCATGAACAAAAAGCGCAACAACGACTTGATCATTGGCGTATTAGGCTGCATGGCCGAGCGTTTGAAAGACAAATTGTTGGAAGAAGAAAAGCTGGTTGACGTAGTGGCCGGGCCCGACTCTTACCGCGAACTCCCCAAATTGGTGGCCGAGGTTGACGAGGGAGGTCGTGCCATCAACGTCTTGCTCAGCCGCGAAGAGACCTACGGCGATTTGAACCCCGTGCGCTTGAACTCCAACGGCGTGACGGCTTTCATTTCCATCATGCGCGGATGCGACAACATGTGCTCGTTCTGCGTGGTTCCTTTTACCCGAGGCCGTGAACGCTCCCGCGACCCTGAAAGCATCGTGCGTGAGGCGGTTCAATTGGCTGAACAAGGCTACAAAGAAATCACCCTCTTGGGTCAAAACGTCGATAGCTACCTCTGGTTTGGCGGTGGAGCCAAAAAAGACTTCAAAAAACTGAGCGAAGAAGAGCAAGCCCAATCGGTTGACTTTGCCGATTTATTGGAAATGTGTGCCTTGGCTGTGCCTCAGATGCGCATTCGCTACTCCACTTCTCATCCGCGGGACATCACCCCCAAGGTGATCCATACGATGGCCAAATACAAGAACATTTGCAACTACATCCATTTGCCCGCTCAAAGCGGGAATACCCGTGTATTGGACATCATGAGCCGCAATTACAGCCGTGAATGGTACATGGATAAAATTGAAATGATTCGCGGCATTTTGCCTGACTGCGGCATCAGTTGCGACATCATCGCCGGTTTTTGCACCGAAACAGAAGAAGAACATGCCGACACCTTGAGCCTTATGGAATGGTCGCAATTTGATTTCTCCTACATGTATAAATACAGCGAGCGGCCCGGCACTCCGGCTGCAAAAAAGCTGGTTGACGATGTTCCCGAAGAGGTCAAAGGCCGTCGATTGAAGGAAATCATTGAGCTGCAAAACCGCGTCTCAACCGAGAAGAATCAGCGTTATGTAGGCCAAATCGTCGACGTTTTGATTGAAGCCAATTCCAAGCGTAGCGACCAAGATTGGATGGGGCGCAACGACCAAAATATCGTCTGCGTATTCCCCAAAGAGGCTTACCAGAAGGGCCAATTGGTGCAGGTGCAAATAGAACGTGCATCTACCTCAACCCTGGTGGGCAAAGCCATTGGCTTAGCCAGTCTTTAAGCTTGCGATTTCATGCGCTTTAGATTGCTGAGCATGTCTTCGCTCATGCGATCCAAATCATAATCA
The DNA here is from genome assembly GCA_030833525.1 of Bacteroidota bacterium. GTDB lineage: Bacteria > Bacteroidota > Bacteroidia > NS11-12g > UBA955 > JALRLA01. The sequence goes on along the minus strand of JAURGZ010000006.1, from coordinate 19,753 downwards.
GGCTTCCAACCCCAGTCTTGACGGGCTTGAGAATCGTCAATCACGGCTGGCCAGCTATTGGCAATGGCCTGGCGGTAATCGGGCTGGTAAGAAATGCTAAAGTCGGGCATTTGCTTTTGAATGCTCGCAGCAATCTCTTCGGGAGCGAAACTCATGCCTGCCAAATTGTAACTGGTGCGAATCTTGATTTGATCGGCGGGAGCATGCATGATGTCCAAGGTTGCCTTCAACGCGTCGGGCATGTATAGCATGGGCAACGTTGTGCCCTCTCCCAAAAAGCACTCGTGGTGCCCGCTTTCCAATGCATCGTGGTAGATGGCTACAGCGTAATCAGTGGTCCCTCCACCGGGGGCCGATTTGTATCCAATCAAACCGGGGTAACGCAAACTGCGTGTGTCTACGCCCCAACGATTGAAGTAGTACTGGGCGTACAATTCACCCGAAAGTTTGCTAATGCCGTAAATAGTAGTGGGGTCCATGGTGCCGTACTGAGGCGTACCAAACCGTTCCGTATTGGGGCCGAAAGCCGCAATGCTGCTAGGCCAATAGACCTTTTGAATGATGCCCATGTCGCGGGCGGCATTCAGCACGTGAAACAGCCCATCCATGTTCAACTTCCAACCGAACTCAGGATTCTTTTCGGCGGTGGCGCTGAGCAAGGCGGCCAAGTGATAAACCTGGCTAGGCTTGTAACGTTGAATCAAGTCGGTCAGTTTGGCTGAATCGAGAACGTCCAACTCCTCAAATGGGCCCGCTTCAAAAACAGGATTGTCTGATTTTCGAATGTCTGAGGCCACCACTTGTGCATCGCCGTAGATGCCTCTCAATGCTTCTACCAACTCGGTTCCCAATTGGCCGCAGGAGCCAATGACCATTACCGTTTCTTTCGTCATGCACCGCAAATTTGCAGCCTTGGCGCCAAACGGCAAAATGGGCAAATAGACCTATTTTTGTGCCGTGTCAACCCTGCGCTTCGTCGTTGTCGGCCTCGGCCATATCGGTTCCCGCCATGCGGAGACGCTGCGCTTGCATCCTGAAGCCGAGTGGGTTGCTTCGATTGATCCCGATACCCGCAAATCCCGCGAAGGGGTTCCGCATTTTGCCAGTTGGTCTGATTTTCTGGCTGCCGGCATACCCTGCGAAGTAGCCAGCATAGCCAGCCCCAACGGATGGCACGCCGAGCAAGCCATTGCCGCCTTGGAAGCGGGATTTCACTGCATCGTAGAAAAACCCATGGCGCTGAAGGCTGCCGATGTTTCGCGCATGATGCAGGTGGCCAATCAGACCGGCAAGAGCATCATTGGGGTCATGCAAAACCGCTACTCAGCTCCTAGCCAATATGTGAAATCCATTTTGGAGGCCGGCCGCCTTGGCCGCATTTACCGCGTCCAAGTCGATTGTTTTTGGAACCGCGATGAGCACTACTACAGCGGCCACCCTTGGCACGGCGACCCCCACATGGACGGAGGGGTTTTGTTCACCCAGTTTTCGCATTTCGTCGACATGATTCACTGGCTCCTGGGACCTTTGGAACCTACCTGGGCTGAATCGTTCAACCACAAAAACACCAGCGCCTTGGATGACAGCGGTAGCATTGCCTTTCGCTTTGGTCAAGGCGAGCTCGAAGGCCGAGGCAGTTTTCGATACAGCACAGCCGTATTCGGGAAGAATTTTGAAAGCACACTTTCCATCATTGGGGAAAAGGGAACCATCAAACTGGGCGGCCAATACATGAATCAAGTGCATTACGCCCATCTCGACGGGCAGGAGGAACATCCTGAATTCCCCGAAACCCCAGCCAATGACTACGGCCTATACCAAGGCAGCGCCGCCAACCACCACCATCTGATTCAAAATGCCATTGACCATCTGCTGCGTGGCGCACCCATTACCACCCCCGCCAGCGATGGCCTAGCCGTGGTTTCCTTCATTGAGAAAGCCCACGAATTGGCTCGTTTTCGCTAGATGCGGAAATTTTTTTCAATTTTTTTTGGGGGATACTCGTTCTAGAAGTGTTATACCTCTGAGCGAAGTACAGCATGTTCGACAAAGTGTCATAAAAACACCGCCGCCAACAGCCCACTTCAGTTCGCTAAAACGAATGCATAGAAAACCCGTAATTTGAACCCGTGTTTCAATCGTGAAACCGAAAAAGAACATAGCGCCCCCTATCGACCCTGAATTCCAAGAATTCTGGGACATGGCTGATTCCATTCAGCATACTGAGGCTGCATCAAACGATGCAGCTTGGGAACGCATGCGCGCTGCTATAGAGTCAAAAGAAACCGAAAACTTCGGCAGCCAATACCAGCACCCTGAAGCCGCTTCTAACGACGCCGCATGGGAGCGAATGAAAGCCGCCATTCAGGCCCAAGAATTTGAAAACTTCGGCAGCCAATACCAGCACCCTGAAGCCGCTTCTAACGACGCCGCATGGGAGCGAATGAAAGCCGCCATTCAAGAAAAGAAGGCCGAAGAGCCGCGCCCCTCTTACTTCAAGGTTTCTTTTGGAAAACCCATGCAATGGGCCGCTGCGGCTAGTTTGGCCTTGGTAGCTGCGGCAGCCGGTTTGTTCTTAATCAACCGGCCGGCCGATTTGCCCCAGGTCTTGGCCCAGAACGAATACATCACTTTGCCCGGTGAAGTTCAAACGCATGAACTGAGCGATGGGTCTACCATCATCCTGAATGGAAACAGCCATTTGGAATGGACCGAAAGCCCCGATCAGCGCAAAGTCAAATTGAGTGGCATGGCGCACTTTGAAGTAGCTCCCAATGCCAATGCTCCTTTTGTGATCGAAACTCAACAAGGAACCGTACGCGTACTGGGCACCGGCTTTGACGTGATTGCTTACAACGACGGCGAATTGGATGTCACTGTTAGCCACGGCAAAGTAGAAGTCAAGCATGCTGAGCAGCGCGTGATCCTAACCAAGGGCATGAGTGCGCACACCGAGAACGGCGATTTGGCCGCCTACGACAAGGACACGACCGCCGTAGATTGGAAGAGCAATGACTTGGTTTTCAAAGATGCCAGCCTGGATGAGGTGATCAAATCCCTCGAACGCCGATTTGCCTTGAACATCGAAGTTCCCAACAACCTCGCCAAAGGCCTGCGTTTTTCAGGGGTATTGTTAAACACCCCGTATTGGAATGCCGAAAAAGTAGAGGCCTTGTTGAAAGCCAAATTGGCCGCGAACATCGAAGCCGAAGCTGCCGCTCAGAGCACCGCTCAACTTGAGCAGGTTAAGGAGCGTGCTGAGCAAGTGGCTCAAGCCATCGAGGCAGAAGTAAAAGCAGAAACCCAAAACAGCTTGGCTGATAATCAGCGCAGCGAGTTCTATGACAGCGACACAGACCGCATTCCCGATGAAATAGAAGGAAAAGAAGATTTCGATGGCGACGGCATTCCCAATCACTTGGATACCGACGCCGATGGAGATGGCATCTTGGATCGAATCGAAGGTTATGCCGATTTTGACCGAGATGGAAAACCCAACTTCTTGGACTTGGATGCCGATGGAGACTCCATTCCCGATAAGTTAGAAGGGTCAAGCGACGCTGATGGAGATGGAAAACCCAACTATTTGGATACCGACTCTGACGGTGACGGAATTCCAGACAAAGAAGAGGCGCCCGGTCGCTACGAGAGCCAACCCGGAGCCCCCATGTTTCGCGAATAAGATAAAACCTTGACCCAAGGCCCGTGCAAACGGGCCTTTTCTTTGGTACTTTTGATTGGCATGAAAAAGGGATTGACCGCATTGTGGGCCGCTTTGATGAGCAGTGTACTCGCTGCCCAAGCCCCAGGATTGTGGTTCAAGCCCAACCTGGGTCAATGGCCCCACAACCCTGCACAAGCCCTTCTGCAACTGCCCCAAGCCACCATTTTCTTTCACAAGGACGAACTTCGCCTGCTGATCCAGCACCCCAAAGACGCAGCGGTGATTCACGAAACCTTTCACCAGCGGTCTGAAGGGAAGCAGCAAATCCTGAGGCAACATGCCCTTTTCATGCGCTTTCAGGGAGCTTCTACTCAGGCCCAATTCGAATTCAAAGATTCGGCGTCCTGGTATGAAAACTACTTTCTGGGAGCAAACCCTCAGCATTGGCGTTCGCACGTGTACCCCACAAAACACCTGTACCTGCGCCAAATCTATCCCAACATCGACCTGCGCTTCTACGAGAAAGACGGTCAATTGGAATTTGACTTCCTTCTGCACCCCGGGGCACGCATTCAAGACATTGCTCTTGACTTTTCAGGAACCCAAGCCGAATTGACTGAAAATGGAAGCTTGCAATTGCCTACTTCTTGCGGTTTGCTATTCTTGTCGGCACCCCAAGCATTCAGCGCCTTGGACGGGACCGCCATTCCCTGTTCCTACTTCATCAAGAGCGATGGTACAATCGGGTTGGATGCTCCCAAGCGATCGGTGAAAAACGGCCTGCTCATTGACCCCATTCTGGTCTTTTCTACCTATTCGGGCTCGACAGGTGATAACTTTGGCTTTACAGCAACTTATGATACCGCCGAATGCCTTTATGCCGGTGGCATTGTGGATGCCAATGGTGCCACATACCCCGTGACGGCCGGGGCCTTTCAGACTACCTACGGCGGTTCCAGCAACGGCGGGCCGCCCGTTCAATTGCCCTGCGATATTTCCATAAGCAAATACAGCAAAGACGGTTCAACCTTATTGTGGGCTTCTTACTTGGGCGGTGACGACGATGAGTATCCCCACAGCCTGGTGGTCAATCATCGAAACGAATTGCTGGTTTTAGGCACCACCCTGTCGACCAATTTCCCGGTGGCCAGCAATGCATACGACGCTAGCCACAACGGCTCCTACGACATTACCGTGAGCAAACTCAGCGCCGATGGCAGCAGCTTGTTGGCGGGAACTTTCTTGGGCGGTAGCAGTTTCGATGGGTTCCAGCGCGACGATGGGTCCAGCAAGAGCATTTTGCTCTTCAACTACGCCGACAATTACCGCGGCGATATACTCTCAGATGCCAGCGGTCAGGTCTACTTAGCCACCTGCACACGCTCGAATGATTTTCCAACCAGCGCGGGTGCCTTTCAAAGCAGCCCAGGGGGACTTACCGATGCTGCCATCGTCTGCTTAAAGCCTGATCTCAGCGGTATACAATGGTCAACTCGCTTGGGTGGAAATAGCGACGATGCCGCCTACAGCATCAAACTCGATGGCTCGGGACACTTGTTTGTGGGAGGAGGTACAGCTAGCCCTAATTTCCCCATGCAAGGCAGTGGCCTTTGGCCCAACTACCACAGCCCAGCCGGGGCTTCCAATCAAGAAAAAGTAGACGGTTTCATCAGCCGATTCAACGCAGCCACAGGAGCCTATCAAGTGGGTACTTTTTTTGGAGGATCGGCCTATGACCAAATTTATTTCATCGACCTCGACCTGGCAGGTAAACTGTATTTCACGGGCCAAACCAAGAGTCGAAACTTCACCTTGACCAACGGTATATACGGCAAGTCAAATACCGGTCAATTCATCGGTCGTTTGAACAACGACTTGAGCCAAGAAGAATTCTTCACCACCTTTGGAAACCGGGTGAATGTCAATCCCGAATTGAGCCCGTCTGCCTTTATGGTAGACGACTGTTTCAACATCTATTTCAGCGGATGGGGTTCAGTGATAGGGGTTGGAAATAGCGGTACAACGCAGGGTCTTCCCACCACCCCCAATGCCAACCAAATCACCACCGACGGCGATGATTTCTACTTGTTGGTACTGGGTAAAGATGCCAAATCCCTGCTCTATGCCTCCTACTTTGGAGGCAGCCAAAGTGCCGATCACGTCGATGGGGGAACCAGTCGATTTGACAAAAAGGGGGTGATCTACCAATCGGTTTGTGCCAGTTGTCCCGATGATCCGCCGGGATTGAATGATTTTCCGACAACAGCGAGTTCGGCCTTCCCCAACAACGTTTCGATTCGCTGTAGCAACGCGAGCTTCAAGTTGGATTTTCGACTCAATTACAGCATCGATGCCCTATTTTCAGCCAGCCCTCAACCGGCTTGCCAGGGTCAAGACATTCTCTTTCGACCACAGACCTTGTACAACGCTCAGTACTTCTGGAATTTTGGCGACGGGAACGGCAGCCAGGACAAGGAACCAACGCATCGTTATGCCGATACGGGTCGCTATTGGGTCGAACTTCAAGTAGTCGATTCCAACAGTTGCAACCGCCAAGCCACCCAAGGGCAGTGGGTCCAAGTCGGCTTGAAACCCAAGGGTAAAATTGACGCCGTATTGGAGCCGTGCATTGATTTTACCCTGCTGCGCTTTGAGGGACAACACGCCGATTCCCTGATTTGGGATTTGGGCGATGGCAGCCCACGGGTTAGTGGAACCAATCCCTTGAATCACCCCTACAAGAGCGGCTCCTACACCGTAACCGCCTACTTGGTAAACGCCATTTCCCAATGCCGAGACACCGTCGTACTCCCGCTCATTGTCAACACCGATTCGAGCGGTGAAATCTACCTGGCCAATGTATTCACCCCTGGTCGTGGAACCATTGATGGCAGCGGTGACGGCAAAAATGATTGCTTTCGGGTATACGGTCTTTCAGCCGAATGCGACGAGGCCGAGTTGCGCATTTTCAACCGCTGGGGAGAGCGCATTTTCTACACCGAAGACTTGAGCATATGCTGGAACGGGAAGGTGCAAAACGGAGGGCCCGAATTGCCCGACGGCACCTATTTCTACCAACTTTACATCAAAACCAGAGACCAAAAAGAGGTGAACAAGCTCATCGCCGGTTCCGTCAATTTGATTCGCGAGCCTTAGGCCAAGCTCTCGGCTTCTGCCTCTGGAGCAATTTTCTTCACCAAGCCTTGCAACACTTTGCCAGGGCCTAGTTCTGTAAATCGAGTGGCGCCGTAAGCCCACATGGCTTGTACACTTTGCGTCCAACGAACGGGAGCGGTCAATTGGGCCACCAAATTGCGCTTGATTTCATCGGGATTGGAAACGGCAGAAGCGGTCACGTTTTGATACACAGGACAACGCGGGGTCGCAAACTGGGTAGCTTCAATGGCAGCGGCCAATTTCTCACGTGCGGGCTCCATCAAAGGAGAATGGAAAGCCCCTCCAACGGGCAGAATCAAAGCGCGCTTGGCTCCTGCGGCTTTCATGGCTTCGCAAGCCTCTTCTACAGCAGGAACGGCCCCCGAAATCACCAATTGACCGGGACAGTTGTAGTTCGCAGCCACCACAACGCCTGAAATGGAGGCACAAATCTCTTCTACCTTGGCGTCGTCCAAAGCCAAGACAGCCGCCATGGTTCCGGGCTGCATTTCACAGGCTTCTTGCATGGCCATGGCGCGCTGATAAACCAGTTTCAAGCCGTCTTCAAAGCGCAGGCATCCGTTGGCCACCAGGGCAGAGAATTCGCCCAAACTGTGTCCCGCCACCATGTCGGGTTGAGGCAAAGTTGCATCCATGGCCCGTATGACCGAATGCACAAAAATGGCGGGCTGGGTCACACGCGTCTCTTTCAAATCTTCAGCACTTCCGGTAAACATCAAATCGCTCAATCCAAATCCCAAAATTTCATTGGCTTGATGGAATCGCTCGCGGGCCTCACCGCCTAGGGCGTACAAATCCTGACCCATTCCCGAAAACTGGGATCCTTGGCCGGGGAAAACGAATGCATGCTTGGACATGCTTCAAAAATAAGCAGGGATCAAAGGCCTTCAGACAATTCCAGCCAACGCAGCTCTTGCCTGTCCAATTCTTCATTCAGTTGCTGCAATTCAGCGCTGAGGGATTGAATGCGTTCAAACTCACTGCTCAGAGTGGAAAGCTCGGCCTCCATGGCTGCTTTTTTGGCCTGCAGCTTGGGCATGGACTGTTCAATTTGTTCCAACTCGAACTTCTCTTTGAAGCTGAGTTTTTTTGAACCCGCCTGCGGGCTGGGTTTATCTTCTTTGACGGGAATGGGGGCTGCCGCTGCCTTGGGCTTTTCCTGTTGGAGACGGGCTTTTTCAGCGTCAGCCCAGCTGCGGTAATCGCTGTAGTTACCGGGATAGTCTTTGATTTTGCCCTGACCTTCAAACACAAACACGTGGTCAACCAACTTGTCCATGAAATAGCGATCATGGCTCACAATCAAAACACAGCCTGGATAATCAATCAAGAACGACTCCAGAGTGGCAAGGGTCACAATATCCAAGTCGTTGGTGGGCTCGTCTAGAATGAGGAAATTGGGATTGGTCACCAATACACGAAGCAGTTGCAAACGGCGCTTCTCGCCCCCGCTGAGCTTGCCCACCCATTGGTAATGGGTTTCATTTGCAAAGCCAAATCGGCGCAAAAATTGCGCTACGGGCAGTCGAGAACCATCTGCCATGGGTAAAAATTCGGCCAATTCCCGCAGTACATCAATGACCCGCATGTCATCGGGAACTTGAAGGGGCTGTTGATCGAAATAACCGAAAACCATGGTTTCGCCCGCCACGATTTTACCCTGGTCGGGCTTTTCCAAGCCCATGATCATGTTCAAAAAGGTTGATTTTCCAACCCCATTGGGGCCCACTATGCCAATCTTCTCTCCTCTTTTGAACGTGTATGTAAAGTCTTCTAGGATGCACAAATCATCGCCAAAAGCTTTTTCCAAGTGATAGAGTTCGAGAATTTTTCGGCCCATTCGCTCCATTTTGACCCCAAACTCACTAGCCTCGTCCCTGTGTTGCTTTTTGGCACGAAGCGCTACATCATCAAAGGCCTCCAAGCGCGATTTGCTCTTGGTGGTTCTGGCTTTGGGCATTCGCCTCACCCATTCCAACTCGCGGCGGTAGATGTTATGCGCTTTCTCTTGCTCTGACTGAGCCACCGCATAGCGGTGTTCCTTTTGCTCAATGTAAGATTCGTAATTGCCGGGATACTCGTACAATTCTCCTTTATCCAACTCCAGAATGCGGTCACAGATGCGATCCAAGAAATACCGATCGTGGGTAACCAACAACAAGGTCAAGGATTTGGCCATCAACTGCTCCTCAAGCCATTCGATCATGGCGATATCCAAGTGGTTGGTGGGCTCATCCAAGATTAAGAAGTCGGGCTCTTCCAATAACACTCGAGCCAGGGCGAGTCGTTTGCGCTGACCACCGCTGAGGGTCGCCACCGGCTGGTTGACATTGTGAATGTCCAGCTTACCCAATACGGTTTTGGCACGAGCCTCCAAATCCCAGGCTTCATAGCGGCTCACGGCCTCCATGGCCTGATCCAAGGCTTTTTCGCTGGCCGCTGTAGCCAATTGACTGTGTTGCTCCAAAGCCCATTCGTAATCGCGAACAGCCCGCACTGCGGGTGCATCTCCCAAGAACACATTGTCCAAAATGCTCGAAGCATCATCCAATTCAGGTTCTTGAGATAAATAAGCCCAGTGCAACTCCTTGCGAATGCTCACCAAACCTTGGTCGGGGCTATCTCGCTGAGCTAAAATGTTCAAGAGGGAGGTCTTTCCGCTGCCATTGGCCGCCACCAACGCCACCTTGTCGCCTTTGCTCAAACCGAATGTAATGCCTGAAAACAGGGTCTTTTCGTTCCAGGATTTGTGCAGATTTTCGGCTGAGAGTACGTTCACGGGGCAAAGATCGCATTCCAGGTGCGCAACAGCACCATGCCTCAGCGGCAAGCTGATTCAACGTGCTTCTACCAGCAGCATTTGACAAACAGGCTGGCTGAGCAAATGCTCTTTTTCTCCATTCAACCGAACGCGCATGGAAGCATCAAAAGGTTCTCGATCCAGCACCTCCAGGTGGCTACCCAAAGCCATGCCGCGTTGATTCAAGTATTTGAGAAAGTCTGTAGAACTATCGCCAATGGCCTTGATTTCCCAGGCTGTGCCCACTTGGCAATTGGAAAGGGAGGCATAGGTATTCGATTCCAATTCTCCCATTGAATTGGGAATGGGCGACCCATGCGGATCATTCGTAGGGTGATTCAACATGCGGTCCATGCGTTCGAACAGGGCTTGGGAATCAATATGCTCAATTTGCTCAGCTATTTCGTGCACCTCTTCCCAGCCAAATCCCATGACATCGACCAAAAACATTTCGGTCAAGCGGTGTTTTCGAACAATGAGGGCCGCCTGGCGACGACCTTCTTGGGTCAAAGAAACGGGCTTGTATTTTTGGTAGTCGACCAAACCTTTGGAATGCAGGTTCTTCACCATGCTGTTGGCCGTGGGAACCGAAACCCCAAGTCGCTGGCCCAACTCAGACACGGAGATGCTGCCCGATTCTTTACCGGGCTCTAAGTCCAATGCCAACAGGGCCTTGAGGTAGTTTTCTTCGGTACTCGAGGCCATGGATTAGGTTTGCAAAACTCCTACATTGAAGGGTTCAACAGGGGCTTGATTGGCCGCCTCTATGCCCATGGATATCCAAGTTCGAGTATCGGTGGGTTTGATGATGGCGTCAACCCACAACCGAGCTGCTGCGTAATAGGCGGTAGTCTGTTTGTCGTAACGTTGGGTAATGGTATCCAACAAGGCCTTTTCTTTCTCTGGATCCAATTCATGGCCTTTGGCCTTGAGGCTGGCTTTTTCAATTTGAAGCAAGGTTTGCGCGGCTTGCGCGCCCCCCATTACTGCGATTTTAGCCCCTGGCCAAGCCACTATCAACCGAGGGTCGTATGCTTTACCGCACATGGCATAATTGCCGGCTCCGTAACTGTTGCCCACAATAACCGTGAACTTGGGAACGGTAGAATTCGACATGGCATTGACCAGCTTGGCGCCATCTTTGATAATGCCTCCTTGCTCGCTGCGACTGCCTACCATAAAGCCCGTCACATCTTGCAAAAAGACCAAGGGAACTTTTTTCTGGTTGCAGTTCATGATGAAGCGAGCCGCCTTATCTGCCGAGTCGCTGTAAATCACTCCGCCCACTTGCATCTCACCTTTGGCATTTTTGACCATCTCACGGTTGTTGGCCACAATACCCACGGCCCAGCCGTCGATGCGGCCGTATCCACAAATCATGGTTTTGCCATAATCGGCCTTGTATGGGGCAAAACTGCCCGCATCGACCAGGGTTTCGATCAATTCGAGACTGGAATAAGGCTTGGTGCGATCGTATGGCAAAACGCCAAATGCATCGCTCATGGGTCGAGCTGGCAATTGCGGTTTCTCACGGTTGAAGCCCGCATTTAGAGTCGACCCTAGCATGCTCATGATGTGCTTGATGCGATCCAAACAACTGGGATCATCTGGAAATTTATCGTCGATGACTCCTGAAACTTCGGTTTGGGTTTTGGCCCCGCCGAGTTGCTCGTTGTCAATGGATTCACCGATAGCCGCCTTGACCAGATAAGACCCGGCTAAAAATATGCTCCCGTTTCCTTCCACAATCAAGGCCTCGTCGCTCATGATAGGCAAGTAAGCACCCCCAGCTACGCAAGAACCCATCACTGCCGCAATTTGAGTGATGCCCAAGGCGCTCATTTTGGCGTTGTTGCGAAACATGCGCCCGAAATGCTCTTTATCAGGAAAAATTTCATCTTGCATGGGAAGAAACACCCCGGCACTGTCAACCAAATAGATGATGGGCAGGCGATTTTCCATGGCAATTTCCTGTGCCCGTAAATTCTTTTTGCCCGTGATCGGGAACCATGCACCCGCTTTTACAGTAGCATCATTGGCTACGATGACGCACAATCGACCTTGCACATGACCCAAGCCCGCGACCACTCCGCCTGCTGGGCAACCGCCGTACTCCTGGTACATTTCGTAGCCTGCAAAAGCGCCAATTTCGATCCATTCTGAATTTTCATCTCTCAGATAATCAATTCGTTCACGCGCCAACATCTTTCCTTTGGCTTTTTGTTTGGCCGCTGATTTCTCGCCGCCACCTGCCCGAATTTTCACCAATTTGGCCTCAACCGAATCCCACAGTTGCTTGTTCAAATCTTCGTTCTGATTGAATGCCAAATTTGCTGCGCTCATAGCCCAAAATTAATCAATGTATCGCATAGATTCAGGGCTTTAACGCAAATAGCCAATTAATTGATTACCTTTGCAGCGCAAAATTCTTTACGAGTCTGTCTTTGGCGGAACCCACAGCGAGGTTCCCAAACATGCGAATACGAACTCCAAAAGTGTTTCGCGACAGATAGTAAGACAAACCATATGACATCGTTTCAAGACCTGGGGCTTCACAGCTCCCTGGTTGAGGCTGTGCGCGAGCGCGGTTACACTCAACCCACCCCCATTCAAGCGGCATCCATTCCCGTTATTCTCAATCGCAGCGACTTATTCGCCACCGCCCCTACTGGCACCGGTAAAACCGCCGCTTTTGCGATTCCCATTCTGCAACAAATCATCGAAGAGCCTCAGACTAAAACTCACGCATTGGTTTTAGCTCCCACCCGTGAATTGGCCCACCAGATTTCAGATAATTTTCATCAGTACGCCAGTGGCGTGGATTTGAATATTGCCTTGGTTTACGGTGGCGTTTCTCAGTACAAACAAGTCAAAACCATTCAACGCGGCTGCCAAGTCATCATTGCCACCCCTGGTCGATTGCTGGATTTGATTGAGCAAGGATTCATCGACCTGAGCGGCATTCGAACCTTGGTATTGGACGAATGCGACCGCATGCTGGACATGGGTTTCATTGGCGACATTCGCAAAATTGGACGCTTGATCTTGACAGAAAAGCGTCAAACCCTTTTGTTCTCGGCGACCGCTCCCTATGAAATCAAGCAATTGGCAGCCGAAATGCTCCATGAGCCTGAACACATTGATATTCTGCCCCAAGAACAAGATAAACCCAACATCACCCAATGGTTGTTTGCCGTTGACAAGAGCAACAAAAACACCTTGTTGACCGAGTTGTTGTTGGGCGAAGAAATCGACCAAATGCTGATTTTCACCCGCACCAAATTCGGGGCTGATAAGCTGGTTAAATTCCTCAAGCAAAACGAGTTTTCTGCCGTTGCCATTCACGGAGACAAGAGCCAAAAAGAACGCAGCTTCAACCTAGACAAATTCAAAACAGGTCGTGCCCGCATTTTGGTCGCTACCGACGTGGCAGCTCGCGGGGTTGATATCAAAGAACTCAATTATGTCTTGAACTACGATTTGGCCCAAGATGCCGATACGCACACCCACCGCATTGGCCGTACCGGTCGCGCCGGTGCTAATGGCATTGCGGTTTCGTTTTGCGCTCAAGACGAGGTCAACCTGCTGGAACAGATCTTCAAGGTGCACGGCAAAGAGTGCATGATTGAGATGGAACACGACTGGCGCATTGATTTGATTTTCCGCAAATCAGGATCGCGCAACAAACGCGGCGGCCTGGAACGTCCCAATGCTAGACAAGAAAGTGGCAAGGGTGAACCGGCTTACGGAAACGTTCGCGTGATAAGCGGGCCTGCCAAGCCTTTTAAAACGACCAAAAACCCTTACGCTTACACCACTGATGATCGTTCAGGTGGCTCACATTCTTCAGGTGGAGGTCGCCGAGGAGGGCATTCAGGTGGCAATCGCCATTCAGGAGGAGGAAAAAGTCGTTTCGCAGGCAAAAGCTCCAGAAAACGGGCATAAAAAAAGGCGGTATCGCGTCGCTACAACCTACTACCCTTGCTGCCTTCCGGCCCTGGGGGAGTTTGCAGGGAGCTGACCGTACCGCCGCCTCAAAGATACGATTCACGCAGCGAAGTGCCCAACGAACAAAGCGGGTATATTTGCAAGATGATGAAACTCCGTTCCGACAAGCTGGTCAAGCAGTACGGTGCCAAACGCGTCGTCAACGAGGTTAGCGTATTCGTGGAACAAGGGGAAATTGTGGGTTTGCTAGGGCCCAACGGCGCTGGCAAAACCACGAGTTTTTACATGTTCGTAGGCCTGGTTCAACCCGATGCTGGGCAGGTCTACCTGAATGACCAGGATATTTCATCTCTTCCCATGTACAAAAGGGCCCAATTGGGCATTGGCTATTTGCCCCAAGAGGCATCGGTCTTTCGTGAATTGAGCGTAGAAGACAACATACGCGCCATTCTCCAGATGACTTCGCTGAGTGAATCTGAACAAGAACAACGCTTGGAATCCTTGATAGAGGAATTTGGCCTGGGTCGCGTTCGCAAGAACTTAGGAAAGGTACTGAGCGGGGGAGAAAGGCGCCGTACTGAAATTGCCCGTGCCTTGGCCACGGATCCCAAATTCATCTTGCTCGATGAGCCATTTGCAGGAGTAGACCCTATCGCCGTTGAAGACATTCAGGGAATTGTAGCCAAACTCAAAGAGAAGAACATTGGGATACTGATCACAGACCACAATGTGCAAGAGACCTTGAGCATCACCGATAGGGCCTACTTGCTGTTTGAAGGCAAGTTGCTCAAGCAAGGCAGTGCAGAAGAACTGGCCAGCGACCCCTTGGTGCGAAAGGTCTATTTGGGGCAAAATTTTGAACTCAAACGCAAAACCCACCCCGCTGCCGGAACTCCAGAGCCATGAGGCTACTCTTACCCGATCACCTGAACGTGCACCGACACCTGGCTACTGAAGCCATTTGCCTTCAAGAAGCCGAGGAGCCCATTCTCATGTTATGGTTTTCTTCTGAGAGCATTGTGTGTGGCAAACATCAAAATTTGGCGGCAGAAGTCGATTACGCTTTTTGCCGAACGAAAGGAATTGCCCTAGCCCGCCGCATCTCAGGGGGTGGAACCGTTTACCATGACCCTGGAAATCTGAATTTTAGCTTCATACAACCCCTTCCAGAAGGGCTGGAAAAAGCCATTGATTACAAGCGGTACCTGGAACCCATGCGCGCTGCACTGCGCGCTTTGGGCATAGAAACTACCTACAGTTACAAAGACGACCTATTGCTAAACGGTTTGAAAATCAGTGGCAATGCACAACACATCGATCAGCGCCGCAAATGGGCCTTGCACCACGGAACCTTGTTGTACAACGCCGATTTGGGCCATTTATCGGCAGCCTTGAAAACTAAAGGCCAATACCAAGGCAAAGCCATTGCCTCTAGGCCAAGCCCAGTTGTCAACATTCAAGAGGCTTTGCAAACCCCTTGGACCGCTGAGGAGTTTCGGGATCAGCTAGCCGCAGAGTTCCAACAACAATTCAGCTATCGCATTTCGACTCTGAGTGCTGAAGAAGAAGAGAAAATCGACGCATTGCAGCGAGAGAAAATAGGCAGCGAGGCTTGGATTTTGGGATATTCACCCAGCTACACTCACCAGCGAACCCTGCATATAAATGAACAAAGCATCGAGCTTTTGCTGAACGTTGAAAGAGGCTTCATAAGAGACTTTCGATTGACAGCAGGTGACCGAGAACCTTGGAAAGCCCAAACTCAATTATGCTTGGGAAAAGCCCTGAGCGAGGCCCTTTTCTGTGAACAATTTGCCTTCACCGACTGGAACAAGCACCAAGCCTATCTTCAATTTATCTAGCATGAAAAAAATCGAAAAAGTAGCCTTCATTCTGGAAACCTTGGAACGCCTTTACCCCGAAACCCCGGTTCCACTGGATCACAAAGATGCTTATACCTTATTGATTGCCGTGTTGCTGAGCGCACAATGCACCGATGCCCGTGTCAACCAAATCACACCCCTGTTATTTGAACAAGCCGACAACCCCAAGGACATGGTTGAACTTTCGGTTGAGCAGATTCGGGAAATCATCAAGCCTTGTGGGCTTTCGCCCGCCAAGAGCAAGGCCATATGGGGACTTTCAGACATTCTCAACTCACAATATCAGGGCAGGGTGCCCGCCAGCTTTGAAGCCCTCGAGGCCTTGCCTGGAGTCGGTCACAAAACCGCATCGGTGGTCATGAGTCAAGCGTTTGGAGTACCGGCCTTCCCGGTTGACACCCACATTCACCGGTTGGCCTGGCGTTGGGGCTTGAGTCCAGCCCGCAATGTCGATCAGGTAGAGAAAGACCTCAAACGATGGGTGCCCCGCGAGCGCTGGAACAAAGCACACCTTCAAATCATTTTCTTCGGTCGGGAATACTGCTCAGCCCGAACGCATGAGCCCAGTCAATGCCCCATTTGCTCAGTGGTCGGATGCCGTCCAGGCAATCGACCCGCTTAAAGGTTTTCAATAAAGGCTGCGAACCAAATCTACCAGGCTAATGCCTTCTGCCTCTGCGCGGAAATTGGGCACCAATCGGTGGGCCAACACCCAAGGGGCCACTCGCTGAATATCTTCACGATCAACCGTCAACTTCCCGTTCATCAAGGCATGGCATTTGGCCCCTAAAATGAGGTTTTGCCCGGCTCGGGGACCGGCACCAAATCGAAGATAATCCTTGACCATGGCTGCCGCTGTGGGGCTATCGGGTCGTGTTTTATGCACCAATTGAACCGCGTATTCAAAAACCTGGTCGACCACAGGAACCGAGCGAACCGCTTCCTGGAATTCCAGAATGTTCTTGGCATCAAGTACCGCAGTGGCCTCACTTTGTTCGGCCGAAGTCGTACGCTTCAAAATGGCTTGTTCCTGCTCAAAACTGGGATAGCCCAGCACCACTTGATACATGAAACGATCCAGCTGCGCCTCAGGCAAGGGGTAAGTACCTTCTTGCTCAATGGGGTTTTGGGTGGCCAGCACGAAAAAAGGATGGGGCAAGGAGTAGAGAGTACCTGCCGCTGTGACTTGCTTTTCCTGCATCGCCTCCAGCAAAGCAGCCTGCGTTTTGGGAGGGGTACGGTTGATCTCATCGGCTAGCAAAACCTGGGTAAAAACAGGGCCCTTGCTAAAGCTGAATTGGCGTTCAGCATTTAAAATTTCAGCGCCCAAAATATCACTGGGCATCAAATCAGGGGTGAACTGAACACGTTTAAAATCCAAACCCAATGCCACTGCAATGGTCTTCACCAACAAGGTTTTGGCCAAGCCTGGAACACCCACCATCAGCACGTGTCCGTTGCAAAAAACAGCATTCAGCAGGGCTTCTACGGCCTCTTCCTGACCGATCACAACACGGGCAATCTCTTGCTTTGCACGCTGAACTTCAGGAGCAAAGGCACGGGCTTTATTCAACGATTCGCTGGGGTTCATGGGTGGTTCCACTCTTGCATAGATGGGCAATCAAAACCAGGATCATTCACCCGAATGTAGGTACGGGCTTTGAACTTGTCGACCCAGGCATCTAGGGCTTCTTGCTTCTTTTGATTTTCGGCCTCCATTTGAATGCGGCTGTAATCCTGGATCAAATTGGCTTCGTGGGGGGCAATGAACGACTTCACATAGAGAATGCGGTAAACCGAACGACCATCTGGGGTGACTGTCAACTTGGGCGCCGAGTATTGACCGGCATCCATCTTCTCCACCATTTGCTTGATATCGGTGGGAAGTTCATCAAACGAAGTTTTCTGCAAACCCGTTACCTCATCACTCAAAAAGCCGCAATAAGCCTTATCACCGTAGGTTTCACTGGTAAATCCTTTGACGGCTGTGCACCATTCCATGCGGCCTGCGCTCAATTCGGCAAACAAAGAGTCGGCCAGGGCAGAGGCCCGTATGAAATCGTTGCTGGTGTACTCGGGGCGAATCAAAATGTGCGCCGCAATGATTCGGTCGCCTTTGCGCTTGATCAGCTTCATGATGTGAAACCCATAATCGCTTTCAAACACTGGGCTCAAACTATCTTCCTTCAACTTGAAAGCCATGCGTTCAAAAGCCCCAACCATTTCGCCACGACCAAATTCAGGCAACAAACCGCCGTTGTTTTTAGAGCCTGGGTCCATGGAGTAGGCCTTGGCCAAACGCTCAAAGCTCTCTCCTCGCAATATTCGGGCACGCAGGTCCTCCAATTGCTCCTTGGCATAGTTGCGGGCCACTTCTGATACAGGCGGCTCCAAAATCAATTGGGCTACCTCTACTTCTGTGTTGATGATGGGCAGCGAATCTTCAGGAATGGATTCGTAGTACTGCTTCACCTCCTGGGGCGAAATGCGAACCGGGTCGGTGATGGTGCTGCGCATTTCTTGCGCCAACAAGTTGTTGCGCATCTTGGGGCGAATCTCATCTTTGAATTCGGGAATGGTTTTCCCCAGGTATCGCTCCAATTCGGTCAAACTTCCAGCCATGCGCTGGTATTCCCGAATGCGGTTGTCAATTTCTGCCTCCACCCGATCGTCGGTCAAGGGAATGGAATCGATTTCGGCTTGATTGAGCAACAAACGGTCAATGATGAGTTGGTCGAGCAAGGCACAATATGCCATGGACGAATCGGGCAATTCACGGCCGCGGGACAACTGCATTTTCTCCGTCTCGTATTCTGAACGCAGAATGATTTTATCGCCCACCACGGCTAGAATTCCATCTACCCGTTGGGGAGGCAAAGTAGGGCCTTGAAGGTCAGGCTGTGCCAGCAGGGAGCCAGCGAACCCAAACAGGCCCATTACCCAAATGGCCAATTTTCTCATCGGGCGTTCAATTCTTTTTTCAAGGCCTCGACGCTTTCGTAGTTGATTGAAACTTCGTAGCGATTCTCTAGTTCATCCATCCAGCGGCGCTCCAACTCTTCTTGGTAACGGGAAGTAACGGGACCGCGGCATTCGCTCAAGGCTTTGGGACCCGCTGGCAAGAAACCGTGAATGTTCACCAAAATCCAATCTTCGCCTACTTGATTCAGCTTGACCAAACCGGTTTGGCTCTTGTAAGCGCTGTTGCTGAACAAGGTATTCAATACAGCGGGATTGGGAACGAGGCCTGTATCAGACCATTGGTAGTAGCCCATGCGGTAATTGAATCCCAGCGGATTGTTGCGCGTGTGCATGCGGAGCAGGCTATCGGCTTGAACCCCTTTTTTAACCTGCTTGGCGACGGTCTTCATCATTTTGGCGTCGCTGCAGTAGTAAATATCTACGTGGTAACGGTCGTCCCAGCGATAGGCATCGCGGTGCTCAGCAAAATACTGCGCCAGACCGGCTGAATCATTGTTGGCACGATCCCAAACCAATTGCTGCATGCGATTGAACATCAAAATACCCTCGCGGTACTCTTGATAGATGTCGCGAAACTCTTCTGAACGCTCTTCCAAATGTTCATTCTGATTGGCTACGCAACTCTCGCTTACCCATTGCTGATATTCACTGGCAAAGGCTTCTGCCTTGCCTGAGTTCATGGCTCGGCGATTGTTCTGAATGAACAAGGCAAAGTCTTCAACGGTATAACTTTCATTGCCCAAACGAAACAGCTCCATGTCGAGCAAATTGAAACGCTTTCCCTTGTTGTCATAAGATTTAGGCAGAGCATCCATGTCAAATGAACCGTTCAAAAAACTCGAGTCCAAAACTGACAAGAATGCCTGATAAGCCTGAGGATTTTCAGTGAAGTTATTCTCGCGCTTTACCTTCTCGACCAAGGCATCGATGCTGACTTTCGAGCGAGCATTTTGCTGCACTTGCTGCTTCAAACTGCTGCGCATTTGGTCGAAGGAGGCCATGGGGCGCACGTCTACCAACTGAAGCAAGTGGTACCCATAATTCGTGCGAAAAACAGAACTGATTTCCCCCTTCTCCGTCATCGAAAAAGCCTTGTCCACCCACAACTGTCGATCGGGATCTCCAATGTACTGGGTAGTATTCACGTAATCCATGATGCCGCCGTTGTAGCGAGAGTTATAGTCTTCGCTGTAATTGCGGGCCATTTCTTCGAAAGAAGCCTGTCCACTGACGATCTGATTGCGTATTTCCTCCATTTTCTTGAGGGCCGCATCGTCGTATTCCTCTCCCGGTGCAGTT
>JAURGZ010000050.1 GCA_030833525.1 Bacteroidota bacterium | reverse complement strand
GGCCTGCCGCTAGCGTTCATCCTGAGCCAGGATCAAACTCTCCATAGTAAAAGATTTGATCTCCAGCTTTTCCCAAAGTAATTACACTTTGGAGGCTCGCTTTTCCTTACTCTTCAATCTTTCAAAGAACTCTATAAACATAGCCCGAAGGCTGGTTTATGGCTTGTTTTGTTCCGTTCAGTCTCCCGAAACGGGCTGCAAAGGTATGAAGTATTTTTCTTAAAAGTCAAGAAAAATTTTTTCTTTTTTCTTCGCAATCACATTCAGCAGAACGGGTTGCAAAGGTAGTGAAAAATCTTCATTCAAAAATCGAAATTTTCATTTCTTTTTTTGCCTTCAGCATGTATCAGAACGGGGCTGCAAAATTAATCAGCTTTTTCGATTTTCAAAAGACTTTCAAAAAAGATTTTTTGGCCTTCGAATCAGCGTGAACACTTTGTCAGAACGGGAGTGCAAAAGTAGTACACACTTTGACAGAAACAACACCCTCCTGAAAAGAAATTTGACTAAACGACCGAAGGGCTTCCCTTTCAATCAGTTACCATTCGATTTTTTTTTCTCGGCACAATAGAGAAGCGTCTCCGTAGCTCAAGAAACGGTATTCATGAGCCATGGCATGGCTATAAACTTCGGTCCATGCATGGCCAATAAAGGCTGAAATCAACACCAATAATGTGGACTGTGGCTGGTGAAAATTGGTCATAAGCCGATCCACGAGGCGAAACTCAAACCCAGGAACAATGAAAATTTGGGTTTCCCCTTTGAGTTCCCCCCCTCTATCTTGGCAAATTTGCAGCAGAAAGTCCAAGGCTTCCCGTGTACTCATAGGGGGCCAGTTCGGTTTATAGGGGTCATCGCTGGCCACAAACAGGCTGGAATGAGGATCCTGTTTCAAACGACAGGCTAGATAATAAAGACTTTCCAATACCCTCATGGACGTGGTCCCCAAGGCAATCACTCCCCTACCCCTTCGCAACAGACCCTCTATCAGAGATTGGGTAATGACAAATGTTTCGGCATGCATGTCATGCTCCCTCAGGTTTTCTTGAGAAACCGGTTTGAAAGTACCCGCGCCTACATGCAGAGTCAACTCCAATTCGTCTAGCCCATGGCTGATGAGCCGCTCTCGAAGCTCAGGGGTAAAATGCAGCGAGGCTGTGGGGGCGGCTACCGCTCCCTTGTGTTTGGCAAAAAGGGTTTGATAATCGTCTTTATCGCTGCTGGAATCGCTCCTTTTTATATAGGGAGGTAAGGGAATGCGGCCAAAAAGTTCCAGAGCATCGTGAATGGAGCTTCGATTCGATTGCAAAATCACACGGTTTTGCTCCCGATCTTCCCATTGCACGCTGATGAAATCGCCTTGTGCATTTTCACTGCGCAGCACGGATTCGGCTTTGAAGCGCTTGCGGTTACCCACCAGAGCTTCCCAACAAGTCCAATCATCGCCCAAGGATTTGAGCAGAAAAACTTGCACGATAGCCCCTCCTTCTGTTTGAAACCACAGGCGGGCGGGTATGACTTGGGTATTGTTGGCTACCCAACAATCGCTTTCTTGCAAATAGGCTCCCAGATTTGAAACCACTGAGTCTTGAATGCGTCCCTCTTGGTAGACCAATAGTTTGGCACTGTCTCTGGGCTTGGCCGGATAAACCGCAATGCGGTCATCGGGCAAATCATACGAAAAGGAAGATATCGTTAGATCGGGCAGAAAACTCATGCTTGCTCTAACAGGTATGCCGCCATTTGGTTCAAGGCCAAGGCACGATGGCTGAGTTGATTTTTTATCGCTGGTCCCAATTCGGCAAACGAGTGTTCATAGCCATCGGGTATAAACAAAGGATCGTATCCAAATCCTGTTTGGCCTGACAAATCTTCGGCAATGCGGCCGCTTACTCGGCCCTCAAAACTGGGATTTTCAGGATGGAGCCCTTGAGTGGCAATCACACAGGCAAACTGTGCGCTTCGGTTTTCCAGCCCTTCGAGCGCTTGCAACAACTTGCTATTATTCGCTTGATGGTTGCACGGGGAGCCCGCATAACGAGCGCTCCATACACCGGGTTCGCCATGGAGGGCGTCTACACAGAGGCCACTGTCATCGGCAAAGCAGGGAATCCCCGCGGCTTTGGAATAGGCTTCAGCTTTGATTCTCGCATTTTGCAAAAAATCCAAGCCGTTTTCTTCCACTTCAAAATCCAAACCGAGCTCTTGGAGCGAAACGATTTCGGCACAGTTGGCCAGAATTTCGCGAGCCTCCTCCAATTTGTGAGCATTGTTGGTGGCGAACAACCACTTCGGTTTATCCATGTTGTTCGCGTTTGCGCACGGTTCGTTGTTCAATTCGTTTTTCGTACCCGACACCTTGGAATATGCGATGAACGTAAATGCCGGGAACGTGAATTTCATTGGGATTCAATTCTCCCGGGGCCACCAATTCTTCTACCTCGGCTATGGTCGTTTTACCCGCCATGGCCATCATCGGATTGAAGTTGCGGGCCGTATCCTTGAATACCAAATTGCCATGGGTATCTCCTTTCCAAGCCTTCACAATGGCGAATTCTGCATCAAAGGCGTATTCCATCAAATAGGTTTTGCCGCCAAAAACGCGGGTTTCTTTTCCTTCGGCCACCTCGGTACCTACACCCGCAGGGGTATAAAAGGCGGGAATACCCGCTCCTGCTGCTCGGCAACGCTCGGCCAAGGTTCCTTGTGGAATCAATTCGACTTCCAATTCCCCGCTTAAAAGTTGACGTTCAAACTCGGCATTCTCCCCTACATAGGAGCTGATCATTTTGCGCACCTGCTTTTGTTGGAGCATCAATCCTATTCCGAAATCGTCGACTCCCGCATTGTTTGATATGCACGTGAGATTCGTAACGCCAGCCTCAACCAAGGCTTGAATGCAATTCTCTGGAATTCCACACAATCCAAACCCGCCCAGCATCAGTGTCATGCCTGACTCAATACCAAGAATGGCCTCTTGGGCATTCGTATATACTTTATTCATGGGTATCTGATTCTAAAACGGCTGACAAACCGCATTCTTGCAAAACATCGCAAACCGGTCGCAGTTGGGCATAATTGCCATGCTTCACGGCATACTTACCTTTTAAATGCACAAACCAAGCACATTGTTCAGCCTGCATGGCCGTGTGCGCGCAATATTTGACGAGGCAATCAATGACCCATTCAAATGTATTGACATCATCGTTGTACAGAACCAAGGACCATTCTAAGCCTGTTTGCAACAGTTCTTCAGCTTCGGGAGATACTTGTGTATGATTCATGATGCAGATTCGCTTCTATGTCTGGGTAAAAAATTCATTTTGCTCTCGGTTCCTGCGCGCAATCGCTCTATGTTTTTGCGGTGCATGAATACGACCACAGCGGCAATGCCCCATGCGAATGCATCCAACACCCCGAAATCATAGTCCAAATATAGACGGAACCACACAGGCAAACTCATCGCCGCTAGCATGGACCCCAAGGATACATACCGCCATATCAGGGCTGCTATAACAAAAATACCGAGGGCCGAGGCGGCCACTGTCAAATCCAAAGCAATCAACAACCCAAACAAGGTGGCTACGCCTTTCCCTCCCTTGAAGCGAGCAAACAAAGGGAACAAATGACCCAACATAGCCATGGCACCCATGATGAGGGTCAAGTGGATCCAGGCACTCGAAACGTACTCGGGATTTTCTGGACCGAACTTGGCAAACAACAAACGGGCAGAAGCAGCAGCCACATAGCCTTTGGCGACATCCAATAGCAGCACCGCTGTACCGGGCTTATTCCCCAAAGTTCGAAACACGTTGGTTGCTCCCGCATTGCCGCTTCCGTGTTGCCTGACATCGACTCCATGAAAAAGCTTCCCCCACCAAATGGCAAAGGGAAGAGAACCCAACAGATAAGCCCAAATCCCTAAAAGGATCAGGGTTCGAAGGTTTTCATGAATGAATGACCAAGTCATAACTGAACTGCAAAAGTAAGCAAAAGAAAAAGGGCCCGCAGAAGGGCCCTTTTGGATTGGACAATATTTTAGCCGCGCATTATGCGTAAGGGAACATGTGCCCACCGTAGATGGCGTTTTCACCTAGTTCCTCTTCGATGCGAAGCAATTGATTGTATTTCGCCATGCGATCAGAGCGAGAAGCTGAACCGGTTTTGATTTGACCCGAGTTCATGGCCACTGCCAAATCAGCAATGGTCACATCTTCTGTCTCACCGCTGCGGTGACTCATCACGTTGGTGTAGCGGTTGCGGGTCGCCAATTGAATGGCATTCAGGGTCTCACTTACGGTGCCAATTTGATTCACTTTGATCAAAATGGAGTTAGCAATGCCTTCTTGGATTCCGCGCTGCAAGCGATTCACGTTGGTCACAAACAAATCGTCACCCACCAATTGAATGCGAGAACCCAACTTATCGGTCATGCGTTTCCAAGCCGTCCAGTCGTCTTCGGCACATCCATCTTCGATGCTAACGATGGGATATTTGTTGCACCAGGTTTCCCAATAGTCAACCAACTCTTCGCCGGTCATGGACTTGTTGTCTGACTTGTGGAAGGTATACAGACCTGTTTCGGGGTTGTACATTTCACTGCTAGCCGCATCCATGGCGATGAATACATCGACGCCGGGCTTGTAACCGGCTTTTTCAATGGCTTTCAATACCACTTCAATGGCCTCCTCGTTGCTCTGGATGTTAGGGGCAAAACCACCCTCATCTCCCACGTTGGTGCTGTATCCGCCGGCTTTCAGAACAGATTTCAAATGGTGGAAAATCTCAACCCCCATGCGCAAGCCGTGGCTGAACGTTTCAGCTTTCACCGGCATGACCATGAATTCTTGAAAATCAATTTTATTGTCGGCATGGGCTCCCCCATTCAGAATGTTCATCATGGGCACGGGCAAGGTATTGGCATTCACGCCACCGATGTAGCGATACAAAGGCATACCCAACTCATCTGCAGCAGCCTTGGAACAAGCCATGCTCACCGCCAATATGGCGTTGGCACCCAAACGGCCTTTGTTCTCAGATCCATCCAAATCCAACATGGACTGATCGATCTCGTTTTGGGCAAACACCTCCATACCTTCCAAGGCCTCGGCGATCTGGTTGTTCACGTGATCAACCGCATTTTGAACGCCTTTACCCAGGTACTGTCCACTATCGCCATCGCGCAATTCTACCGCTTCGTGCACACCGGTGCTGGCTCCAGAAGGAACGGCTGCGCGGCCAAAACCACCGTCTTCGGTGTAAACTTCTGCTTCTACGGTTGGATTTCCGCGAGAATCCAAAATTTGTCTCGCTTGTATGTGGGTGATTTCACTCATGATTTATGCTGTTCTATTAACGTTACAAATTGATCGAATAAGTACCAAGAATCGTGAGGTCCGGGTGAAGCCTCAGGGTGGTGCTGTACAGAGAATGCTGGTATGTCCTTTCGAGCGATTCCCTCGACGCTGTTATCGTTGAGATTGATGTGCGTCAGAGCGACTGTTTCAGACAAGGCCTCGTTGTACTCCACAGCAAAGCCGTGGTTTTGACTGGTAATTTCACTGCGCCCGGTAACCAAATTCTTAACAGGGTGGTTGCAACCGCGATGACCGTGGTGCATCTTGTAAGTTTTCAAACCCGATGCCAGGCTCAACAATTGATGCCCCAAGCAAATTCCAAAGGTAGGAATGCCAGCTTTCAGCAATTCTTGAATGCAGGAAATGGCATAAGTCATAGCCGCTGGATCACCCGGGCCGTTGGAAATCATGATGCCATCGGGCTTCCAATCCAATATGGTTTGGGCCGCGGTTTTGGCCGGGAATACACCCAAGCGGCATCCGCGTTCTTCCAAACAACGCATGATGTTCTTCTTGGTACCAAAATCCAACAGGGCTACTTTGTGAGGCGCATCAGCTGAACCTGATTCATAGAATTCAGACGTACTGACCACAGAGGCCAATTCCAAACCAGACATATCGGGTACCGATCCCAATTGCTGCAGCAGGGACTCAATATCATCGGTTTCGCTTGAGATGATGGCGTTTTTTGCACCCGTCTCACGAATGTGACGCACCAGTTGACGCGTATCGATATCGGAAATGCCGACCACCTGGTTTTCGGTAAAATAATCGTCCAGGCTTCGGTCACCCATTTTTCGGCTGTACGTCTGTGAATATTTCTTGCAGACCAAACCGGCGATCATGATGCGATCGCTTTCCACTTCATCATCTTTGATACCATAGTTTCCAATGTGATCATTGGTCATGATGATGATTTGACCGTAGTATGAAGGGTCTGTAAAGATTTCCTGGTAACCGGTCATGCCGGTGTTGAAACAAATTTCTCCAGTGGTGGTTCCAATCTTTCCAATGGCGTTGCCTTTGAAAACGGTACCGTCTTGAAGAACCAAAAATGCGGGAATTAAGGGAGTAGTCACTTCAAGGGTTCAAAGTTCCATAAAAAAGACCGATTGACATGGGCCTGTGGGTAAGTTGCTGTGTTTTTTTTCTCACTCTTCCACAATCGCCGCTCCCGTGGCTCTCTTCGGAAAACCCAATGACCACAAAATGCTGGTCATCAAAATTCCCAGTATGACCATGAGGTTGTGTACATGGGTGAATCCAATGGCATGGAAATAAGGTTCCAGCAGCATTTTAGCACCTATGAACACTAAAATCAAGGAAAGTCCGTATTGCAAGGCGTAGAATTTATCTAGGCTATGCCCCAAGAGGAAATACAGCGAACGAAGACCCATTACGGCCAAAATGTTGGAGAAGAAAACCAAATAGGGATCGGTGGTAATGCCGAATATGGCGGGAACCGAATCTACCGCAAACACCACATCGGTGAGCTCTACCAAGACCAGCACCAAAAACAAGGGAGTAAACCAAGTCTTCCCCTGCTCTTTGAAGCGAAACAATACACCCTCGGGTGTTTTTTCTGAAATGGGCAATTTGCCTCGCAGCCATTTCAAGACGGGATGCTGAAGGGGATCGCTTTCCTCATCGGCTTTTTGCCAAAACAACTTAAAGCCACTGTACAGGAGTAAAATGCCAAATCCGTAGAGGACCGCATGAAACTGCTGAACCAAGGCCGAGCCCAAAAACACAAACAGCGCGCGCAGCACAATGGCCCCAATGACACCCCAAACCAAAATTTCCTTTTGCTCCATAGCCCCTACTCGAAAGGCTTGAAAGATGAGCAGCATCACAAACAGATTGTCTACGCTCAAGGCATATTCAACCAAGTACCCCGTAAAAAAAGCCGTGGCAGCATAGGTCTTGAAATTTTGCAAGCTTTGTTCAGGTCGATTTACATCCAGTTCAAACGAAGCGTGATACTGTTGGCGATACTCTTCGAGCGGCTCGATGATCCATTCCTGCTCCTGACCCGCCGGTGCATGAACGGCAATGTCATGCAAAAATGGATGCACCCAAGAGATGACCCAAGTCGCCAATAGCCCCAGACCAAACCAGGCTGCACTTCGCTTGGCACTTTGAGCCAATGTCATGGGGCTATGCTTACCGCCTTTATGCAGCAGCCCCAAGTCCAATAAAAGCCCAACGAGCAGGACCCCAAAGAATCCAGCAATCACCCAAATTTTATGGCTCAGCATGGGCTCAAAATTACCGCTAAATGGTGGCGTCTCTCCGTTTCGAACCCTACTTTTGTTCACATGTCCAGGAAACAATCATGGCCCCTGCTCGTGGCAGGCTGTTTGGCCCTTTGGGTCTCAAGTTCTCACCGTCCTGAAGAAGGAATGTTCCCCTTGAATTACCTCAATGAAACAGAGTTGAAACAAGCCGGTTTGAGACTCGATGCCGAAGACATTTTCAATCCCAATGCCATCAGTTTGACCCATGCATTGGTAAATGTAGGCGGATGCACAGGCTCCTTCATATCCGACCAGGGCCTGATCATCACCAACCATCACTGTGTATATGGCAGCGTAGCCCAGTTGAGCAGCCCTGAAACCAACTACCTGGAAAACGGTTTCATTGCCAAAACCCAAGCCGAAGAACTGCGCGTGCCTATTCCCTGCAAGGTGCTTCAGAGTTATAAAGACGTCTCAGCTGAGGTATTGAAAGGACTCGATGCCCAAAGCGACCCCTTGCTGCGAGCTCAGACCATTCAAGACAACATCAAGGCCATTGCTGAAAAAGACCAACGCGATCACCCCGAATTGAAAATTGAGATTTCCGAAATGTTCGTGGGCCGCAGTTATACCTTGTTTCGTTACATCTATTTGCAAGATGTTCGCTTGGTCATGGCTCCTCCCCTTACCATAGGCCAATTCGGTGGTGATACCGACAACTGGGAGTGGCCTCGTCACAATGGGGACTTCTCCTTGGTTAGAGCCTATGTAGGTCCCGACGGCAAGCCCGCCCCTTACAGCGAGAACAACATCCCTTACCAGCCTCAAAAGCATTTGAAAATCAACCCTGCCGGCACCCAAGAAGGTGATTTTGTATTCATCATGGGCTACCCGGGCAGAACCTTTAGACACGAAAGTGCCTCCTACCTAGCCTTTCAAGAATCTGATCACTTGCCCCGCATTCAGCAAGGATTCAAATACCAAATCGATGCCATCAAAAAGTATACGGAAGGCAATACAGCCGATCAATTGGCGTTTGCTGGAACGGTTCAAAGCTTGGAAAACACCGAAAAAAACTACCGTGGCAAAATCCAGGGCTTGCGCCGCACCGAATTGGTTCAACAACGCGAGCAGGAAGAAGCGGCGATGATGGCATGGTGCCAACAAAAGGGCAACGCCCAAGGGGCTCAAGTCATTCAAAACATCAAAGCCATTTGGGAAAAGCGCCAAACCATGGCTGCTGTTTATTACAACTACTTGCTCATGAACCGTCAATCAACGGTGTTGCGAAAGCTCAACCAAATGGCTGAGATCGAGCGAAGCAATCCAGCCGCTATGGCCGACGAAGAACAAATGAAGAAGCTCTTCTCTTCCTACAACGTCAACCTCATTCCCCTGGAACGCGATTTGACCCAACGCCTGTTGGAAGCACAAAATTCTGCGGTTTCAGCCTATGCACAGAAAGCAGCCGCTCCCTTGAATGGATTCTTCGAGCAAAAATCCCAGCAAGGGGACCAAAACTGGTTCCACAGTGCTTACGGGCAACAATTCGCAGGAGCCAAGGCCGCCAAAGCTTGGAAAGATCCCTTGTATCGATTGACCAAAGAGATTTTCTGGGTTTCTGCCGATGTGGCGGCCATGTGGAAAGACCAAGAGACCCAATTGCAATCGCTGATGCCTCAATACACCCAACTTCGCTTGGAGTTTCAAGAAAGTCTTGGGGGCAACAACCGTTTCATCCCTGATGCCAACAGCACCTTGCGTCTCACATACGGATACGTGAAGTCATACCGTCCCAATGATGGTGAGGTTCATTACCCCTATACCACTTTAGACGGCATGTTTGAAAAAGCCAATACCAGACCTGATTATCGCTTGCCCGCTGAAACCGCTGATCGCTTGCGCAAGGAAAATGTTCCTGCCCTATTCAAAGATCCCAAAACGGGCAAGGTTGTGGTTGGACTGTTGTACAACATGGATACCACAGGCGGGAATAGCGGTAGCCCCATTTTGAATGCGGCAGGCGAATTGATTGGCGTCAATTTTGATCGCAGCTTCACAGCCACCATCAACGATTATGCGTGGAACGAACAGTATTCTCGAAGCATTGGCTGCGACATTCGCTATGTTTTGTATGTTTTGAAGTACGTTTCTGAAGCCGATCACATTCTTCAAGAACTGAACATCGCCATACCCTAAGATCTGTGCGTTATATCACAGACCAATAGGTTCATGGATGCGAAATTTGCACCATGAGTTTTCTATCTAACTTATTCAAATCAAAACCCAGTGTCGATTTCAAGGCACTCGTAGCAGAAGGTGCTATTGTCGTGGACGTGCGCAGCAGCGGTGAATACAAAATGGGGCATATCGATGGCTCGAAGAACATCCCACTCGATCAATTGAATGCCAAGGTTAAAAACCTTCCCAAGGGAAAAACCATCATTACCTGTTGCCAATCGGGACGCAGAAGCGGTATCGCCAAGAGCTTCCTCGATAGCCAAGGTTTTGTTTGCCACAACGGCGGCGGATGGTCATCCCTACGTTCTATACTGAAATAAGCATGAAACAGTCATTTTCAGAAATGGTCAAAGGAGATCAACCCGTTTTGGTTGATTTCTTTGCGGAATGGTGCGGACCCTGCAAAACCATGGCCCCTATTCTGCAACAAGTGAAATCGCAAGTAGGACCCAAAGCCAAAATCATCAAAATTGACGTAGATAAGAATCCACGATTGGCACAACAGTTTCAAATCACCGGTGTGCCCACACTTGCCATTTTCAAAAATGGCCAACTCAAATGGCGGCAAAGCGGTGTGGTTGATGCCCGCACCCTTACCAACAAACTCCTTACTACCTGATTTCAGCCCCTTACGGCATAAAAAAAGCCCCGACAAGTCGGGGCTTTTTCGTAGAATCCAGTTTGATTATGCGTTCTCTTCTGCGTCAGCAGCTGAATCTTCGCTGGACTCAGAGGAGGCCTCTTCAGCGCTTTCAGCTACGGTTTCGGCAGCAGCTACCTCTTCAACAACTACTTCTTCAACCACCTCTTCAGCCACTACAGCCGTTTCAACAGCTGTTTCAGCTTTAGGAGCAGCAGGCTTGCTAGAGGAACCAGAACGACGGCTACGACGGGTGTTGCCTTTCTTTTCTTCTTTGGCACCAAAGCCTTCGAAGAACTCATTGAAGTCAACCAACTCGATCATAGCCATTTCCGCGTTATCACCTACGCGGTTACCCGTCTTCAAGATGCGGGTGTATCCACCAGGACGATTGGCTACTTTCTCACCTACAACTGTGAACAATTCACGAGTTGCATCTTTATCGCGCAAGTAAGAAAACACTGTGCGGTAGTTGTGAGTGCTGGCATCCTTAGAGCGGGTGATCAGGGGTTCAACAAATACGCGCAAGCTCTTAGCTTTGGCTACTGTGGTGATAATACGCTTATGCTTAATCAGGGAAGACGCCATGTTGCTCATCATCGCTTTGCGGTGAGAGGAAGTGCGGCCCAAATGATTATTCTTTTTTCCGTGTCTCATGATTCAATTAATCGTCGTTCAGGTTGTATTTAGATACATCCATTCCAAAGTGCAAACCTTTGTCACGGACAAACTCTTCCAATTCAGACAGAGACTTCTTACCGAAGTTTCTGAATTTCAAAAGATCATCGATGTGGTAATTCACCAACTCGCCCAAGGTCTTGATTTCGGCAGCCTTCAAACAATTGTAGGCGCGAACCGAAAGATCCAAGTCAGCCAAAGGCGTCTTCAAAATCTTGCGCATCTGCAGGAATGACTCATCAACCTCTTCAACCGCCTTGCTGGCTTTGGTCTCAGGCATGATGTTCTCATCGCTGAACAATACGAAATGCTGAATCAAAATTTTAGCAGCTTCTTTCAAAGCCTCCTCAGGATGGATGCTACCATCGGTAGTAACTTCCAAAATCAGTTTCTCATAGTCGGTACGCTGCTCCACACGGAAATCTTCAACTTGAAACTTCACGTTGCGAATGGGCGTAAAGATGGAATCAATAGCCACCATTCCAATGGGCGCGTCTTTGGTTTTGTTCTCGTCAGCGGGAACATAACCACGGCCCTTGCCTACCGTGATTTCCAACTCCAAGTTGGTGGTTGGCTCCATGTGGCAAAGCACCAATTCGGGGTTCAAGATGGTAAACGCATTGGTGTAGCGTCCTATATCTCCAGCCAAAAACTGATCTTTTCCTTTCAAGGAAATGAAAATCTTCTCGTGATCTTCAGCAGAGTCATTCGCTTTGAAACGAACCTGTTTCAGGTTCAAAACGATTTCAACTACATCTTCTACTACTCCTTTGATGGTGCTGAACTCGTGATCAACGCCTTGGATTTTAACGGAAGTAATAGCATGACCCTCCAAAGAACTCAGGAGAATGCGACGCATGGCGTTTCCGATGGTTACACCGTAGCCTTTTTCCAACGGAGAAAATTCAAATACTCCGTTAAAATCAGTGGCCTTATGCATAACCACTTTATTCGGTTTTTGAAATGGAATAACACCCATGTCTGTTCTTTCTTTAATTATTTACTGTACAATTCAACAATCAACTGTTCCTTGATATTCTCAGGGATGTCGCTACGCTCGGGGTAAGAAACAAAAGTTCCACTCAAGGTGCTACCGTTCCATTGGATCCAGCTGAATTTCGTATTAGAAGCGCTTACGTTGTTCGTAATTACTTCCATGGTTTGAGAGCGCTCACGAACAGCAACCACATCGCCTGGCTTCAATTGATAGCTAGGAATGTTCACAACACCACCGTTAACGGTAATGTGGCGGTGGCTAACCAACTGACGAGCACCGCGACGCGTAGGTGCAATACCCATGCGATAAACAGTGTTGTCCAAACGAGCTTCCAAAAACTTCAACAAGTTTTCACCGGTAACTCCTTTTTTGGCTGCAGCACGCTTGAAGGTATTGCGGAATTGCTTTTCCAAAACACCGTACGTGTACTTCGCTTTCTGCTTTTCAGCCAACTGAATAGCATATTCGCTCTGCTTGGGTCTTCTTCTTGAATTGCCATGCTGACCTGGACCGTAGTTCTTACGCTCCAAAGCTTTGTCGCGTCCAAAAATCGCTTCGCGGAAACGACGGGCAACTTTCGATTTTGGGCCTGTATATCTTGCCATTTTTTAAATTTTCTAGATTAAACTCTTCTGCGCTTAGGAGGACGACAACCGTTGTGAGGAAGGGGTGTAGTGTCCGTAATGGTCAAAACTTCCAATCCCACAGTTTGAAGGTTACGAATAGCGCTGTCGCGTCCAGAACCAGGACCTTTCACGAATACGTCAACCTTGCGAAGACCACCATCAAAAGCTGTCTTACCGCAATCCAATACAGCTACCTGAGCTGCGTAAGGAGTATTTTTCTTAGAACCACGGAAACCCATTTTACCGGCCGAGGACCAAGAAATCACCTGACCTTCGGTGTTTGTAACCGAAATGATAATGTTGTTAAAGGTAGCGCGAATGTGCACTTGACCGTGAGGATCAACCTTTACTTTTCTCTTTTGTACTTTTTTCTGATTAGCCATGATAGCTTATGCTAATTATTTAGTAGCCTTCTTTTTACCAGCAACTGTCTTTCTCTTACCTTTCCGCGTACGAGCATTCGTACGGGTTTTCTGACCGCGCAAGGGCAGACCCTTACGATGGCGCTGACCGCGGTAGCAACCGATGTCCATCAAACGCTTGATGTTCAATTGAACCTCAGAGCGCAATTCACCTTCGGTTTTCAGGTTTTCCTGAATGTAACCACGAATGGCCGCCAAATCATCGTCGTTCCATTCGTTTACTTTTTTGTCTTGCGAAATACCGCAATTGTCCAGAATCAACGCAGCGGTGCTTCGGCCAATACCGAAGATGTAGGTCAATCCAATGACACCACGCTTATTCTTAGGGAGATCAATACCTGCTATACGGGCCATGTGTATCTATTATCCTTGTCTTTGTTTGAATTTGGGATTCTTCTTGTTAATCACGTACACCTTACCCTTGCGGCGTACGAT
>JAURGZ010000003.1 GCA_030833525.1 Bacteroidota bacterium | reverse complement strand
AGGACAGGTATGAGCCAACGGCTGCCCATGGGCATGGCTGAACCCACTTCCAGATTCTCTTCGAATACAAAATTGCGTTTGTTGAAATCGCTCAATGCGGCTCGAGCCATGTTGGCGTTGCTGCCTTTGGGTATGGCCACCAAGCAAACCAATTCATCGGTTCCATTCCAAGTTTGGAAACCGCTGCTCGCAGGAGCGGCCGCAGCGTTTGAATCGGCATCTTCTTGGGCCTCGAGGTTGCGCAGTGCCCGCAAATGGGCTTCGGCTCGCTGTGCAGCGGCGCTGCCCGGGTGATCTTCTCCCAACTGCTCAAACAAGGCCTTTGCCTGTTTCAAATCGCCCTCTTTGGCATAACTGGCCGCATACAAATAGTCGAACCGGCTTTGGTAGGGATTGCCCGCATACGATTTATCGGCGTCCAGTTTGACCGAGCGACAAACGCTGTATTGCTGGTCTTGAAAGGCCGATAAACACTGGTCGTACAAGGCAATGACTTCCTTATTGGCCGAGTTGGGCTCGTTGACCTCGGGTGCGGCATCAGGGCTTTCGATCAACTTCAAATACAAGCTGTTGGGGAATTCTTCGCGCAAGCTTCGTTTGTGCTTGTCTGCGGCGTCATAATCGCCGGTTTGCTTTTCGAGTTTGATGAGTTCGTAGAGCACTTGAGCCTTGTACTCGCTGTTAGGGAATCGCTCAAGCAGTTCGCGGTACAAGCGAATGGCTTCTGGGAATTCGAGCAAACGATTCTGATAGATTTGAGCGGCGGCGAGCAGAGACTCTTCAATGTCGGCTAGGGCCTTGGCTTGGTCTTTTTTGGCCAAGGGCAAACCTTTGTAGAAGCGCTTGTGGTCGGCTTGAACGCCTTGCAAATCAGGCCCATTGTCTTCTTTTGCGCTGTCGCCCTCATCGGGATTGGGGTTGACGGCGGTAGAACTTGTGCTTTTCAAAGATTTGATGCCCCAGAAATCGCTGTTTTCGCGAGGGCCCCAGCTGCGATTGAAGTCTTGAACTCCTTTGGTTCGGGCTGCCTCTGTGTAAAAGGGGAAGGCGGTTCCATTTCCAGGCATACCTGGCATGTTGGGCAGGGTAGGAGTCGCCTGGTTCGGATTGCTCTGAACCAATTTGGCAGCCTCGGCCGCTTGTTTTTCAGCCTCTTCACGCGCGATGGCTTCGTTGATCTTTTTGTCGCGCCAAACCGGGTCCAAGGCCATTTTCAAGAGAGAATCTTGGTTCTTGACCGTCAATAAATGCCGCAGTAGATCGCTGAGAATCTCGTTTTGGGCGATGATGGTTTCGTACTGCGGGTGATTTTGGTCCAAACTGTTGTTGGCCGAATCGTAGTACAAAGCAGCGGTCTCAAATTCTCGAATTCCAAAATAATGGTTGCCCAAAGCCAGGAAACTGGTCGTGCGTTGAGAAGGGTCTTTTTCTGAGTGTGCGACCGAAAGTCGGTATTCGGCTAAGGCCTTGTCTTTCAAGCCGGCCGCGTACCAGTTGAAGCCCATTTTGTAGTGAATTTGACCCAAGTAATCCAGGTTTTTATCGTCCTTGAGCATCTTGGAAAGAATGCCGTTGGCTTTCTCGAAGTCATTTTGCTGACTGCTCAATATCGACACCTGCGCCATGCGGGCTTGGAAGGCCATGGCATACGGCGGATTGAACTTGGGAACCTCTGCATAATGCGATTCAGCCTCGGGATATTGGCGCAGTTCTTGGTAAATCTGCCCCAATATATAATGCACCCGATACCGGTCTAGGCGCAAGGCCATTCCCTCCAGGCTTTTTTCCAAAACCGGTGCTGCGGCTTGGAATTTGTCTTCATGGGCATAAATGGCGCCCAGTACCCAATTGGCTTCTGAGGCCAAGGCATGGGGGAGTTCTTCAGACAAGGCAATGCTTCGGGCCAGCGATTCAGCTTCTTCCCACTTGTTTTGCATGGCCAAGCTGCGCGCAATCCAAAGTTGACACTTGAATTTGATTTCGACGTCTTCGTATCGGTCGTTGACGTATTCCAAGATATCGACGGCCGCATGAAAATCTCCTTTTAAGAAATAGGCCTTGCCCATGAGAAAGTAGGCATCGTCTACCCATTTGCTTTGGGGGTGCCGGTCAATCATCGTGCTCACCTTTTTGATGACTTCATCCATGTTGCCCTGGTTGGACTTCAGGCTTTCTTCATTGCCGTAATTGAAAAGCGAAAGGGTGTAACGATAATCGTCTTTGAATGCCTCTCGGTTGGTTTGCATTACCTCCATCCATTTTTGCTCGGCATTGAAATACAGGTTGTAATGAGCCAGGGTATTGTGCCACTGACGGTACAGCCAACTTTCTTGATTCTGGCAGGCGGCGAAGCTCAGGCTGAGGGCGACGATTCCCAGTATTTTATAAAAAAGTCGGCGATGCATTTCGGGAGACACTAGCAAAACGATAATTTCGAAGTTTTATTGGCCATTGGGCCACGCAATCAATTGAACATGGCCAAACAGAAGGGCAAAATTATCACGAAACTAAGGAACAAGCATCGCTTTGTTCTGATAAACGATAGCACTTTTGCCGAGGTCTTCTCCATTCGTTTGACCTTGCTCAACGTCTTGATGCTGATCAGTGGCTTTGTGTTGCTCTTGGTTTTGGTGCTTGGGTTCTTGCTAGCCAATACTTCGGTGGGTTTGTTTTTGTTGGGTGATGCCGGTTTGAACAGCCGGGCTGAACTGCTCGAGCTCAACAGTCGTTTGGAAAAAACCACCCAAAATTTAGAATCGGAGCGCATGAAGACTCAGACCTTGCAGAATTTGCTGAATGACAAAGCGAATCTTTACGATTCCAGTCATTTGGATCGTCAATATTCGTTCGAGTAATCGGTCTTTTACGTAGTTTTGTATTTACTCTATGTTTAACGCGTCCAACACCAAAAAAGAAAAGCCAGGTTCAGCGCAACAGGGCATCATGAATTTCATCGGTACAGGAACCGAAGTCAAAGGCGATTTGATCAGCAATGGCGACATTCGGGTCGATGGCAGCATCGAAGGTACGGTGAAGGTTCAGCAGCGCTTGGTGGTGGGCGATTCGGGCAAAATCATGGGCGACATCCACGCCTTGCACGCAACCATTGCAGGTTACATCAAAGGCAATGTAAGTGTCAAGAAAACTTTGGTTTTGAAGCCCAATTCCAAAATTGACGGCGATATCATTACCGATCAGTTGATCATTGAATCAGGGGCTCAATTCAACGGCCGCTGTACCATGAACATTCAAAAAACCGTAGCCCCGGCGGCTGCAGCGACTGGCGTTGGCAATGGCAGCAAAGCCTAACACCGATTCCCATCAAAAAAACAACTTAGCCTTTTTGCGCTATTCAGGAATGGCGTTTCAAATGATGGGAGCCATGTTGCTTCCCATTGCTTTGGGTTATACCCTGGACCTTAGTTTGGATTTCGCATTTCCTTGGGGAGTGTTAATCGGCAGTTTGTCAGGTGTTTTTCTGGCTTTGTATACCGTAATGAAAATGTTAAAATGACGCGTTATTGGATCATACGTTTAAGTGCCGTGTTGGCATTGCTGGCATTGGCCTCACACCCGGCTTTGGGTCTTCGATTGAACGATGCTGCTGGGCCCATGAATGGCACAGAATCTTCTGTCATTCAACTTTGGGTCGAGCGATTGTTGGCCTTGAGAGGGGAAGATGCTTGGTTGGCCATGGGTTTATTGTTTATTGCGACGCTATTTGGCATCACCCATTGGTTTGTGCTTCGGGCGGCTCCCGATAAACCTCTTTCGGGCATACGGCGACTCATGTTGGCCTCCATGTTGCGCCTAGTAGGGGTGTCGGCGTTTTTATTGATTCAATTGTTGACCGATTACAATGCCGTTCCTCGCGTGAAGACAGGCATTATTCCCGTGTGCTTGTACGGGTTATTTTTTGTTTCGCTTTTAGTCTTTGAATTGTTTCAAAAGGGTGCTAACTTGCGCCCCGATTCAGACGGTAAGTAAAAGAATGAAGAATCTAAGTTTTTCAGCGCTATGCGCATCATTTGACACTTTGCGTAAAACAGCAATTCTCACAATTCTCGGCATTTTTTCGCTTACATTTTCTCCATTGGCAGCCAATCATGCTGAGGCAGAAGGAGAAGTTGAGCACGAATCTGAAACTAAATTTGAGCCCGGTAAGATGATCTTGGAACACATCGGTGATTCCCATGATTGGCATTTGTGGGGTCACACGTCTATTTCCTTGCCTGTGATTGCTTATAGCCCTGAGCAAGGTTTGAAAATTTTCTCTTCTTCTCGTTTTGAACACGGTCATGCTGCCTACGATGGTTTGATGTTGCACGAGGGTCATTTGGTATGGGAAGACGAAGGTTGCACGGATGGTCTTTACGACCTGAGTATTACCAAGAATGTTTTGGCTATGTTGGTGGCTAGTGTTTTCCTGTTGATTATGATGTTGCGCACGGCATCTTCTTATCGGAAGAACAAAGGAATGGCACCTAAAGGTTTCTTAAACGTATTGGAGCCCTTGATTCTGTTCTTGCGCGATGACGTGGCTAAGCCTTCTATTGGCAAGAAAGCTGATCGATACATGCCTTTGATATTGACTGTTTTCTTCTTCATCTTCATCAATAACCTATTTGGACTAGTTCCTATCTTCCCAGGTGGAGCTAACGTAACGGGTAACATTGCGGTTACTATGGTCTTGGCTTTGGTAGTCTTCATTACGGTTACCTTAGCGAGTAACAAATACTATTGGAAGCACATTTTTGTGCCCGATGTTCCCGTTTGGATGTATCCCATCATCATCCCCATTGAAATTTTGGGTGTGATTTTGAAGCCCTTTGTGTTGATGCTCCGTTTGTTCGCAAACATCACGGCTGGTCACATCATCATTTTAGGTTTCTTCTCATTGATCTTCATTTTCGGCGCTATGAGCCCAGCCTTGGGTTATGCCGTAAGCCCATTGAGCGTTGCCTTCACATTGTTTATGAGCTTATTGGAACTCTTGGTAGCCTTCCTTCAAGCTTTTGTATTTACCCTCTTGACTTCCATCTACATTGGAATGGCCGTAGAAGAACATCACTAAACCAAATCACTAACATAAATATTATGAGTCTCATGAACACTCTTCTTCAAGCAGCTACAGATTTGACTGCTGCTTACAGCAAAATGGGTGCCGCCATCGGTGCCGGATTGGCCGCTATCGGAGCCGGTATTGGCATTGGTCGCATCGGCGGAAGCGCCATGGAATCAATCGCACGTCAACCTGAATCACTTGGTGACATTCGTGCAAACATGATTGTTGCAGCAGCCCTTATCGAAGGTGCTGTGTTCTTCGCAATCGTTGTTTGTTTGTTGATTCTGTTCCTCTAAGAAGTACATCAATTGGGCTGCCCGCAAGGGCAGCCCTTTAACAAAACACCATGGAATTAGTAACTCCTGCCATTGGATTGGTATTCTGGATGCTGGTTACCTTCAGCTTGCTGTTGGTCATCTTGAAGAAATTTGCTTGGTCGCCCATTTTGACTTCGATCAAAGAGCGTGAAGAAACCATTGATAACGCTTTGTCTCAGGCTCAACAAGCCCGTGATGAAATGGCCAAATTGCAAAGCCAAAACGAAAATTTATTAGCTGAGGCTCGCGCCGAGCGTGACGCCATGCTGAGAGAGGCTCGTGAGATGAAAGACAAAATTGTTTCTGAAGCCAAATCAACGGCTGATGAAGAAGCAAAGAAACTCATCGTTCGTGCCAACGACGAAATCAACAAACAGAAACAAGCTGCTATGCAAGAGCTGAAGAAAGAAGTAGCTTCTTTCTCGGTTCAAATTGCCGAGAAGTTGGTGTCTGCTGAATTGGAGAAATCTGATAAGCAACAGCAATTGATCGAAGCACAGTTGGCTGAATTTACCCAGAATTAAACGCGTGTATGTCTGAAATTCGCATTGCTTCCCGTTACGCCAAATCACTGTTTGATAGTGCAGTGGCCCAATCTGCATTGGATGCTGTAGTTTCTGATGTTTTGGCTTTGAGCCAAATCACTGAAGAAAGCCGGGAGTTCCAACTTTTTTTACAAAGCCCCTTGTTGAAACAAGATGTCAAAAAACAGGCTTTGGAAAAGATTTTGGCAAACATGCATCAGCTTACCCGCGATTCCATTCTGTTGATGAACAGCAAGAAAAGGGAAATGTTTGTACCTGCCATGGTGCAAGCCTTCTTGACCTTGAACAATCGCCATCAAGGCATAACTGAGGCTGTAGTGACTTCAGCCATTGCTTTGACCGCTCAAGCTGTTTCAGAAATAGAATCTTTTATAATCAAACAAAGCGGCGCTAAAAAAGTGCAGCTTACCCAAGTAGTGAACCCCCAAGTGGTCGGCGGGTTTACGGTAGAATTCGAGGGGCGTCTTTTGGACAAAACCGTAGCTGGCCACATTCGTACACTCAAAAAAGAACTTCAATTAGCATAAATCATGTCACAAATCAGACCTGACGAAGTATCCAGTATCCTGAAAGAGCAAATTGCCGGCTTTGATACTGCTGCCACTCTCGAAGAAGTAGGTACCGTTCTCCAAGTAGGAGATGGTATTGCTCGTATCTATGGCCTTTTCGGCGTTCAAAGCGGTGAATTGGTTGAATTTGAAAACGGCACCCGTGCTGTTGTGCTGAACTTGGAAGAAGACAACGTAGGTGCAGTATTGATGGGTAGCGGTGTGGCCATCAAAGAAGGCGACAAAGTAAAGCGCACAGGCAAAATTGCCTCTATCCGCGCCGGTCACGGTATGTTGGGTCGCGTGGTGAATGCTTTGGGCGAATCCATCGATGGTAAAGGTCCCATTGAAGGGGAGTTGTTCGAAATGCCTTTGGAGCGCAAAGCCCCTGGTGTTTTGTTCCGCGAACCTGTAAAAGAGCCTTTGCAGACCGGTATCAAGGCCATTGACGCCATGATTCCCATCGGTCGTGGTCAGCGTGAGTTGATCATCGGTGATCGTCAAACCGGTAAGACGGCTATTGCCATCGATACCATCATCAATCAAAAAGAATTTTACGAGCGCGGAGAGCCTGTTTATTGCATCTACGTGGCTTGTGGTCAAAAGGAATCTACCGTGAAACAGGTGGTGAAGGCCTTGGAAGAGAACGGTGCCATGCCTTACACGGTGGTGGTTTCTTCTCCTGCTTCGGCTCCTGCTCCTTTGCAATTCTTCGCACCCATGGCCGGTTGTGCCATCGGTGAGTACTTCCGCGATTTGGGCTTGCCCGCGTTGGTTGTATACGATGACTTGTCTAAGCAGGCTGTTGCTTACCGTGAAGTTTCTTTGTTGCTTCGTCGTCCTCCCGGGCGTGAGGCGTATCCTGGAGACGTATTTTACTTACACAGCCGCTTGCTCGAGCGTGCATGTAAATTGAACGCCAACGACAACATCACTCAGGGCATGAACGATTTGCCCGAGAGCTTGAAAGGCAAGGTTAAAGGCGGTGGATCGTTGACGGCTCTTCCCATCATCGAAACGCAAGCCGGTGACGTATCAGCTTACATTCCTACCAACGTGATTTCCATTACCGATGGTCAGATCTTCTTGGAGTCAAACTTGTTCAACTCAGGCGTACGTCCCGCTATCAACGTAGGTATTTCGGTATCTCGTGTAGGGGGTAACGCTCAAATCAAGTCCATGAAGAAAGTAGCCGGTACCTTGAAATTGGACCAGGCTCAGTATCGCGAATTGGAAGCTTTTGCCAAATTCGGTTCTGATTTGGACGCGGCTACGAAATCTGTTTTGGATAAAGGTTCTCGCAACGTAGAAATCTTGAAGCAGGCCCAGTTCTCTCCCCGTCGTGTAGAGCAGCAGGTAGCCATCATCTTCTTGGGAACCAGCAATTTGTTGCGTTCAGTTCCCGTAAATAAGGTGCGCGAATTCGAAACTTCGTACTTGGAATACTTGCAAGCCAAGCATCCCGATACCATGAAAGCCTTGGCTGCTGGTAAGATCGATGATAGCATTTCCGGTGTATTGCGTGAAGCAGGTGCCGAAATTGCCAAGACGTTTTCAGCCTAATTAACCCATGGCAGGACAAAAAGAAATACGCAGCCGAATTGCTTCGACGATCTCTACCCAGCAGATCACAAAGGCCATGAAGTTGGTGAGCGCAACCAAATTGCGCAAAGCCAGTGAGGCCATTGTGCGCATGCGCCCTTACGCTGAAAAGCTACAGGGTATCATGGCCAACCTGCAGGAGAGTGCTGACGACGATCGTTTGGCGGTGTATTTTCAAGCGCGTGAAGTCAAATCAGCGGCGGTCATTGTCATTACTTCTGATCGCGGTTTGTGCGGTGCATTCAACGCCAACGTGGTAAAACGCGTTCGTGCCATGGCTGCATCTGAATTGGCTTCTAAAAAGGTGCATTACATCTGCATCGGTAAAAAGGGTGCCGAGGCTTTGAAGCGTTTGGGCTTTGAAATCGATACCCGGTTTGTCAATGCTCTGAACGGTTTGAGTGCTGAATCGGCATTCGAATTGGCTTCTGTCATTCTCAATGAGTTCAAAGCGGGTCAATACGATCAAGTTACCGTGGTTTACAACCGCTTTAAAAATGCCGCTACCCAGATTTTGTCTGCTGATGCATTTTTGCCCGTGGCCGCCCAAACAAGTGTTCAAGGCAGCAGTCAATCAGACTACCTGTTTGAGCCGTCTAAGGTGGCTATTTTGGAAGATTTGATTCCCCGTTCACTCAAAACCCAGTTGTACCGAAGCATGCTCGACTCGTTGGCTTCTGAACACGGCGCTCGTATGATTGCCATGGACAAGGCTACTGACAATGCCGGTGATTTGCTTCGCAGTCTGCGATTGGCTTACAACCAAGCTCGCCAAGCGGCCATTACCCGCGAGATTTCTGAAATCGTAGGCGGTGTAGCGGCTTTGGAAGGAGCATAACCCTAAACTGAAATAACATGAAAAAGCCCCGATGTTCATCGGGGCTTTTTTTATACCTCATCGAGTCGTTTGACCTCGATGTAACGGTGGGTTTCTTTGAGCCGCTCAATCAAATGGGTGAGGTGGTTGAGGTTGTTGATCAAAACCTCCATTTTGCCACTGAAACTGCCTTGGCCGTCGCTTTCGATGTGAATGCTCTTCATATTCACCTCCAAGTCTTTGGAAATGATATCGGTCATGCGTGACACAATGCCCACGTCGTCAATACCTTTCACCGAAATACGCGCTTCAAACGCACGCTCGTAGCTCTCATCTTTCCATTTGGCAGGAATGATTCGGTACCCATATTGACTCATCAATTTGGTCGCATTGGGGCAGGTTGTTCGGTGAATTTTAACGCCTTCGCCAATGGTAATGAATCCAAAAATGGAATCGCCCGGCAGCGGATGACA
Organism: Bacteroidota bacterium; assembly: GCA_030833525.1. Lineage (GTDB taxonomy): Bacteria > Bacteroidota > Bacteroidia > NS11-12g > UBA955 > JALRLA01. The sequence goes on along the minus strand of JAURGZ010000003.1, from coordinate 69,519 downwards.
GCATTTGGCCAGCGCATAGGGTAGGTCGTGATCATCGCCAATGACAATCTGTTGTTTGGGGGCTTTCTTGGCCGTTTGGGGAGCCGCACCTTCTGACCCTTTGATTTCAGTTGGTTCAACTGGGGTTCGTTGATTCAAGATGGAGAACAACAAATCTTTGTTGATCTTGATGCCCCCGCTGGCAGCCGCATGAAAGAATTCTTGGCTGCTGGGATATCCAAAATGGCGCGTCAATTTTTGGGCGTTGGCCTCATGGAGTTCCAAGGAGTATTTGCGCAGCAATCGCTCCATGATCTCTTTGCCCTGTATCGACAACTTGTTTCGTTCAGATTTGAGAAAATCGCGAATCTTTCCCTTGGCACGCCCTGTTTTGACTTGGTTAAGCCAATCGTATTTCGCCCTGTTTTTGGATGTGGTGATGATTTCCACAATATCGCCGTTGCGCAATTCTTGGCCAATGGGAACCAACTTCCCGTTTACTTTGGCCCCAATGGTGCGCAAACCAATTTCAGAGTGAATGGCAAACCCAAAGTCCAAAGCGCTCGAACCCACAGGAAGGGTTTTGACATCGCCTAGGGGGGTGAAAACATACATTTCTTCCCCCAGAATGGTATTGCGAAACTCGCTCACCAAGTCCAGGGCAGACATGTCGCTGTTGGCCAGGGTTTCTTTGACGGTATTGAGCCAGTTTTCAAAGGCTTGATCTTGCGGGGTATTGGCTTGGCCCGGCATATCGGCCTTGTAACGCCAATGAGCAGCCAATCCTCGTTCGGCCACGTCATCCATGCGTTTGGAGCGAATTTGAACTTCTACCCAACGTCCCTTTGGTCCCAAAACGGTGGTATGCAGCGCACTGTAACCGTTGCTTTTGGGGTGGCTTAACCAATCGCGCAATCGCTTGTCGTGGCTGCGGTATTTATCGGTCACCACCGCATAGACGCGCCAGCAATCGGCTTTCTCCAAATTGATGGGAGAGTCTATGATGATGCGAATGGCAAAGGCATCGTATACCTCCTCAAAGGGGATTTGCTGCCTCTGCATCTTGCGGTGAATGGAATAAATGCTTTTGGGGCGTCCCTTAATCTCCACAATGTGAACCCCAGATCCATCCAATTCCTCTTTAAGAGGCTCAATGAATTCCCGAATGTACTTCTGACGCACCCGCTTGGTTTCGACCAGCATGCGGGAAATGTCTCGGTAGGTGTCGGGGTCGGTGAATTTGAGAGCCAAATCTTCTAGCTCGAGTTTTACTGCATTCAGACCCAATCGATCAGCCAAGGGAGCATAGATGTACATGGTTTCTGACGCAATCTTGAGTTTGGTGCTGTCAGGAACAGACCCCAAGGTTCTCATGTTGTGCAAGCGATCGCACAACTTGATCAGAATCACGCGCAAATCTTCTCCCAAGGTGAGCAGCACCTTTTTGAAGTTTTCGGCCTGGCTGCTGGTATCTCGATCTACCGAATCAAAGACCGTTGAGATTTTCGTCAGCCCGTTGATGATGGAAGCGATTTTTGGTCCAAAACGGTACTCGATGTCTTCGAGGGTGATGTCAGTGTCTTCAACCGTATCGTGCAGCAGAGCTGCTACCACCGAAGTGGCGCCCAATCCCAGCTCCCCGGCGGCGATTTGGGCCACAGCCAAGGGGTGAAATATATAGGGCTCGCCGCTCTTGCGCACCGTCCCTTCATGGGCGCGCGCTGCCAGATCAAAGGCTGAGTGAATCAACTTGACCTTTTCTTTGGGCAAATCCTTGCCCAAAGTGCGCAACAAGTGCCGGTATTGCTTGAGCAATTCAGCCCTGTAGGCTTCGTACATTTCTCCTTCCAGGAGAGCCATGATGCGTGATTAAGCGTTATTTAAAGCGGCAAAATGCTTGAAGAACTGAGGAATGGTCTCAATTCCTTTGAAGTAATTGAAAACTCCGTAATGCTCGTTAGGGCTGTGAATGGCATCGCTGTCCAAGCCAAAGCCCATCAACACGGTTTTGGTTTCCAATTCTTTTTCGAACAAGGCTACAATGGGAATGGATCCACCACCGCGAGTGGGGATGGGCTCCTTGCCAAAGGTGTCTTTCATGGCGGCAGCTGCAGCGCGGAAAGCCACTGAATCAGTAGGAGTGAGGGCGGGTTCGCCACCGTGGTGAGGGGTGACTTTTACGCGCACTCCTGCCGGTGCGATGGATTCGAAGTGCTTTTGGAACAATTCGGTGATCTCGTCTGAAACTTGGTTGGGAACCAATCGCATGGAGATTTTGGCGTATGCCTTCGAAGGCAGAACGGTCTTGGCGCCTTCGCCGATGTATCCGCCCCAAATGCCGTTGACATCCAAGGTGGGGCGAATGCCCGTGCGCTCAATGGTGCTAAAGCCTTTTTCACCCATGACCGCATCGATATCCAAGTGAGCTCGGTATTCGTTTTCATTGAAGGGAATGCGAGCCAAGGCCTCGCGGTCAGCCGCAGAGGTTTCCAAAACCTTGTCATAGAAACCGGGAATGGTGATGTGGCGGTTCTCATCGTGCATGCTGGAAATCATGTCGCAAAGCACATTGATGGGGTTGGCAACGGCTCCACCGTATACGCCTGAATGCAAGTCAATGCGGGGCCCAGTCACTTCCACTTCCACGTAACTCAAGCCTCTTAATCCAACGTCGATCGAAGGCACGTCGTTGGCAATCATTCCCGTATCAGAGATCAAAATGACATCGGCCTTGAGTTTTTCCTTGTTGCTCTTGCAATAGATGCCCAAGTTGCTGGAACCTACCTCTTCTTCGCCTTCGATCATGAATTTGATGTTGCAGGCCAAGCTTTGGGTTTGCATCATGGTTTCAAAGGCCTTGACGTGCATGAACATTTGACCTTTGTCGTCACAAGCACCGCGGGCGTAGATTTTGCCGTCGATGATGGTGGGCTCGAAAGGAGGGGTATTCCACAATTCGTTGGGAACCGAAGGTTGAACGTCGTAATGGCCGTATACCAATACGGTGGGCAATGCGGGGTCTATGATTTTATCTCCGTAAACGATGGGGTAGCCAGCTGTTTCTTCCAGAACGACATTTTCAGCACCTGCATCTTTCAGGAATTGGGCGAGACGTTCGGCACAGGCGCGAACATCTTGCGCATAGGCACTGTCAGCGCTAATGCTGGGAATGCGTAACAAAGCAAATAATTCTTCCAAGAATCGCTCTCGGTTGGACTCGATATATGACAATGTGGACATAGGGGCAAGTTACAACGCGATTGCCAAATGGCCTATCTTTGTACCCATGCAAAACCCCTTGGATTCGGCCGAATACACCGCATTTCAGTTGAATGTATTTGTTTGGGAAATCGTCTTCGGCGCTGTCGTATTTGCCGCCGTCATTTGGGTATTGAAGCGATACAAGAAAAACAGCGACGCCGCCTCTGAGCGCAACAAAAAATACCGCTCGCAGTAAGCTTTAAATCTGAACGGTTTTGATGTCGCCCTCTACCACTAGGCGACCCGCCGTCTTGGCTTTGATTTCCTCGACGCTTACCCCTGGGGCCATCTCTTTCAATTCAAAACCCCGATGGGTAATGTCGAATACCCCCAATTCGGTTACAACCTTCTTGACACAGCCCAATCCCGTAATGGGAAGGGTGCAAGCTGACAGCAATTTGCTTTCGCCGGCTTTGTTGGTGTGTTGCATGGCCACGATGATGTTTTTTGCCGAAGCCACCAAATCCATGGCACCGCCCATACCTTTGACCATTTTGCCAGGAATCTTCCAGTTGGCGATATCGCCGTTATCGGCTACTTCCATAGCCCCTAATACCGTCAGGTCTACTTTGCCGGCTCGAATCATGCCAAAACTCGTAGCACTGTCAAACAAGGATGCGCCGGGAACCATGGTTACGGTTTGTTTACCGGCATTGATCAAATCAGGGTCTTCTTCTCCCTCAAAGGGGAAAGCACCCATGCCCAAAAGCCCGTTTTCGCTTTGCAATACCACTTCCATCCCGTCGGGAATGTAGTTGGCCACCAAGGTGGGAATGCCAATGCCAAGGTTCACATAGAAACCATCTTGCAACTCTTGTGCGATGCGCTTTGCGATTCCGAATTTATCGAGCATGTTGCAAATTTAAGGATTTAAGGACCGTAGGCGAACGACTCGTTTTTCGGCCTCTTGGCTGTTCGAATGCGCTCGAAATGCAGCTTCAGCATGCATCAGGGCCGCCCCGGTTTTACCCAATCTCTCGTACCATTCTGACAGGTAGAGATGCCCTTCCAGGTGATCAGGGTTCAACTCCAGCAATCGATTCCAAGCGGTTATGGCTTCTGAGCTTCGGCCTTGAAGACTGGCCAAAAGCCCTTGGTTCAACCAAAGCCATTCGTTTTTCGGTTGTTCGCGAAGCAAGGTACTCAGTACAGTTTGGGCTTCGTTCAAGCGTTTGGCACGAATCAACGCGTTGGCGTATTCAGCACCAAAATCGCTGTACAAGGGCAATGATTCATAGGCGCGTTTGTAGGCTTCTAAGGCTTTGTCAAGATTTTGGCTTCGGTCCCAAGCTTTGGCCATTCGGTAGGCGGTCCACGCATCGGTTTGGCCCAATTCCAGACCTTGTGCGCGCTGTATCAAACTGCGGTCGTCGTGGCGCATGTAATCCAGTTGTATGCGCAGTTCAAGACTCATTTGCTCGGGATAGGCCCGCATCAAACTATCGGCTTTTTGCAGCCAAAACTCTTGAGGGTCGAATTTTTCAAACCAACTCACGTAGGCTTTGGCAAGCATAGCGGGGCTGGGGTTGGGGTTGTTGACGGCATACAAATCCAAGGCTCGACCCGATACAAGCGCTTGAGACTTTGATTGGGGTCGTTGAATGCGGTGATCGTGCACGGTGACATGGGGAATGTCGCGGGTGTCGCTGGCGGGCATGTGGCAGGACACACAGCCCTTGGGATTGCGTTTTTGCTCTGCAGGACTCAATAAACATCGGTGCAAGCTCGATCGCGAAGAGCCGGCTTGGTGGCATTGTTGGCACTGCTGGTTGAAGCTGTCGAGGCGGGTCTGTTTGACACTCACATGCGGGTTGTGGCAGTTGATGCAAGTGAGGTGGGTGCCGGGATTATAGGCTTCGGTTTCAATTCCCTGGTTGCTTTTGATGAAACAGGCACTCATGGCCAGCCGTTCTGCATGACCCGCCATGACGAAATAGTCGCTGTTTTCGTATCGAGGCATGTATACTTCGAAAACGTCGCTAAGCTTCATTCCCGGCCTAAAATCATCGAAGTTTTTGCCCGGTTTGAGTACGTTGTTGCCTTGCAAATGGCAGCGCTGGCAAATGTCAACCTGCAAACTCCAAGGCAATCTCCTGGGATTGACAATGCTGTAGTCGGCTTGCTTTCGGGTATCCACCAAAATGCCGGCCTTTTTTTGGGCTACGTGCAATTCACCGGGCCCGTGGCAACGCTCGCAATCTATGCCCATGGGCAGTCGATCAAACGCGTTGACTGAACCTTTTTTCACATGAGGCATGGCATTGTGGCAGCTCATGCATTCCAAATCGATTTTTCGCTGAAAACGGGTGTTGTGGGTTTCGTATCCCGGTGGGAGGTCCCATTTCCCTTCTTGAGTGTAGTAGGTAAGGGGGGCTTGGTACAGGGTGTTCCCGTCTACCCAAAAATGGCTATTGGTATGTTGGCCTGAACCGATGATGTACCGAATGGTCTCGATGCGCTTGTATACCGTATCTCGACCTTGAAGTCGAAATTCCAGAATGCGCAGGGAATCGCTTTCCCAATACGGCCAATAGTAAAAGTTTCGCTTGGCGTCGTAAACGGCCTTTTGTTGAAAACGAGCCGCACTTTTTTCACGGGTAGCCAGGCCAAAACTCTCGCCCATTCCCGTATGCGTGAAGGTGCTGTGCTTGTCGCTGTGGCAGCCTCTGCAGGTCTCTATGCCCACATAACCTACCGAATCGTTCAGGTTGAGAAAGGGACTACGGGCTGATGAATCAGCCGTCGCTGCGGCTTGATTGTTGGAACAAGAACCCACTACGATAACAGCCCAAGCTAGCGGCAACAGGAAACAAATCCATATGGGCCAACGCCGCTTCACGGTTTAGGCTTCTTCGCTAGGAAACTCACGCTGATAGTCGAGAATTCCTCCCAAGAGGTTGCGCACTTGGGTGAATCCCAGCTGTTGCAAAAATAGTTTGGCCGTGCCGCTGCGCGCACCTGACTTGCAGTGAACAACTACTTCATGGTCTTTCCAATCCTGTATTTCTTCCCAGCGTGAAGGCAAATCACCCAATGGAATGAGCAGGCCGTTGAGATTGGATTCTTCAAATTCATAGGGTTCTCGTACGTCTAAAAGGCGTAAGGTTTCACCAGCGTCTATGCGCTTTTTGAATTCAATTACAGAAATGTCAGTGTTCATGGGTTCAGTTTAACGAAGTGCCAGTAGGCTCTTTGGCCCTGGCGTGTTCGCAAAACTAAGGTGTAGCGGCCGTTGCTCAAATGGTGTATATCCAATTGATGGCCGTTTCTCCACACGGGCACTTGACGGCCATTGGCATCCACAACCAAACATTCTTCGATTTCTGATTCGGCAATTCCCTGTATGTTCAAGTAATCGGTGGTGGGGTTGGGATATGCGCTGATTTCGAAAATGGATGCTTGCTGGGTGTGGAACAGGTACGATTCTCTACCGCCCATCAGCAAACGAATCATGGGTGTTCCTTTTACGCTGTAGTCTGCGCGCTCCCAGCTGCCTAACAAATTGTAAAACAAGTGGGGATTCGCCTGGTTCGGGTCTTGGCTAAAGCGGTAATTGTTGTCGTATCCTACGTTGAGAACATAGGGAATGGATTGCAACCAACCGGCGTAGTATTGACCCTTGGGTAAATACAAGACGCTATCGAAAAAGACATAGGTGAATTCATTGACCGAATCTCGGTAAATGGGGGCATCCATGAACCATTCATAAATCAGTTGATCTTGGTTGTCAGGGCCGCTCAACGGGGAGATGGCTTTCCAAATGCGAAGGCGAAAACCCTTGGTGCTGACATCGGTTTTGCTTTGATTGAATTGAATGGCCAGGCCTCTCAAGGAATCGTCTTGGTAGGTGGTGAATTCCATGGCAAATTGGCCTTTGATGTTGCCAAGGTGAGCATAATCGAGGCCGAATCCGCCTTCTGCGCTGCCGTCATCGTAGGCGTACCAGGGCTGAACTTTGTGCACGTATTCCCAGCGGTTGTTGCTCGTAGTCGCCTGATAGCGAATGGCTGTGCTGTCGTGTTTAGCCGGGTTGATTCGCACATCAAAATGCAATTCAGGCGCCGTGCCGCTTAAGGTATCAAAGGGACCCAATTCGATTTTTTGTTGAATGTTGCTCAACCCGTCTATGGATAAGGAAGAGGAACTAAAGGGTTTGTCGTAAATGACTTGGCCGTATTGGTTGCTGATTTTCAACGAAGTGCGAACGTCGCTAGCGTTCACACCGCTGTTTCGAATGACCAGTTCGGAACCCTCGCCTTTGGCTTGAATGCGGTTGCCAGCGTAATGGTCAAATGGAATGTTGTAATAATCGTGAAACAAGCCGGGTTTGAAGTGGAAAATGCCAATATCTTCCAAACTCGCTTCTTTGATGCTGCGGTTTTTATTCAACCGAATGTAGTCGAGGTTCCAATGGTTGAGGTTGCCGGTGGCTTTGGTGAAATTGTTGAACCGAAATTGAAAGGTGGGACCTAAGAACCTGTATTCAGAAATGGGAATGAAAACTTCTCGACTCAAGTATGCCCCCCCGGCCATTCGCCAAACGGGAATCCATTCTCCATTGTTGGTCTTGAAGCTGAGTACCAAGCTGTCGCTGGACTCGGGCAAATCCCCCAAACCGCCTCTCTCTAAAAAGAAGCTCAAATACAGGGAATCGGCCGGTTTGTAGTTGACCGTGCTGCTGCCAGAAGCATAATACTGAAGGTTGATGGGCTGGCTGCACAGGGTGTCGGCCCAAACACGGCTGTTTGGATCCAAGTAATGATAGGGTTGACCCCATTCATTGAGATGGTCCAAAGTGGCGGCTTGAATGTTAGGAAGATTTTGTGCGAATCCTTGATTGATCCAGGCTTGGCGATCGGTCCAACGTTTAGCATTGGGTCGATGACCGGGTTCAGCAAAATCTTCGAAAAAGGGAAGGCTTAATGTGTCGGTTATGCCCCAGGCTAAGGTTGAATTCGACAATGCGGGTTCTGCCCAGCGCGCCGCCAATGGATACACCCGCAAACCTTGAGCCTGCAAGGGGGAGGTTCCGAAGAACAACAAAAGGGAAGAAATAACGAAACCGAATCTGGGCATGAGACGCGCGCTGCGTTTTACGATAACGCAATTTACCGCTAATTATTGCCCAGACCTAGAATCTCTTCCATTCAGGGGCAATTCTTCGGTCATAAGACTGTCCACTGCACCGGTTTGAACTTGGATGACCGTTAGGTCGATTTTGGAGCCAATCACCAGCGAAGTTCCTTCAGACACAGGCTGCCCTTTGTAAGACTGGGCTATGACCAAGTTGTTTCCTTCGGTGCTGGGTTGATACATCACTTGACCCAAAACCAGGCCTCTGCTTTTGAGCAAAGCCGCACTGAGGGTGAGGCTTTGGTCAATGAGATTGGGCATGCGAACGGTTGGCTTGTTGACCGTATTGATGGTCAGGTATACCATGCGGCCTTCTTTGACATCTTCTCCCGCATAGGGAAGCTGCGCCAAAACGATGCCTGGTCTTTTATCGGGTGCGTATTGCGAATCAATGACCGTCATTTGCAGGCCCAGCGCTTCCAAACTTTCGGCTGCATTTTCGGGTCGCAAATTGACTACATCGGGAACCACGATGTGGTCTCCATGACGGGTGTAGGTTCCTAGACCCAGGTAGATGATCAAGAGCAATGCAGCAAACGCGCCGGCTGCCAAGGCTAAATTTTGAATCCAGTTTTTCATGCGTTCAGGGCTTTTTGCTCACGCCCAAAATTGAGGATTTCCCGAATGAATTCAAAAGGTTTGTACCCATTTAATGAGGCTTGGTGATAAATGCAGGTAGCCGGTGTCATCCCGGGCAAGGAATTCACTTCAATGATGACGGTTTCTACCTTGCCGCTATGCCAAATTTTGACAAAAGCATCGATGCGGCAATAGCCTGTAACATCGAGCGCCCGTGCAACGGCTTCTAACGTGTTGCGCACTTCTTGACTGATACGAGCTTGTTCTTCGGGCTTGGGAGAAAAACGTGATGGGGTCAAATTTTGCCCTTCGCCAGCTAGGAATTTTTCCTCCAAAGAGAGGATTTCAGATTCAGCCAAGGCCTCTGATGGTTCAAATACTTCGTATTGCAATTGACCATGGGCATCGTAATGGGTAACCATGCCCCCTGTTATTTCCAAGAAATGGTCGGCATCTTCACGGTCTATGAAGCGCTCGATCAAAAGCTCTGGCTTGCTGGGGAATTCGTCGTTTTCGTGAATGCGCAAGGCTTGCATCAACTCAGCTGATACAGGTCCAGCCGGGCGAAAAATGGCGGCCATGAAGGCTGCTAGTTCTTCGGTGCTCTTGATTTTGCGAACCGCTGCGCTGCAACCGTCGTCGGCTGGTTTGGCAATCAGGGGAAGGCCAAAGTCCCGGCTCAATTCCTCGGCCAAACGGGGTTCTTGTTCCCATTCGTTTCGAGAGACCAGGCGGTGGTCGGCAACTGAAAATCCGAGTTCCCGCAAACGGCGATTGGTTTCGTATTTGTTGATGGTAATCGAAGCTGAATGAGCCAAACTTCCATTGTGATAAAGGCCTACTGCCGCCAAATCTTGTTGAAGGGTTCCGTCTTCTCCCGGTCTTCCGTGTAAGGCAATGAATACCCCATCTGCTTCTTTCGCCAATTGCTCCAAGGAAATTTCACGAGGTTGGTGCAAGACTTTGCCGGCTGAAAAAACCGAGGTCCAAGCCGCAGATTCAGTTTGAATTTGCTTCAGCAGCGAATGCACATGAAAATCTTCCAATTTGGCTCGTATGTCATCGGCATTGTCCTTCAACATGAAGGCTATGGGCATTTCAATCAGTCGATATGACTTTGAATCACCGGCCAAAAACAAGGGTATGGGTTCGAATTCGGCGCTGCTGGCCAATTTTTCATAAATGTTGCGGCCACTTTCCATGGATATGTGCCGTTCGAAGCTGTAGCCACCCATGATAACGGCGATGCGTCTTAGGCTGGATTTTTGGTTTTGGCGCGCTGACAGCGATTGCTGCAAGGCTCTCAAGAGGGGTCTGTGTTTTTCTCCCATGGGATGCGCCGCGATGCGAGCTTCCAAGCTTCGGTGCACGATGAAGCTGAGGAATTGACTGGGGTTGAGTCCAATTTCGGCTGCTTGGTGAAAGAAAAAGGAGCTAGGCATCATGCCGCTCGTGGTATTGGGGTCGTTCAGAAACAAAGTGCCATCGTTTTGCAAAAAACCATCGATGCGGGCGTACACTTCAAATCCCAAGGCATTGTACAAGGTGCAACAAGCTTCTCGAATTTGCTGCAAATGGGCATCAGACACCTCCATGGGCGTCACCTTGCGACTCAATCCCGGCAGGTATTTGGAACGGTAATCAAACAGAGCGCTGTTTTTGCGAATTTCAGTAGGGGGTAAAGCGAAGGGCTGCCCTTTTTCATCGCTGACGACAATGCAGCTGAATTCCTTGCCCTCGATGAGCGTTTCAATCAATACCACCGATTCGCTATCGGGCGACTCGAGCCACATTTCGCTTCCCTTTTCGGCTTCAAGCTGCAAGGCATGAAGCAGGTCGTCAGGTCTGTGGTAGGGGGTGCCGTTGAGCGTAAGGGGCAATCCCAGGCCAGAGCGAAGGTCAGTCAGTTCTTTGACCCGTTCGATTTGGTTTTCTAAACTCAGTGATTTCCACTCGCTGGCGGCTAGATTCAAACGAAAGAAAGCCGCATTGACTGCTTGTTCAAAGGCTTCAAACGAAGGGTTTTTCAGCAAACTAACACCCAAGCTGGATCCTTGGTGAGCCGGTTTGATGACGCAATTCGGGCCCAAGTCGGCCAGAACGCTCGAAAGGTATTGGTTTCGCTCAGCTTTGTTCCAACTCATCCACTGGCTGCGAGCCAAGCGTTGATAGCGATTGACAAACAAACCCAACTCGGTCTGCCAGGCTTTTTGGCGCTCCTTGTCAATGCCCATCGCTGAAGCAAAAATGCCCGACCCGCTGTAGGGCAGGCCTAGCCATTCCAGCATGCCTTGAATGGTGCCGTCTTCTCCTTGGGTGCCGTGAAGCGCCAGAAAAACAAAGTCGGCTAGGTTTCGAAGTTCGCTGGGCTCGATGGGAGTACCCAAGCTTTTCAACAATTCCTTTTCCTGGTTCAGGTTTTGGGGCTGCAAACTTTCAGCATAGACCTGAAATCCATAGGGAAGGGCTGGCAAGGCCTCGGCGGGTGGGTAGAAATCGCGTATGCTCCCTTTGTAGACCAAGGGCCAATCCAACACGACCATGTTTCCAAACGAGTCGACAAAAATGGGAATGGCCTCAAACAGGCTTTTGTCAAGGTTGTCGTATACGGTTCTACCTCCTGCAAAGGAAACTTCGCGTTCTCGGCTGCTTCCTCCAAACAATATGGCTATGCGCAGTTTGCTCATTGACACAAATGTAAGCCGAGCCAAGCGACGCGCGTGCTGTCAATTCCCACAGAGCAAAAGGGTGTCCAATCGGTGCCGGGCGCCGTTTTGGGAAATAAATCTGCGCTGAGATGCTCTCGATTGCCGACCTTTGAAGCATGGCGAATCGAATTGTATTTGCATCGCAACTGGATGAATTGAAAAAGCACTGGCCGGCGGGCTTGGACTTTCCCCAGGAATGGTCGGTAGGAGATTGGCGCGATTGCCAACAACAAGGTATCTATACCGCTTTTGTTCGCAGCGCAGAAAACCCGTCTCATGCAGAGTTAGAGGCGCTTCGCCGGGCCGGCAATGGCGTGGTTTCGCGCTACCACGGCGCCACTCCCTTTGGCGTGGTTTCGCAGCAGTTGCCCGACCTGCAAGCCAATGAAAACCACGGCTTGGCCTTGATGGCCTTTTACGAAGGGTTTCTGTTGGGGCAATACCGTTTCAAATTGGCTAGTGAGCGCCCCGCTTTGCAAACCCTGAAATGGCCCGCGTCATTGCAGGCTCAAGCTCAGCAAATGGAACATTTGTGTGATTCGGTTTTTTGGGCCCGAGACTTGGTGAACTTGCCCTATTCTCACCTGGATGCTGAACAGTTGGCTGAGCGGTTCCAAGAGCGTGGGAAGTCAAGCGGCTTCGAGGTCGAAGTGTGGGGTGAAAGCAAAATTGCCTCTCAAAAAATGGGCGGATTATTGGGGGTCAACCAAGGAAGTCAATCGCCCCCTACATTCAGCATTTTGGAATACAAGAGTCCTGAGGCCCGAAACTCCAAACCCTATGTTTTGGTGGGCAAGGGCGTTGTATTCGATACCGGTGGTTTGAGCTTAAAGCCTACACCCAATAGCATGGATTTGATGAAATGCGACATGGCAGGTGCTGCATCAGTAGCGGCTGTCATAGATGCCTTGGCCTTGAGCCAAGCACCCATTCACGCCATTGCCTTGGTGCCCGCTACCGACAACAGGCCGGGTGAAATGGCCTTGTGCCCGGGAGATGTCATAGAAATGAGCAATGGAAGCCTGGTTGAGGTATTGAACACCGACGCTGAGGGTCGATTGATTTTGGCCGATGCCCTGAATTATGCCGGAAAATTGGACCCTGAATTCGTGGTTGATGTGGCCACTCTAACGGGCGCGGCTGCTCGTGCTTTGGGCCCATACGGTGCTGCCTTGATGGGGCATGCTCCCGAAAGCTTGATGCAAGGAATCAAGCAGGCCGGCGAACGCAGTTTTGAGCGCTTGGTAGAACTGCCCCTCTGGCCCGAGTTTGATGAAGAGATCAAAAGTGACATCGCCGATTTGAAAAACTTGGGAAAAGGAGAAGGAGGGGCCCAGTCAGCGGGAGCCTTCTTGAAACATTTTACTTCTTATCCCTGGATGCACCTTGACATTGCGGGGCCTGCATTTTTACCCTCTGCGCGTCATTACATTCCCAAGGGTGGAACAGGATTTTCTGTGCGACTCTTGGTCAATTTCCTAACTTCGCAACTGCAACATGACTAAAGTCAAATTGGCCATCTCCCAAGGAGACCCCAACGGGGTAGGCATGGAATTGATCCTGCGAACCTTTGCCGATGGTTCGGTATTCAAATACTGCATTCCTGTCCTGTACGGAAGTGTCAAAACCTTTGTTCACTATAAAAAGCTGCTGGGCATGGAAGAGCCCCGGTATCATTTGATATCGTCAGCCGAAGAGGCCCAAGAGGGTAAATTGAATTTGATTCCCTGCGGCGATGAACACTTTGTTCCTTTGCCCGGTCAAGCTTCGGCAGAAGCAGGAGCACAAGCTTTTGCATGTCTGTCTAAAATGGTTTCAGAAGCCCACCGGGTTGATGCCCTGTTGACGGCCCCGCTTGATAAATCAACGGTAGCCGAAGCACAGCCTGGATTTACAGGCCACACCGGCTATTTGGCTCAAGAAATGGGTGTTTCGAGTTACGCCATGATGCTGGTAAGCGATGACTTGCGCGTGGCATTGGCGACCGAACATGTGCCGGTTGCAGAATTGTCTAAGCATCTATCGTCTGAAGGCATTGAAGCCAAGCTGGAGTTGATGCACACGGCGCTCAAGGAAGATTTTGGTTTGACCAAACCCCGCATTGCCGTTTTGGGATTGAATCCTCATGCTGGAGATAACGGGTTGTTGGGCGAAGAAGAAAGCACGGTCATCAAGCCCGCGGTTCAAGCTGTTTTCGATCGCGGTCGTTTGGTTTATGGTCCATATTCTGCCGATGCCTTCTTTGGAGGTGCGCAATACCAGGCATTTGATGCCGTATTGGCTATGTACCATGACCAAGGCTTAGTCGGATTCAAAACCTTGGCTTTCCACGATGGTGTCAATGTAACAGTGGGTCTTCCCGTGGTTCGCACCAGTCCCGACCATGGCACGGCGTACGATTTAGCTGGTAAGAATACGGCGAGTATTTTGAGCTTTCAATCGGCCTTGTTTGAAGCCATACATTTGGTTAGACGCCGCTTGCAATATGCCGAAGACTATGACAATCCATTGCCTTTCAGTGAATTGCGCAGAGAGCGTTTTCGAATTGATTTCTAAGGGTTTTGCGCTTGTAGCCAGTTCAAAATGGCTTGAACGGCCTTGTCACCAACGGTGACCGGCAACTCAAAATATTCATCAAAGGTGCAACGCTGGCAGGGTTGAAGCAAGTGGTTGTAACCCGTCATCATTTGGCATTCAATGTTGGAGTATAAACGAGCCAATTCCTCGATTCGTTGGGGGTTGACTTGCCTGTCGGCGGTGCCTTGAACCCAGAGCATGGGCTTTTCAATCTGGCTCAATTCCAAGCTGGGGTCATGCTTCATGAATGAGGTCATGAAGCCGCTGAGTTGAACGTATTGTTGTCCCAAATAGGGGGCTAGGTCGATCTTTTTCTTGCGAAATGCTCGAATCAATTCTTTGCGCTGGGGATTTTGGTCCAAGAGTGTTTGGGCGCGGTATTGGGCTGACTGGCTGTCAAAGTGGGGGGTGTTAAGAACCCATTCTACCATGGAATCATGCAGGATCAAAAAGGAGGCAATCAAGGTAGAATCATCTAGCACAGGAGCCACAGAAAGCGCGTTTTGTTCGCGGTTGATGGTTCGCCCGCTATAGGCCCATGGAGCCAGGCCTATGGCTCCCGCTACGCCTTCTACCCCTTGACTCAAGAGATGAATGGCGATGCCCGCTCCTTGGCTATGGCCCATGAGATAAATGGGCAATCCTTGGCTCGAGTCGCTCCAGCCGCTCTCGGGTTGGTTTTTCATGGCTTGCACATAGGCCTTGCCATCGTCGAATAAATCTTGAATGCGGGTCTTTTCCAAGGCTGTTGATTGCCCGATGGTAAAGCCAGCCCCGCGATCGTCTACCCGTAGCACGGCATAGCCCAAGCGCGTGAATGTATCAGCCCAAAAAGCAAATGGTACATGGTCGCCAATGCGCTGGTCTCGGTCTTGGGCGCCGCTGCCAGAAAACAGAACGATGCAAGCTTTGATGGGCCCCTTGGGATAGGTAAAAGCACCGCTGAACCGAATGCGTTTATCCAAGCTGAAGAATTGAAGCTCCCGCGCTTGATAGGGAAAAGGCGCTTTGGGAGTTTGGTAAAAACGATTCAAGTCTTTTTGCTTCAGCGACAAGGGAAATTGATACCCCGATTGAGAAAAAGTACCCCTCAAACTATCGCCATCGTATTGGCCTGAGAATCGAATGCCAAACTGGGAAAAGGCCAATTCTAAGTTCTGTTGGCTAACGCGGCACTCACTGGCAGGCAGTTGGCTGACTCCCTGTGCCGGTACAGCCAAAAAAGCTTTGGGTTCCCAGCTGTCTTTTACCGTAAATGTCAAGGTCAGGTTGGAGCCAAAAGCGCTTAGAGCTCCTGACCATTCACCCAAGTACCAATGAGTTTTGATCTGAGCAGAGACAGAGGTGTTCAAGGTCAACAGGAGAATGGCAACGATGCGAAAAGGCATGCGGCAAAGGTATTGTATCTTCGGGGCCCATGGCGCTCAACGAACATCGAATTCCCTCTTGCTTGGCCTATGCCGGGCCTTGGGCCGTGTTTTTTGGGTTTAAGTGGCTGACCTACCGCCGAAATTGGCTCATCTCTCGCAAGATCAAAGCCATGCAAGTAGACTGTGTGTTGGATTTTGGGGCCGGCGAGGGATTTTGGTTGCGCTATGCTCAGCGCATGTGGCCTCATTGTCGATGGGTAGCCGTCGAGCCCAATGTTGATTTAGCGGACTTTGTTGCAGCCACAAGCTCAGCTGAAGTGTGGGCCGAGTATCGACCCAAAGAATGGGGGGAAATTCAGGGCAAAGCTTCCAAGCCCGCAATATGGTTGTTCAGTGTTCTCCCTTATTTACCTGAGCCCGAAAAATGCCTGGCTGATTGGAGCGAACATTCTCAAATGGGAACAGAGTTGTACATCTATCAACCCATTCACGAGCGTCAATTGATAGGCTTATACCGTCGATGGTTCAATCGTGGGGCTAGCTATGAAACGGCTCAAGGCCGCCGCAATCGATACGATTGGAAAGGGCTTCAGGCCTTGCTTCAACAGGCTTCATGGCAGGTGGTCGAATCAGAGCCTATATACGGCACATGGGGAATTTTGTCCCATGAGTTGTGGGGCATGGCCGTATTGCTGTTTGGGAAAAAAGGTTGGCGATGGGCTGGCCTACTGGGCATGCTGCTCCTGTGGCCTTTTGTTTTGCTCTTGGCTGTGCTCGATGCAATATTTCCGCCCAAAAGCCCCGAAACAGCGAACGGTGTCTGGGTTCGAGCCAACAAAGCCAAGCCCTAAGGCGCGTGATGGTCATCGTCTTCGTGGTCTTTGTGCCGGGCCTCCGTAAACCAAGAGGCCACAAATCCACTCAAAGCACCGAATATTCCCACTCCCACCGTCATCAAGATTCCAGCAATGATGCGACCGGATCTTGAAACCGGGTATAGATCCCCATAGCCCACGGTGGTAATGGTGACATAGCTCCACCAAATGGCATCTTCAGCGGTTTTGATGTTGGCATTTGGCTGGTTTTTTTCTACTTCCAGAATGGAAATGGAAGAGAAAATGGTCATTAAAACGGCAATCAAAGCAATGCTAGCAAAAGCCGCTTGCTGTCTTTTTTTAACAAAGGAATGAATGAAGCTTTCGGCTGAACGAAAGGTGCGCAAGATGCGCAGCAATCGTACCAAGCGTAAGATGCGTTCTTGGTGAAATCCGCCGAAGAAGAAAGAAGGCAAGGAAGCGATGAGGTCAATCCAGCCCCAGCGCAAAAAGCCCAATCGGTTGCGCGCATGGTACAGGCGGTAGAAGAACTCGAAAATGAAAAATATGCAAATGGCGTCGTCAATGACCCGCAAAAGGCGAGAAACTTCCTTGTCTAAAGAGTAAAAGGAATCAATGGCTAAGGCGGCGAGCACGTAAATGCTCAATACCAGAACAATGATGTTCAGATAGGCAAGGTTCTTCTCGGTGTTGCTGAATAGTCCTTCTTCTTGAACGGTGGGTTTTCCCATTGCTCAAAGTTCGGGAATTAAGGCAAAACAGGCTCAATTAGTTTGCCACTTTCTAGGTCTACGCAGATGCTGTCGCGGGCCTGCCATAGCGGTGGCGCGGCTTCCATGGCGCTGCCCCGGTGTTCAGAGGGTTCGATCCTTTCATAGCCAACTGATTTGAAAATCTGCCCATCGCGGTAGTAATGCGTGGAGTCAGCCCAACCAGCGCCGCCACCCAGGCCCCAATACAAGCCGATCTTCTTTAGGCCCCAGGTTTGCTTATCGAAAAGTTCAATATGTGGGCCGGCCAAGACTCCAGTCGCGCGATGAGCGACTAGGATAGAGCTGTCTTGGTACAAGATTTCAATCGGGGCTGACATGCGACCTATTATGTTTACCATGACGATGGTGCCGATGTAGGGTATGGCAAAAAAGAACCAAAGCAAAGCCGGGGGCCAAACGATCCATTTGTGTCGTTTGCGAAACCGTTCAACTGATTTGTCTGTCAGAAAGGGGAGGGCCATGGTCCAAAGGGTTGCCGTTATGTACACGATTCTGCTTGCATAAAAGCCGCCCACAAAATATCCGAACCCAAATTCCAGACCCAGAAAAAGGGCCGAGCCGCTGAGCAGAAATAACCAAATATTCCAAGCGTATTGATTGATGTAACGCGGGCTGGGCCAACGCCGATCCAAGGCTCTAAATGCGAGCTGCAGCCAGATGACCGAGAAAGCAATGGGTAGGAAAACGATCCAAGCGTACACGCTTCAAAAGTATGCGCAGCTTTGCTTATTATTGAATATCATGAACCTGCGGGCTTGGATATTTTTACTGTTCATGGGTTGGGCGCTTCGCGCCCAAGGCCAAAAAGTATTCTTAGTCGATTACGCTTCGCAGGCCGATCTCAAGGTATTTGTCGTTCCCTACAGCTCCCAAGCCGACTTGCTCGTGTACAAGGTCGAATATGCCTCTCAAGTGGGTCAGAACGAAGGCCTGTGGCATTTTGTAGAGTACGCATCGCAGGCTGATAAAAAGGTATTCTTGGTGGAATACGAGAGCCAAGCTGATTTGAAAATCTGCTTTGTGGAGTACAAAAGCCAAGCGGGGTGGCGCAGCCAAAAGAGGCGGCATTTGTTGTTTGAAAAGGGCATAAAAAAACCCGGTAAACCGGGTTTTCGTTTGTAGCGAGGAGCGGAATTGAACCGCCGACCTTAGGGTTATGAATCCTACGCTCTAACCAACTGAGCTACCTCGCCAATTGAGGGTGCAAATATAGCCGATTCGGCTTCGAAAATCCAATAGGGGAGAATTACAATTCCCAAACCCTGTGAACGGCTGCAGCAACCGTCTCGGGATCAAGGGTTTCCATGCAGGAAAGCCCATCGACACAGCTGCCTCGGTAGAAACATTTGCAGGCCTTGGGAGGCTGTATGATTTCGCCCTTTCCGAACAAGTCAAATTCGTTGGAATTGAAGATGTTGTTCATCAACACGATTTTCTTGCCCAATCCCAAGGTTAAGTGCATGCCCATGGTGACCTGAGTGACCACCAAGTCGCATTGGTCGATTTGGTTAATGAATTGACTCAAAGAGAAATGGCCCGGGTAATCTACTCCGCTCCCGGCCTGAATGGCGAGGTTGCGTTCGTGTTCTTGAGCCCCACCTAGCAATACCACTCCAAAGCCCTCGGATCGCAATTGAGAGGCCAGTTTGGCCCAGTGTTCAATGCTCCAGAGGCGGGTGGTCCAACGATCTCCACAGCCTGTGTTTAAGCCAATCAAACCCTTGCCGCGAGGCATGTTCCAGGCATACCCTTTGTCTGCGTGGTTGTCGAGCAAATAAGGTTCCCCCTGGTATTCGAGACCGCAGATTTCGAAAATTTCCGTGCAGTAATTTTTGGTGTTGGCTTGGGAAACATCATCGAACAAACCGGTGTCGAATTTGTGCTGAGCCAGCGCATTGACGGGCTGCGTAGCGCCATCTTTCAAGATGAACCCGTATTTCTCTTTGGCGCTAACCATGGCCAACAAGCCGGCGGCCTCCTTTTCCTTATCCAGGTTGATGGCTATGTCCCACTCGGTATTCTGTACATACAAGGCTGCTTCGATTCCCAACTTGTACACTTCGTGTATCTGCCCTTTTGGCAGAATGTCGGGGTATAGGGTGATCCAAGTGAATTTCGCCTGCGGATACAGCTTTTTATACCGCGTAATCAGGGGTGTAGTGCGAATGACATCGCCCATGGCTCCCAGTTTGATGATCAAAATGCGCTTTTCTATGGGCGCATAGGCCGGGCAGTTTTCGCAGTGGTATCCCTTGTCTTTGTGTGGTTTACAGGGAATGTGGCCCAAAAAATGAAGGCAATCGGCCTTGTAGATCATGCCCACGAAAATAGCCAAATGCAGGAAAATGCGCGCCCCACGCAACTTTTTGGGCACAATTTTTGTCTATTTAGATAGTCCCTCATGCGCGCGCGAAGAATTGTCCTATCTCTCATGCTTTGGTTAGTTGCTTCAACGGCCATGGCTTCGCATTTGGTGGGCGGTTTCTTGACCTACCAATGGTTGAGCGATAACGGTAGCGCGACCCAATACCGGGTTACCATTTACGCATACCGCGATTGTTCCAAAGATGGCACGAACAACGAGGTCCCCTTTGATGCAGAGATTGGTTTATGCATTTACGATGGTGCCAAGAAATTATACCAATCCAAGACCGTCAAGCTCTTATCCAAAAGCAAAGTCAAACCCGTGGGCAACACCAATTGCCCCGAAGTGGTACAAACTTGCTTGGAACAAGGCATTTACCAAACCAATATCTCAGTGCCCCGCAGCAACAGCGGTTGGATACTCAAATGGGAGCGCTGTTGCCGCAATACCCAGACCAACCTCAAGGACAATGGGGGTACCGCCTATCAAGGCCAAACCTATTACGGAGTCATTCCCCCCGGTACCATACAAAATTCATCGCCCTACTTCCTGGATGTACCCGTTCCGTTCATCTGCGTAGGCGATACCATCACCATTCGAAATCGTGCTTTGGATCCTGACGGGGATTCGCTTTCCTACAAACTGGTTACTCCTTGGCAGGGAGCCAGTTTGAGTTCTCCCGATTTGAAAACCTGCGCCGACCCCATGGAGGCCGTTCCCGACGTGGACTACAACCCTGGCTTTTCGGCAACCAAACCTTTTGGGAATTTGGGCTATGCCCGTGTAGATGCTTACAACGGTTTGACCACCTACATGTCCCCGGCAACGGGTCGCTATGCGGTGGCGGTCGAAGTCACTGAGTGGCGAAACGGTCAAGCCATATCCACGGTTCGATTGGATTTGCAGATCCTGGTCATCAATTGCCAGCCGAATGCCAAGCCTAAGTTGAAATACGAAGAAGGTTCTCGTTATTGGGAAATCGAAGAAGGGGAGCCCTTCTGCACGAAAATAACGGCCTATGACGATGTCGATACAGGCCAAGCCGTGACGCTGCAGGCCTACGCCGAAATCATCAGCGGCACCAACGGTTACAAGGGCACTAAGGCGACCTTGAACCCCACCCAAAACAGCGCCAAACGCGAAGTGACTTCTACCTTCTGCTGGACTCCCGACTGCGGCATCAATACTGTCGATACGTTTCGTGTGACTTTTGAAGCTTTTGACAACGGTTGCCCGTCGAAGTTCATCAACGAAAACGTGTTGATCAAGGTCAAGCCCTTCAAGCCCGAAGAAACCATTCAGGGCCCCTCGACCACGTGCCAAAATGCTTTTGCGCGTTATTACATCAAACCCATTGCAGGCCACAGCTATGCGTGGACGCTGTCTGGAAATA
The DNA here is from genome assembly GCA_030833525.1 of Bacteroidota bacterium. Classification (GTDB taxonomy): domain Bacteria; phylum Bacteroidota; class Bacteroidia; order NS11-12g; family UBA955; genus JALRLA01. The sequence continues at coordinate 48,545 of JAURGZ010000003.1, read as the reverse complement.
CATCAGGGAACAATTACGGCGACACCCTTTTAGAGGTGGTTTGGGGCAGTGGTTCATCGGGGAAATTGACACTGAAAATCACCAGTCAGTACGGCTGCGAAGCTGAGGTGAGTTTGGATGTGGCACTGAAACCTGCGCCCCCTCAAATGAAGATTTTCTTCGAATCTGATACTTTGTGCGTGAATGCCATCGATACGATTCGTTTTGCATTGCCTGCAAATACCGATGGTAGTTTTTGGACCAGCCCTGATTTGGTCATTGGGACCCTGTGGGTCGACTTCTTAACCTTGACAGCCAAAAGCAAGGGAGTCCATTTTCTGCGCTATTATACCTATGATGGGCCCACGCGTTGCACCAGCAAAGCAGATACCCTGTGGTTCGTAACAAGCGATGCGGCAGCCCCCATCATCAGTGGTCCTACTTCTGTTTGTCCCAATAATAAAAATATCGATTACACCCTGAGTCCTAAATCTTGGAAGGGAACCTATACCTGGGCGGTAAGCGGTGCAACGGGTTCCCAAGTCAAAGGCGATACCCTGCTGCGAGTCGACTGGGGTGGAGCAGGAAATGCCTGGGTCAAAGTTTGGGTATTGGACCGTTTCGGTTGCTTGGATTCAGCCAAGCTCGATGTTGTGAAAAACCACGCCCTCAAGGGGCAAATGCCCGTGGGCGACACCTCGCTATGTGCCGGTGCAACCAATATTTTGCACAGCGTCAAGCCTGTCAGCGGGGAGTCTTATGCTTGGACCCTTTCGGGGGGTACTTGGAACGGGCCTACCAACACAGCTCAAGTCTCGAGCAATTGGCCCTCTGCTGTCAACGGATGGGTGGCGGTTCAAGCTCAGGCTTGGGATCCTGTTAGCAATTTGCCTTGTTTGAGCCCCGTGACCCAATTGAAGGTGATGGTGCATCCCGTGCCGCCAAAGCCCCTTATTTCGGGTTTGGATGAACATTGCCAAAAACCCCAAGGAACGGCTGATTTTTCGACGTCAGGCTTTCCTGGATCTACCTGGGAGTGGAAAGTATCAAACGGATTGGCTTTCACCGGTCAGGGGACTAACAAAATCGCCTTATCGCTTTCTCAATCGGGCTCATATTTGATTCAAGCCCAAGAAACTAGCCCCTTTGGTTGTGTGGGGCCTTGGGGAGATCAGAACATTGTCATACATCCGAAGCCTACGGCAGACGAAATTCTCGGTGACAGTTTTGTGTGTTACCCCAACTTGGGTCCCGTTCCATATCGAATCAACGGCCTGCCAGGCAGTCAGTTCAATTGGCAGTTGACCGGTGGTACTTGGGTGCAAAATCCGGGAACCAATTCCAGCGGTACCGTGCAATGGCAGTTGGGCCAAACCGGCCGCCTCGAGGTGCAAGAAATCAGCCAATTTGGTTGCCTCGGCGACCCAGTCGTGCGCAATGTGTATGTCGATAACCCCAGCATCGAATGCCAGGTGGTGAGCGTGAATGCACCTCCCGGCAATGATGCCAGCATTTGGGTAAGCATGACTTTGCTCAATGCTCCTTACAACCAAAGTGGCCTGTTTGCGCAACGCCGCCCCGCAGGCACGAGTGCCTTCCAAACCATTGCTCAGCTCCCGGCCAATACCACCGATTATCAAGACATCAGCGCAAGCCCTGATGCGTTTGCCTACGATTATCGTGTAGCTACGATCAATGCTTGTGGCGATACCTTGTATAGCCAGGTTCATACGAGCGTGCTCTTAACAGGCGATAAAGTGGGTGCATTGAGCGCCAGCATCCAGTTCAGTCCTTACCTGGGCTGGGCCAACGGGGTAGAACGCTACGAGTTATACCGCAGTTTGGATGGAAGCCCCAACTATGTGCTTTACGACCAGTTCGCCGCACCCAGCCAAGCCAATTACGATAACGGCCAAGACGGTTACAGCCATAAATACCGCATCAAAGCTTATGAATTGGGCGGCAGCCGCGTTTCTTGGAGCAACGATTTGGAGCTCAATTTCGAACCCTTGTTGTTCATACCCAATGCCTTTACCCCCGACGCTAACGGGAGAAACGATCAGTTTGTGCCGGTTTCGGGGGGCTTGAAAACCTACCGAATGCGCATTTACTCCCGTTGGGGAGAAAAGCTGTGGGAAGGAGAGGACCCTCTGCAGGGTTGGGATGGTTCCTATCAAGGCCAAGCACAACCCGAAGGGGTTTATGTTTGGGTGGTAGATTACAGCGATTTCAGGGGGCGCGTTTATCAAACCAAAGGGACCCTTCATCTGCTTCGCTAACACAAGCGCAATTTTTGTAGTATCATTGAATCAACAACAACTCATAGACTATGTCGAATCCTTTGTTTTCTGAAAAAGCCTTCTCGGCGAGCCGTACCGATTACACCGATCAAGGTGTGATGACTTTGAACGGCACCATCAACAAATCCATTCTTCTGTTCGCTACCTTATTGGCTCCAGCCGCTTGGTTGTGGTTCAAAATGGGCGGAGCCGGTTATTTGGACTATGCCGTCAACAATGGCCTCATGGGCTATGCCATGGCCGGTATGATCATTGGCCTTGTGAGCAGCCTGGTCATGATGTTCAAAAAGTCTTGGTCTCCTTATTTGGCGCCTGTGTATGCCGCCGCTCAAGGCCTCTTCTTAGGAGCCATTTCGCTGATTTTTGAATCGGCTTATGAGGGCATTGTCATGAACGCCATTGGCATCACACTGCTGGTGTTTGCCGGTATGCTGTTGGCTTACCGAAGCGGATTGCTTCGCGCTACCCCCATGTTTACCAAAGTCATTGTGTTTGCTACCATGGGTGTAGGAGTGTTTTACTTGATCACCATGATCATGGGCTTCTTCGGTGTAGAATCGTTCTACTACGGCAACAGCCCCATGTCGATTGGTCTTTCTGCTTTGATTGCCGGCATTGCCGCCTTCAATCTGATTTTGGACTTTTCTTTCATTGAGCAGCAGTCTCAGGCCGGAGCCCCCAAATACATGGAGTGGTTCAGCGGTGTGGCGCTGTTGATGACCTTGGTTTGGTTGTACTTGGAGATTTTGCGCTTGTTGGCCAAACTCCAAAGCCGCGACTAAGCCTGCTTGATTAGACTCAAAAAAAAGGCCCCGATTCGGGGCTTTTTTTATTCGTCTTCGTATTCCATTTCCAAGCGTAGGCTTTGCATCTCGCTCAAAGCGTGTTGCTCGCGTTGGGCTTTGGCTCTATCAATGCCATCGTCCAATAGATCTTTGGCTTCCTCGGTGCGCGCTTGCGCGCGCAACAATACGGCCAAATGATAATAGGTGGCCAAATAGGAAGGGTCTTGGTTCAATAAAAGCCGGTACTGGGCTTCGGCTTGCACGTAATCTTCTCGTTTGGCATATTCTTGGGCTAAGGCATAGCGCAAGAAAGAATCAGATGGCTGCTCCTCTAAAAAAGCGAGAATTTGTGTCAATCGGTCCATATTAAAAACGATAACAAAGGCGGGCTTGACTGAGACCACCCGACAAACTCAGGTCTTGGTTGATGTCAAAACGGAAAAAATGAGCATCGACAGTAGCATCAATGATTTGAAGGGCATAAATGCCCGTGCCAACCAAAATGGCCAAATCTCGGTTGCCTCGGTAGCGGTCACGCTCTTCGATCTGTGCGGCAGTGGGAGCTGATCCAGATGCATATAAGGCCGTGAATTGGGTGTTCATGTCCCGCATCAATCGGCGATTTTCTACCATGAAATAGGCAGCCCCGCCCAATGCTCCCCAAACCAGGGGGGCTTTCCAGTATTTTCGGTTATAGAGCTGTCCCAATCCCGGGCAAGCCAGCGACAATAGGCTAGCGGTTTTGGGAGAGTGTATCTTGGGTTCAAGCGCAGCGCTTGAAATCTCGGTATTTTCCGAGCTCTTCATGGGCGGTGTGCTGTTGCGCTGAAGTTCGAGCCCAGCACCTTGAATTCCCCCCTCGCCTTTGACCTGTGCACTGTCGGTTTTGGGTTCGGCAGCGCCTTGTCCCATGGGCATTTGAGCTTTTGCAATCGAGCAGCCCAAACAAAGCAAAGCCAACAGCGCTGGGGCTTTCATCACTCGGGAATGCGGGAGAGAATGCGAACCAAATCTTCGCGGTTTTTGTAGCTGATGACGATTTTCCCACCTCCACGTGAACCATTTTTCAGGTGAACGGCAGCGCGCAAGCGCTGATGGAAGGCTTCCATGATGCGGTCAATTTCGGGGTCCCAGTCTGTGCCCATGCCGGGGTTATAATCGCCCATTCCCGATTTCACTCGTTTGGCCAAGGCTTCAACATCGCGCACCGAAAGGTTGTTGGCAATGATATGCTGATACAGCTCCAATTGCTGCTGCTGATGTGGAATGTTGATGATGGCTCGGGCTTGACCCATGCTGACTTTGCCTGACTTGATTCCCAACTGGATTTCATCGGGTAGTTTCAAAAGGCGCAGGTAGTTGTTGACAGTAGTACGGTCTTTGCCCACGCGTTCTCCCAATTCATCTTGGCTGATGTCGCACTCTTCGATCAAGCGATGGTAACTCACGGCCACATCGATGGCATTCAAATCGCTGCGCTGAATGTTCTCAATCAGCGCGATTTCCAGCATTTCTTGATCGTTGGCTACCCGAATGTAAGCCGGGATTTGCGTCAAGCCGGCCATCATGGCAGCTCGGGTGCGCCGTTCCCCAGAAATGAGCTGGTACTTGTCGTAGCCCATTTTGCGCACAGTAATGGGTTGAATCACCCCGTGAATGCTGATGCTTTGGCGAAGTTCTTCCAGCAATTCAGCATTGAATTCAGTGCGGGGTTGGAAAGGGTTGGCTTCCAGATTCGCCAAGGGGATCAAGGCGACGGATCCAATGCTAACGCCGTCTCTGCTGGTGGCATCTACTTCAGCGTCGCTCAACAAGGCGCTCAAACCTCGGCCCATGCCTTTTTTTCTGGCAGCTTGGCTCATGCGCTGGCTCCTTCCTCGGCAGAAATTTTGCCATTTTTAACCAATATCTCCTTGGCTAAATTCAAGTAATTGATCGATCCTCGGCTGTCAGCATCGTGGTAAATGACAGGTACTCCGAAACTAGGCGCTTCACCAAGCTTGGTATTGCGCTGAATGATGCAGTCGAATACCATGTCTTGAAAATGGGTTTTGACATCTTCAACCACTGAGTTGCACAAACGCAAACGGCTATCGTACATGGTGAGCAATATGCCTTCGATCTCCAGTTGTCGATTCAAATTGTTTTGAATTATCTTGATGGTATTCAATAATTTACCCAATCCCTCTAAAGCAAAATATTCGCATTGAACGGGAATGATGACCGAATCAGCCGCTACTAGGGCATTGGTAGTTATCAAGCCCAGGGAAGGGGAACAATCGATGATGATGAAATCGTATTGGTTTTTGATGCTTTTCAAAACGCCGTCCATGATGCGCTCTCGGTTGGGAATATCCAAAAGTTCGATTTCAGCACCCACCAAATCGATGTTCGAAGGAAGCAAGTCCAAGTAGGGGGTTTCGGTTGATTGAATGACGTCTTTGGGGTGAATTTCCTGCACCATGCAATCGTAGAGACCCAATTTGACATTCTTGGGATCCATACCTACGCCTGAAGTAGCGTTGGCTTGAGGGTCGGCATCTACCAACAAGGTTTTGTGTTCCAAAACGGCCAAAGAAGCCGCCAAATTGATGGCTGATGTGGTTTTTCCTACGCCACCTTTTTGGTTGGCCAAAGCGATAATTTTTCCCATTGTGTCTGTATTAGCGGGTTTCCCCAATTGCAAATAATTCCAAGTTTATGCCGGCCTGAGCAAATTGCGCAACCGCGGCGTGTTGATCGATTCTAATGTACCCAAAGGTGTCAAAGTGCATGCCTATGACCCGGGTTGTCTGAAGGAGTTTGGCGGCTTCGATCGCATCTCGAACGTCCATGGTGAAATTCCCTCCAATGGGCAGCAATGCAATATCGATGGCTTGTCGTTGACCTATCAAGGCCATATCGCCGAACAAGGCCGTGTCTCCCGCATAATAAACAGCAGGTTCAGCCGGATGTGAGAGAACAAAGCCGGTAGCCAGGCCTGCATATTGGCCGTTGGGCAAGGAGCTGGAGTGCAGGGCGGGAACCATGTTGACGTTCACATCTCCAAACGACCACATACCACCAACGTTCATGGGGTGGCTGTTGCTGACACCTTGACTGGTTAACCAGGCGTGAATTTCGTAGATGGATACGCATTGAGCCTGACTTTGCAAGGCGATCTCTACGGCATCGGCTACGTGATCTTCATGGCCGTGGCTCAAGAAGAGAAAATCAGGACTCAACGAACTAACATCGATGCTCGCGGCCAATGGATTGGGCCGAATGAACGGATCGAAAAGCATACTTTTGCCTCCGTACTCCAATTCAAAACAAGCGTGTCCGTAATAAGTCGTCTTCATGGGTTGTTTAGGCCAAGATTCAAAAATAGAATGCTGGGGCATTTTCGGCTGATTTTTGGTGCAGCACTTTTCTACATCGTTTTGGGTATATCTGCCTGTGAAAATGTGGATAATGTATCAGAGGCCCAGGTTTTTCGCTACAATGAAGATGCCTCTGTCAATACCTTGGATCCCGCTTTTGCCAAGAGTCAGAGTGAATTGTGGATTGTCAGCCAACTGTTTAACGGCTTGGTTGAGCTAGACTCCACGCTGGCCGTGCAACCGGCTCTAGCCCGTTCTTGGGAACTCAGCTCAGATGGCCTGCAATATCGCTTTCATTTGCGCTCCGATGCGGTCTTTTGCTCTGAGCAAGGCAAAGTGTTTAAATGGCTGACTGCTAGCGATGTGGTGGCCTCATTTCAACGTTTGATTGATCCCAAAGTGGCCTCACCTGGGGCCTGGATTTTTGTGGATAAAGTAAATGGGCCTCAATCTTTTCAGGCTCTCGACGACAGTACCGTACAAATTAGTTTGAATCGCCCTTTTCCGGCATTTTTATCCTTGCTCTCGATGAGTTTCGCTTCGGTGTTGCCTAGCGAATGGGCGCAAAAAGACAAAGCATATTTGGCTCGTCATGCCTGCGGCACAGGGCCTTTTTTTCTCAAGCGCTGGGAGCAAGAGGTGCGCATGGTCATGCGTAAAAATCCCCATTATTTCGAGTGGGAGGGTGAACAGCGATTGCCTTATCTAGAGGCCGTCAATGTCGATTTTGTTAAAAACAAACAAACGGCTTTCATGCAGTTTGTGAGCGGGAAATATGACTTTTTCAATGGGTTGGAAAATTCCATCAAAGATGAGTTGTTTGACAAAAACGGTCAATTGAATGAACGCTATCAGCACCAGTTCAAGGCCCTGCTGACCCCGTTTTTGAATACAGAATTCATCGCTTTCAACTTTTCAGAAAGCGGCTCAGCCGTATTGAAGGACAGGGCCTTTCGTCGAGCCCTTTCCTTGTCGATCGATCGTCGAGGCCTGGTTCGCTTCTTGAGAAATGGGGTAGGCGACCCCGGTGAAACCGGTTTTGTTCCTCCTGCATTGAGGCAGGGAGAACCAGACCTTAGGGATACTTTTTCCATGCAAGCGGCCCGAAAAGTCCTGAAAAGTTCAGCTTACCGCGGTGAAACCCTGCAATTGACGACCACCTCAGACTACTTGGACATGGCTATTTTTCTGCAAAAGGCTTGGCAGGATTTGGGGGTAATAGTCAGCGTGCAAATGGAATCGGGAGCCATGTTGCGGCAAAAACGCAACCAAGGGGATCTTCAGTTGTACCGGGGTTCTTGGATCGCTGATTACCCCGATGCCGAAAATTACCTGAGTTGCTATTATGGCGCGTATCGATTCCCCGATGGGCCCAATTATTCCCAATACCACAACCCGAATTTCGATGCCTTGTACGAGCAAATATCAGGCTTGAAATACAACAGTTCTATGGCGGGAAATCGTCAAGCATGGATCAAACAAGCCAATGAATGGCTGTTGCAAGACGTCGCAGTTTTGGTGTTGTATTACGACAAAAGCGTGCGTCTGATGCACAACTCGATCTTGAACCTGGGAAATGACCCCGCTAACCGTTTGGTTTTGAAGCGAGTGCTTAAAAAGAAGCCTTGAAAAATTCGTCCAATTCAGGAACGTGTTTGCGGCCGTGGCTCACTTCCTTGCCGCTGCCTTCCCATTTGATTTCGCCTTGGTACATGAACACAATGGTTTCGCCTATGTCCAACACGGTTTTCATATCATGGGAATTGATAACGGTTGTGATGCCGTACTCGTGGGTAATCTCAAGTAGCAGCTCGTCAATGACTCGACTGGTTAAGGGATCTAGTCCAGAATTGGGTTCATCGCAGAACAGGTATTGAATATCCATGGCAATGGCCCGGGCAATTCCAACCCGTTTTTTCATTCCCCCTGAGATTTCCCCTGGGAACTTGGCATTCACTCCAGGTAGGTTGACCCGTTCTAGACAGTGGTTGACGCGGTCTTTGATTTCGGCTTCGTTCATGGCCGAAAACATGCGCAAAGGGAAGGCTACGTTTTCCTCTACGGTCAAGGAATCAAACAGAGCAGTTCCCTGAAAGAGCATTCCAATTTCGCGTCGAACGAGTTGTTTTCCTGCATAATCCAAATGGTGAAAGTCTCGGTCTCCGAACCAAATGGTGCCAGCATCGGGCTCTTCCAAGCCCACCATGCATTTGAGGGTGACACTTTTGCCGCCGCCGCTGGCCCCAATGATCAAATTGACCTGCCCAGGATTGAAGGTGGCATTGATTCCTTTCAGAACATGCCGGTCGCCAAAATACTTGTGAATGTTTTCGAGTTTGATCATTACAAGAAGAGCTGGGCTATGATGAGGTCAAAAAACAAAATGAAGACGCAAATGCGGGTGACGGCGCGCGTGCCGGCTTCACCCACCTCCAAGGCGCCCCCTTCGGTGTAATACCCTTCAAAGGAAGCCAAGGCTGTGATGATAAAAGCAAATACGAAGCTCTTGATGAGCATCAATCGCAAATACAAAGGGGTGAAACTGGAACGTATTCCCGTGACGAATTCATCGACGGTGAGCATTCCCGTGGCTTTGCAGGCGATGACTCCGCCATAGAGAAGCAAGAAGTTGGCCAGCACGATCAAGCAGGGTATCATGATTAATCCCGCCAGAATTTTGGGCAAGCTCACGAAGTTTGCGGCATTGATGCCCATGACTTCATAGGCATCAATTTGCTCCGTTACCTTCATGTTGCCGATTTCAGATGCAATGTTGGCACCTACTTTTCCCGCCAATACCAAGCAGGTAATGGTAGGGGCGAACTCCAGCAATGAGCCGTTTCCCACCACTGATCCCACGACTTCCATGGGGAATATATCAGGGGGTAAAATGCCTCCTTCGGCCGTCAACTGAACAGCGGTTTGAATGGTAGAAACCGCTCCCGTAAACAAGGAAATGAGAATGACGATGACCAAAGAATCGACTCCAATCAGATTCATTTCGTACATCAGGGAGCGCCAGAACATGCGACCGCGCGTCGGTTTGCGAAGAACGCGCTGCATAAACAACACGAATCTCCCTACTTCTGAAAACAATTTTGCACGAGAGCCCATTGCTGCCGTGAATTTACGCTTACTCAGCCAATGCCTCCTAGTAATTCTTTAGGAAATCTTGCTCCACAAGGTGCGATGGGGACTGCGGGCCAATTCTAGGCGAATGGGAGCACTGCTGGGGAGCATAAGCAGTTCATCTTGCGCCAGCCAAGCTTGCGCTTCTGTTCGGGCGGCAATCAAAATGGCTTCATCGGCTCGAATATCAGCCAGTTTGAGGTCCAAAATGCCGCTTTGCCGCGTGCCGTCAATTTCCCCTGGACCTCTCAGCTCCAAGTCTACTTTGGCAATTTCAAATCCGTCGTTGGTCGCCACCATGGTTTCCAGACGTCGACGTCCGTTTTCAGACAATTTGTGCCCCGAAAGCAAAATGCAATAGCTCTGTTCGGCCCCGCGACCTACGCGACCGCGCAACTGATGCAACTGAGACAATCCGAATCGCTCAGCGTTTTCAATGACCATGACCGAGGCGTTGGGTACGTTTACCCCCACTTCAATGACGGTAGTGGCTACCATGATGTCGCTTTGGCCTTTCTTGAACTTTTGCATTTCTGACTCCTTTTCTTCGGGCTTCATGCGTCCGTGTACCAGGCTGTATTTGTACTGGGGGGTGGGCAGGTATTGGGTCACGGTTTCATAGCCGCTCATCAAGCTTTGCAACTCCAATTTATCGCTGTCTTCTATCAGGGGGAATACATAATAGACTTGACGGCCCAGGGCAATTTCTTTTTTGAGAAAATCCATCACAATGGCTCGATTTCCTATGCTTCTCAAGGCGGTTTGAATGGGCTTTCTGCCTTGGGGCAATTCATCGATGACACTGACATCCAAATCCCCATAAAGGGTCATGGCCAAGGTTCGGGGTATGGGCGTGGCCGTCATGACCAACACGTGGGGAGTTTGCTGCCCTTTTTTCCAAAGTTTGGCACGTTGGGCTACGCCAAATCGGTGTTGTTCATCGACAATGACCAAACCCAGATTCTGGAATTGTACCTGGTCTTCCAACAAGGCGTGGGTTCCAATCAAAAGCTGCAAGCGCCCGTCAGCGGCTTCGCTGAGTATGGTTTCGCGTTGTTTCTTGCTGCTGCTTCCCGTAAGCAAGTGCAAACGAACGGGCATCAATCCCAGCGCTTCTTGAAGGCTTTGAAAATGCTGAGTAGCCAAGATCTCGGTGGGGGCCATCAAAGCCACCTGGTATTGGTTATCCATGGCAATCAAGGCTGTCAAAAGAGCAACCATGGTTTTGCCTGACCCTACATCTCCTTGAAGCAGGCGGTTCATTTGTTTGCCGCTGTTCATGTCTACCCGAATTTCTTTCATTACCCGCTTCTGGGCGCCGGTTAAGGCAAAGGGAAGGTGCTTCTGGTAAAAGGTGTTGAAAAGGTCGCCTACGCGGTCGAATCGAATGCCTGGAAAGCTGCGCTGCCGGTTGCCTTTGACCATTAAATGGCGCATTTGAAGGTAAAACAGCTCTTCGAACTTGAGTCTGTTTTTGGCCTTTTCCAATCGGTCGATGTGTTGAGGCGCATGCAATTCGCGTAGGGCCTCGGTGCGGCTGGGTAGTTTGAATTTCTCGAGTATGGCTGTAGGGAGATTTTCGGGTACGGCGAAATCCGGGTGGCTGACCGCGGTTAAGGTCAATTGAGCCATGAAACGATTGTCCAAACGCCGGCGGCGCATTCCATCTGTCAGCGGATATACGGGTACCAGTGAACGTTGAACCTTCTGGCTGGCTGCATTAGGGTCAACCCAATCCAACTCTGGGTGTGCCATGTTGGCCTTGCCCTTGAATAGGCTCATTCGTCCATTGACGCGATAAAGTGCCCCGTTTTTGATCGATTTTTCCAAGAATGCAATCCCTTTGAACCAGACCAATTCGATCTCCCCAGTTTCGTCTCTAAACAAAGCGGTCAAGCGCCGCCCTTGCCCTTGTCCTATGACTCCTTTGAGAAATACGTGTCCTTGCAATTGAACTTGCACCTGTTCGCTGCTCAGTTCTGAAACGGTATAGATTCGGCTGCGATCTTCGTGGCGAAAGGGGTAATGGCTGATGAGGTCTCCCAGGTTGTGTATGTTCAATTCCAATCGCAGTGCCTCGGCTTTTTGAGGGCCCACGCCTTTGAGAAATTCGATACCCATGTCGAGAAAAGAAGCCATTCTGTGCGAAAATAGGCAATGCCGGTAGTTTGAACTTTGGATTTCAGGTTCTTATTTCGCCCCATGCTTAGTGGAAAAACGGCTCTGATTACGGGAGCATCTCGAGGAATCGGCAAAGGAATTGCTGAATTGTTCGCCCAAAATGGCTGCAACGTGGCCTTCACCTTCGCCTCTTCGGTAGAAAAAGCACGAGCATTTGAAGCTGAATTGACCAATCAATATGGCATCAAAGCCAAGGGGTATCAGAGCAATGCCGCTGATTTTGCTCAAAGCGAAGCCTTGGCTCAAGAGGTGTTAGCCGATTTTGGCAAGGTTGATATTCTGATCAACAATGCGGGAATAACCCGCGACACGTTGTTGATGCGCATGAACGAAGAACAGTGGGATGAAGTGATCAATACCAATCTCAAAAGTGCCTTCAATTTGACCAAAGCCTTTTTGCGCCACTTTTTGGGTAACCGCGCCGGTTCCATCATCAACATGACTTCGGTTGTAGGGGTTATGGGAAATGCCGGTCAAGCCAACTACTCGGCTTCCAAAGCGGGTATGATTGGTTTCACCAAGTCAGTCGCCAAAGAGGTTGGCTCTCGCGGCATTCGCTGCAACGCGGTAGCCCCGGGTTTCATTGAGACCGAGATGACCGCTGAACTCGATGAGGCGGTGAAAAAGGGTTGGGCCGATACCATTCCTTTGAAGCGCGCGGGCGAAACCACCGATGTGGCTAACGCTTGCTTGTTCTTGGCTTCAGATTTGAGTACCTACATCACTGGCCAGACCTTGTCGGTCTGCGGTGGAATGTTGATGTAAGCTACCTATGCCGCTCGATCAGCCCGAAGAATTGTTTCCGCACGAAAAGACCATGGGTTTTTTCGATCATGTCGATGAATTGCGCAAACGATTGGTGCGCATGGCGGCAGCGGTTTTGATAGGTTCTATTGCTGCTTTCATTTTCATTGAGGACATCTTTGAGGTAGTTGTATTGGGTCCCTTTACTCCAGGATTCTGGGGTTACGAGTTCTTTTGCAAAGCCGGTCACTTTTTTTTGGGGTCTGATGCCCTTTGTTGGACTCCTCCCGCCTTGGTGATGCAGTCTCAACAGATTCAGGGGCAGTTTATTTCGGCTTTTAAAATGTCTTTTACCCTCGGGTTTGTAGCTGCGTTTCCCGTGGTGGTTCAGCAACTTTGGTTGTTTGTCAAGCCCGCGCTGAGTCAAAAAGAGATCAACAAAACTCGCCGATCGCTCTTTGTGGTGAGTTTGCTCTTTTTTGCGGGTGTTTTCTTTTCCTACTTCTTATTGGTGCCTTTGGCCACTAATTTTTTGTTGGGTTACACCTTGAATGATCAAATTCAAAACATCATCACCATCAGCAGTGTTACGGGTTTTGTTTCCTTCATGAGTTTGGCAACGGGATTGGTCTTTGAACTGCCCGTGTTGATTTACGTGCTGGCCAGAATTGGCATGGTGAGCTCCGAGTTTTTAATCAAATACTGGCGATATGCCGCCGTGGTGGTTTTCGTCATCGCGGGCATCGCAACGCCTTCTCCCGATATGTTCTCCCAGCTGCTATTGGGCCTGCCCTTGTTAGGCCTTTATGTAGTGGGTATTCAAGTGGCCAAACGGGTAGAGAAAAATAGAGAATCATGAAAAAATCGAACATAGCCTTGGGTTCGGATCACGCCGGATTCGAATTGAAAAATGAAATCATCGTCAGCCTATTGGAAAAAGGTTACGAATTGCAAGACATGGGACCAGACAGCAGCGAAAGTTGCGACTATCCCGATTTTGCCCATGCGGTAGCCGATGCAGTTCAATCGGGGCAAAGCGACCTGGGTATTTTGGTTTGTGGTTCTGGCAATGGCGTTTGCATCACGGCCAACAAACACAGCGGCGTTCGCGCTGCTTTGTGCTGGGAACCTGAATTGGGGTCCTTGGCCCGTCAGCACAACAATGCCAATGTATTGTGTTTGCCAGCTCGTTTTGTGTCCCAAGAAAAGGCGTTGGCCATCGTTATGGCTTACTTAGAAGCTGAATTTGAAGGCGGTCGCCATCAGAACAGGGTAAGCAAAATAGAAACTTGCTAAGCCATGCTGGGGCTGAAGTTGCCAACCGATCCCCGCTGGGCGAATATCGCCGAGAAAAGCATCGAGGACATTCTGACTGACCACGCCTTTTGTGAGCAAAAGGCTGCGACTCAATGCATTTCAATGATTGTTCGTTTTTCAGAGAGGGTCGAACTGGTCGATAAGGTGAGTCCCATTGTGGCTGAAGAATGGGGCCATTTTCGCCGCGTATTGAAGGAGCTCAAAAAGCGAGGTTTTGAATTGGGTAAGCAGCGAAAAGACGAATACGTCATGGGCTTGCAGCAATTCATTAAAAAAGGGGGTAGCAAAGACGACCACCTGCTCGAAAATTTGCTGATATGCGCTTTGATCGAAGCCCGCAGTTGTGAGAGATTTCGACTGCTTAGCTTGCATTGCAGCGATGAATCTCTGCGTCAATTCTACCATGAATTCATGGTTTCAGAGGCGGGACATTATACCTTGTTCTTGGAGTTGGCACGTACCTATTTCCCGGCTGAGCGGGTGAAGTCTCGTTGGGAAGAATGGTTGGCTTACGAAGCTGAATTGATGCTATCCATGGAGCTTCGCGGCGATCGGGTGCATTAACCCAGCCCCACATCCAAGGCCATCATGATTAAAAAGCCTACCATCAACCCCAAGGTAGCTTTATCGGTATGTCCGTCTTTTTGAGACTCGGGAATGACCTCCTCTACCACCACGTAAATCATGGCCCCGGCGGCAAATGCCAAGGCATAGGGGAGTATAGGTACAGCAATCATCACCAATCCGACACCGAGCAATGCAGCCAATGGTTCAACCGCACCGCTGAGTTGGCCCCAGAGAAAAGATTTTGCTTTTGACAAGCCAAACCGACGCAAGGGAAGTGAAACGGCTAAACCTTCGGGGAAATCTTGAATGCCAATGCCTATAGCCAAGGCTATGGCTGCGCCTAGGTCGGCGCCCGGCAATCCTTCGGCAACCGCTCCAAAAGCAACACCCACGGCCAAGCCCTCGGGAATGTTGTGCAAGGTGATGGCCAAAACCAGCAGCACGGTGCGACTCCAATTGGTTTGAACCCCTTCGCTTTTCTCCATGGGTTCATTCAGGTGCAAGTGAGGCAACCATTGGTCCAAGGCAAAAATGAACAAAGCGCCAGCCATGAAGCCAATGCCTACAGGCACCCAAGCATAATGAGAAGGCCAATCATTTTCAGCCATTTGAATCGCGGGGTTTAGCAAAGACCAAAAACTGGCAGCCAGCATGACCCCACCCGTGAATCCCAAGAGGGTATCCATGAACGCACGCTTGACCGAGGGTATGACAAAGACCATGGCTGCGCCCAAGGCGGTAACAAGCCAGGTGAATGTAGCGGCCGTAAATCCCTGCATGAGCGGGGAAAGGCCTCTGAAAAAGGATTCAATGGCTTCCATAGTAGATAGACAAATCTAATAAGTTAGATTAATCTAACAAAGCCATTTGTATGAGAATCAATAAAAGTACTCGTCTGAACGTTTGAAGTTCTCCAAGTCAAACAAGTAAGTGAAGCGAAATTGCACGAAACCACCGCGGTACTGCAGGGGAAACGACTGGCTCCAAAACTCCCCAGATTCAACTTTCAAACTGGACTCTTGCTTCAGGGTTTGTTGGTACAACACACCAAATTCATAGCGGTTGCCATTTTCCCCTGTGCCGCCCAAGGCAAAACCCAGGTAAAAAGCGGGAATGAACCCTTTGGCCGGCGTCTCGGCAATTCGAAACACTGTATCGCGGGGATCATTGAGGGTAGTTTCTGAGCTGGTATTGAAGCGAAAATTACCCGAAACCCCAAATTTCTCGGTTAGAAATGAACTGCCGCTCAGCGACTGTCTCAAACTCAATCCAATGGGGATGTTCAAGCTCCCACTGGTTCGGCTCAAGCTCGCGCTATTGAGATTCAAGGTGTCGTTGTTGATTTTGTAGCCTTTGTTGACCAAGCCAATTCCCAATTGAACGCTCGCCGCTGGGCTGAGGTTGTACTGTGTGTTGAGTTGGAAATAAGCCCCCGTTTTGTTTCGACTGCTGTAAGCTGCGGGTAGGGTGTCTCCGCTGTAGGTGCGTGAAACCGTCAGTCCAGCTTCGGGACCGAGGTGCCAGCGGCTAAAACTCTGCGCTTGAGCAAGGGAACTAAAACCGAGGCATGCGATGCCAAACAGGAGCTTTCTTAGGGCCATACCGCAAATGTAATGGCCAAGCAGGCTAGATTTGCAGCATGATGGATGTCAAATCAGCGATGATGGCTTTGCACCAGGCCTTAGTGGGCTTTGAACAGGATCCCGAGTGGCAAGCTTGCATGTCTTTGGCCGAATCGAAAAATCGCTGGTTTGATGCTGATTCCATAGCGCAGAGTTTAAGCCAATGGAGGGCAAGCACCGGCCTCAATATGGCAGAAGCTTGGGCGCAGCGATACCCTTCGTCTGAACTTCATGAGGGGCGATTGGGTGTGATCATGGCCGGCAATTTGCCCTTGGTAGGCATGCACGATCTGATCTGTGGCGTTCTCAGCGGTTACCGTGTGATAGCGAAGCGTTCGAGCGATGATGAAGAGCTTCCCCAATTTTGGCTGAAAAAAGCCGCTGAATTCGATTCCATTTGGAACGATCGCATCGAATGGGCTAGTCAGTTGAAAGATTTACAGGCGGCTATAGCCACCGGGAACAACCAAACCGCTCAGCATTTTGCCCACTTTTTTCGAAACATACCGCATTTGATTCGTCACAATCGCAGCAGCATTGCGGTCTTGTCTGGAAACGAGAGCCCCGCCGAATTGCTGGCCTTGGGCCAAGATGTCTTTTCCTATTATGGGTTGGGATGCCGCAGCGTTTCCAAATTGTATGTGCCTCAGGGATATTCATTCGAGAAACTATTGCCCGTATGGGAGCCCGTTTACAATCGACTGGCTTTGCATCACAAATACGTCAACAATTACCATTACCACAAAGCCTTGCTGCTGATGAACTTGGATCCTCACATTGACGCCGGTTATCTGGTGTTGAAAGAACGCGAAGCTCTGCACGCTCCTGTGGGCATGTTGAATTACGAATTTTACAAGGATATTGACTCCCTGCGCCAACAATTGATTGAGCTGCAAGACGAATGGCAATGCGTGGTTTCCCAGTTGCCCGAATTGGACATGGCAATTCCCTTTGGTCAAGCCCAGTGCCCGGGTCTATTTGACTTCGCCGATGGGGTAGATACCGTTGCTTGGTTGCAAGAAAATGCCCCCAAAGCCCTCTGAATATATTCCTGAATAGGGTTGTGTTTACCCAAAATGGATTCCGCACAGTTACGGCCCAAATGGGTATCTCTCTTAACCAGCGAATGAACGATCGATGAGCCAAGCTACGGCTTTGGCCATTTCGTTATCCATTTCCAAAGTAGGATTGACCTCAGTGATTTCCAATACCTGAGTTTTGGGGCAATTCCACAGCGTTTTTAGGGCCAATTGACCCTGCTCCAAACTGAGCCCATTTTCGACAGGCGTGCCCGTTCCTATGGAAATGCCAGGATCCATGCTGTCTACGTCATAACTCACGTACAAATAATCGCAGTCGTGCAAATAAGCCAGCGTTTCTTCCAAGATATTCGCCATTCCTCTTTCGGCTAAATCTTCGGGGTAGTAGCAGCGTATTCCGTGCTTTTGAATCAAAGCCTCTTCCTGTCGTTCAAAATCCCGAACCCCAATGTAGACTATGTGTTCAGGTTTTACCCGGTTTTTTTCGCCGTCTTGATGCTTGAGTTGCTTGATGAGTTGCCAGGTATTGGCACTTTCTTCGTCAATGGCATTGCTGGCAAATTCAATGTTGTCATCGCCTACAATGGCATTCATGGACATACCGTGAACGTTGCCGCTGGGGGTGGTGTAGGGGCTGTGTAGATCCATGTGAGCATCGATCCAGATGACTCCCACGTTTTTACCTTTTTTGGCCTTGCACAAACCGCTAAGTCCTCCAATGGCATTGGAATGGTCACCTGATAGTAGCAATACTTTTCGGTCTGCTTCTATGCAATCGTATGTCGACTGGCACAGGCGTTTTTGGTGTTCGTACAACTGCGGGCCATTTTTCAAAAACGGCATGGCATGTTCGTCCAAATCAAAGAGTTGAGTTTGGCGAATGTATTGAACGGTGTGGCGTTCAAAAAAATCAGATTCACGCTTATGGGTAAAGCGAATAACAGCTTCAGGACCTTTGCTGGTTCCCTGTTTGCCTGCTCCTAATTCCCAATCGGATATAAGTACGCAAGTTTCCTTATTCTGCATAAAATGAACCGAGGTTCGCAGACAATATTAGGGCATGACAATGGGATTTGCTACTGAACTTCTTCACAAGTTCTTTTCCAAAGCCAATATCCCCCGAGGGGTTTTAGGGCCTTGAATTTTTGCTGAAAGTACCAATCGGGCTTAAAGTCGGCACGGGTGATGATGAACATCAAGGGCTCACAAGGTCCATCTTGGAAATATCGGTTTCGAGCTGTTCGGCTGGGGTATAGGGCAAAACCATTCGATTGAATGGGATGGCTGTTTTTAGCTTGCTCTTGCTTTTCTAATTCGGAGAAAAACGCTGAATCATTCCATCGCAAACTATCGATGCAATCATCTTGGGTCCAATTGCCCCAGAAAGGCAATGCATACGATTTGAATCCCCAAAGTTCATAGCGAACCCCTCTGTCACTCAGGGATTCAATTTCGGCTCGAAGGGGAGCTTGCAAGGCTTTTTCAGCCGGTTTGAGCAGGAACCAGGAGCACAAAACCGCCGTTCCGGCTGTCAAACCATACAACAGGCCAGGGTGCCAGGGTTTGCGAATGAGGGCTCTGAACAAGAAATAGAGGAAATAGAGGGAAAAGAGGAATCCAGGCAAGAGGCTGGTCCAGCTCCAGGTTTCGCCGTACCGAACCACGCTGGCACTGAATAAATCCATCTTCAATAACCAGGGAGTGGGTATTTGCTTGAATCCCCAGAGCAGGGGTACGGCGATCAAAGCCGTCGCCAAACCCAAACCCGATAAGAAGAGGGCCAAATACAGGCTGCCCGGCAATTTGCGGCGGTTGGTATGCCACAAATACACGCTGTAAGCCCCAAAGAAGGAGAGAGGCCACCAACACAGGCTCGAATAATGAATGATTTTGGTTTGAACCACCGAGAAAAGCAGCAGAACTACCCAAAACAAGCTTCGCATGTAAGGGAACCAGAGCGCGAAGTCGCGGCTGTCGTTCTTGGCATTGAACAAAAAGGGTAGGGCCAGTCCCGATGAAGGGAAACAGAGGAAAAAGAGCACCAAACTGTGGTAAAACCAGGGTTGGTTATGCCAGTCAAATTGCCCGCCTGCCAGGTGCAATTGGTAGCCTAAAAAACGAAGGGGAAATTCCCAACCCAGGGTCATGCTCAGGGGCAGTAGCCAAGCGAGAATGGGAAGGGAAACCGCGAAAACGAACGCGAAAATCCCAGGATGAATGAGTTCGTTCCAGCGTTTGTACGAGAAGCTCACAACCAGCACTACCAAGGCAAATACCAGCAAGGCAACCGGCCCTTTTGTCAAAATGGCTAAGCCTAACAAGAGGCCTGAAAAGGTATAATGGCGGTGAGGGCGATCCCCCAATCGCTGCGCCTGTCCCATTTGGAACCATTGCCAGATAGCCCCAACTAAAAATAGATTGAACCAGGGGTCAATCAGTCCCGATTTCCAGTAAAAATAGGGGGCGAATGTCGCCAAGGTGCTCAAGGCCCAAAAGCTGCCCAACATGCGTTTGCCCATTGAAAATCCAATATGGTAACTCAGATTGACGGCGATGACGGCCGCCAATAAGTTGGGCAATCGAAAGACCCAGTCTTGAGTTCCCAAGGCCCAGGCAAACGCCGCCTGCATCCAGTTGAACAAGGGAGGTTTCTCCCAAAAGGGTTCAAACTGCATTTGGTTAAAGAGCCATTGCTGGCTTTCCAGCATTTCGCGGGAAGATTCGGCGAAATTCAATTCATCCCAATCGAATAGGCCTAGCTGAAACATGCCGGGTAGCAGGAGTAGCACTGTCAGTAGGCTCAATCCAAAATGCGTGTGGCTCTTTTTCATGGACTTAGGAGGGATTTGTCGAATGCGCGTTTTTGAACTTGGTCAAAGATGAGGCCGGTTACCATACCCAAACAGGCACCGGCTATGACATCATCCAGGCTGTGCTGGCCCAGGTAAATTCGGCTATAGCCCACCGCCAGGGCCCAAAGCCCCAAAAGCATTTGCAAGCCCATGGCTTGGGTTTGGGGAAGTCGACTGAGCATCCACAGGGCTAAAACGGCCGCTGCCGTATGACCCGAAGGCATGGCCAATTGCTCTTGCCAAACCTCGCCTTCGATGCTGCGCATCTCCCAGGCTTGCAAGCGCAAGGGGCGCGGCCCATTCAGCCAGCGCTTGATGATTTGGCTCAGCGCCGATTCGATGGCATAGGCGACGAGACCCGCTAAGGCCCAATGTCGATTGTGAAACCCAAGACCCACTATGGCTAGCGCCATAAGGGCCCATTCTCCCGACCAAGATATGCCTTGGACCCAAGGGTCCAAATGGGGGCTTCCGTGCAATTGTATCCAGGCGCTGGCTCCTATTTCAGAGCCCAACAAGATGGCCATGCATCCCATTGAAAGTCCCAAAATCAAACTACGCTGAAACACAGTAGTCGCCATACATACAAAGATAACCTACGATAATTTTTGAAAATTTTGTTTTTCGATTGGAATTGGTTTTTTTGCAGTACAACCCAAATCCATAATGGCCGCTAAGAAAAGCAATCGACTGAAACTGGAACTGGAATATCCGCTGAGATCTTCAGCCAACATTCTGTATCAATACATTTCTACCCCCTCCGGTTTGCAGAGTTGGTTTGCTGATCACGTGGAAGTAGCGGCTGGCGCCAAATACAAATTCAAGTGGGAAGACGGCACCGAAAGCAAGGCCGTGATGGTTCGAAACGTCACGAATAAATACGTGAAATTCAATATGGAAGGCTCTCCAAGCCCCAATGAGTATTTGGAATTTCGAATCGATCAAGACGACATTACGGGTGATGTAGAACTCATCATTACCGAATTTGTCAACGATGGGGAAGAGGAAATGGCTGCCAGCATTTGGGATGCTGCCATTGATGCCCTCTGCAATACCATTGGTGCCTAAGACCGTTTGGGTCTCTCCAATTCTTTCAAAGCCATGTAAGCCATCAGACCAGCACCCACGTGCAGGGAATCTTCATCGACATCAAACGAGGGGTGGTGCACACTGAATCCAGTGTTTTTGGACTCGGTCCATGTACCTAAGCGATAGAAACAGCTAGGAGTCTCTTGGGAGTAGTAGGAGAAATCTTCAGCTGCCATCCAAATGCCCAAATCTTCTACTTGATCTTCCCCTAAATATTCCCGGGCATCGTTTTGGCAGTCTTGGGTTAAATCTTCGTGATTGTGCAAGAAGGGATAGCCCTTTGAAATGCGAACATCGACTTTTCCGCCCATGCCTTCTACCAATCCTTTGGCTAGGCTCTCAATTTGGCGATGTGCCTCGACTCGCCATTCTTCATTGAGGGTTCTGAATGTGCCTTCCAATTCCACTTTGTTGGGAATCACATTGGTTGCACCCATAGCTTGGACTTTTCCAAAACTCAGCACCGATGGAACCGAGGGGTCGGCTTTGCGCGATACGATTTGCTGCAAGGCGACAATCAGGTGAGCGCTGATCAATACGGGGTCTATCGCATATTGGGGCATGGCTCCGTGACCGCCTTTTCCATGCACGGTAATGTAGATTTCATCGGTAGAAGCCATGTATAGACCTGGGCGAAATCCCGTCTTGCCGGTGTGAATGCGCGGCATGACATGTTGGCCTATCATCGCATCGATTTTGGGGTTCTCCAAAACGCCTTCTTCGATGAGCAGGGAGGCCCCGCCCGGCAATTTTTCTTCACCTGGCTGAAAAACCAATTTGACTGTGCCCGAGAACTCTTGTCGGCGTTCGCTGAGCAGGGTGGCAACGCCCAGCAAGCAAGTGCTGTGCACGTCGTGACCACAGGCATGCATGACTCCCTCGTTTTGAGAACGATAAGGCCGTCCGTCTTCCACCTCGACAATGGGCAAGGCATCCATGTCGGCCCTCAAACCCACGACTTTCGAGGCTGGGTTTTGCCCTTCAATGAGGGCGATTACACCGGTTTTGGCCAGGCGTTGCGTTTTCAATCCCAACTCCTCTTGCAAGTAGGTTTCGATCAGTTGGGCTGTTTCGAATTCGCAAAAGGACAGCTCTGGATTTTGGTGAATTTTGCGCCGAATCTCGACCAGTTTGGCCTGAAGCTCCAAGGCCCTTGCTTGCAATTGATTTTTTGTGATCATGGTTTGATTTTGGTCCAATTGGCGGCTATTTTGCAGCCTTGTCTTGCCCCAAAATTAGCAAAAGCGCGTGATTACCGAAAACTCCCTGGATCAGTTGCTCAGTGTCGTGTCCATCGAACAGGTGGTAGGCGATTACGTGACTCTGAAAAAAGCCGGGGCGCGTTACACGGGATTGTGCCCCTTTCACGACGAGAAAACCCCGTCGTTTTCGGTCACCCCTTCGATGGGTATTTTCAAATGTTTCGGCTGTAACAAGGGTGGAAATGCCATTCAATTTGTTCGCGAAATTGAGAATATCACCTTTGCCGAAGCGGCTCGGCAGCTGGCCGATCGATACGGTGTTGAACTGATTGAGGTCGGGAATAAAATGGACGAAGACCAGTACCAGGAGCTTCAACGCAAGCGCGAAGGCCTTCAGGTGGTGCTGGACTATGCCCAGGGGTTTTTCAAGCAACAGCTCAACGATACAGAAGACGGTGCACTGGCGCTCTCTTATTTTCACGAGCGCGGTTACACCCAAGAAACTCGGCAGTATTGGGGCTTGGGCTATAGCCCTGCCTCTTGGGATGCCCTGGTGAAAGATGCTGAAAGCAAAGGCTTTAAACCCGAGCGCTTGCAAGAAGCGGGTTTGGTCAAACAGCGTGACAAAGGCGGATGGTACGACATGTACCGAGGCAGGGTGATTTTTCCCTTGAAAAGCAGCAGCGGGAAAATGGTCGGGTTTGCCGGTCGAAAGATGGACAAAACCGAAAATTCGCCCAAGTACATCAACTCGCCTGAAACCGAACTCTATAAAAAAAGCGATTTCCTATACGGACTTTTTGAGGCTAAGCAGGGGATTGGCAAAGAAGACAATGCCTATTTGGTCGAGGGGTACACCGATGTCATCACCTTGTGGCAGGCCGGCATTCGCAATGCCGTGGCCAGCAGTGGCACAGCGCTCACCCCGGGTCAAATTCGGCTCATTCGCAAATTCTCCAACAACATAACCGTCTTGTACGATGGGGATGCTGCGGGTATACGGGCTTCCTTGAGGGGGATTGATCTTTTATTGGGAGAAGGGCTCAATGTTAACGTTGTGGCTTTGCCTGAAGGGGAGGACCCCGATTCTCTTTGCAAGTCCATGGGTGGAGAGGCGTTTGGGAACTACCTCAAAGAAAAAGCGCAGAATTTCATTTTCTTCAAAGCACAACTGCTCCTGAGCACATCGGCCTCAGACCCCATCAAAAAGAGCGAGGCGGTGAAAGATGTGCTGCAGTCGGTGGCCTTGATTCAAGATAGCATCAAACGTTCGGTGCTCACACGAGAACTGTCTAACATATGCGCGGTCGATGAAAGCATACTCATTCAAGAATTGGGTGCTTTGCTTCGCAAGAATTTACGTGACAATCAAGCTTCAGAGCAGATGCTCAAAGAAGCATCGACCTATGTGGTCGCTCCTCAACCGGTCATTCCAGAAGATGCATTCTCAGAATTCCACCAAGAAGGAGCCTTGTTTCGACTGTTGCTGTTGTTTGGAGACCGCGTTATGCCCAGCCATGGTCAAACGGTATTCCAATATGCCATAGAATCCATCATGGGTGAGTCCTCTTCGGTGGCTGAATTCAAAGAGATCATTCATTCTCCCTTGTTTCGCAACATATGGCAGGTTTGGGAGTCTCAACAAAGCGATGCAGCAGAGGCTATGCCCCTTTCGTGGCCCAGCCAAACGGCTTTTATCCATCACAGCGATTCAGCCATTTCAGCATGGGCGGCTGACGTGTTATCCCGCGATTACGTCTTATCTGAAGAATTTGAAAAGAACTACATTTACATCAAGAAAGAATCCGATGATGTGCAAATTCAAATGGGTGTAGACTCGGTGGTGGCCCATTTAAAGCGCATCAAGATCGAGAAAGAGATTCAAGCCACATTGGAACGCTTGTTAGAAGCTCAAGGAGAAGAACAGGAATTGCTCATGGAATACTTGACGCAATTGAACGAAACCAAATTGGAAATATCCAAGGCCTTGGGTGCTGCTGTTAGCGGGTCGGGCTTTGGTGCCCAACCCAAATCGACACAGATATGAGAACTTTTGGGCTTTTTGCCGCTTTTTCCTTCTTCTTGGTAGCCTGGTCATACTGGGATGCGAATTTCCGCCACAATAAGCGAGAATCGGGCGATCCCATGCACAACCGCGTGGCCATCATTGGCGATAGTTTGTACTACGATTCTCTAACCTTGCCTCTGAATACGGTTCCCAAAGTCAAGGATTTGTATACAGTTTCCAAAACGGTCTTGGATTCCTGGGCTCATTTGTTTGTCGTTTTTAAAATTGAGGAGAGCGGGCGAGATGGTAAGTTGTCTTACTACGGCCGTGAATACAACAACTTGGTGGGCATGCGTTTTCCCAAAAAACGGCGCACCACGGCCATTGGTAAAGGCCCTACTGGGTATGCCAAGTTTCGCCACTGGTGGGATTGCGTGTTGGATTTTCGCTATTTCTTAGATGATCACATGAAGCGGTTTCAAGCGAAAAAAGGCCGTGCGCCCAAATCAGAAATGGAGTTTGTGAATTTCATCTATGTGGGCTATAACGGCCATCCTGAATGGCTGGAAGACATCGATTGGCTGCTCAGGCACGTCGATTACGAGCCTTGATTTTCAGGGTTTCTTGCAAGGCTAGTCCAAAGGCCAACAAGAAGCAGCATCCATTGACAGCAAAGGCTGAAGAAAACCCGAAACCCAGGGTCAATAAATAGCCCCCCGTAAGGCCCCCGAGAATGATGCCGGTTTCCAAGGCCATGAACAACATAGCAGTAGCCGCTCCTCTGTTTTCAGTATGGCTTAAGTCGCTGCTCCAAGCAAAAAGGGCGGGTGCGTTAAACCCTTGTCCCAAGCCATAGGTGATGGCGGCGGCCCAGAATCCCCAATCGGCCGAAATCCAAAGCAAAACAGCCGTTGAAATGAGTTGGAAAGTGGTTCCAATGGCCACGGAAAGCGGTCTGCCAAAACCGTCTGAAATGCGGCCTGAAATCAATCGAACCAGCAACGAAGCACCAATGTAAAGTGACAAGAATAATCCCTTATTGCTGAATCCTCGCGCCACTGTATAGTCGGGCATGATGGTCAATACCGAACCCAAGCTAACGCAAACCAGCAGCATCAATAGAGCGGGAAGGGCGCTATCTCGGTGAAACCAGCGGCTGACTTTCCACTCCAATGCCCGACGCTCAGTGGCTTTGTAAGACTCAGGAAGTCGGCTAAAAATAAGCAAGGCGGCCAGCGCTGATAAAGCCGTGGCTGTATACAATCCTTGGCGTCCATAATCGGCTACGATGAGCGCTCCAATGCCATATCCTAGGGAAGTTCCAGCATTGTTGAACAGCCCCAACCAGCCCATTGCCCGGCCTCGGTGACTCGGGGCTATGCTATCTCCCGCGTAGGCGACAAAGCCAGTAGGAGTAAAGCCTGTTGAAAAGCCGTGAATCATGCGAACCATGAAGAAAAACCAAACCGTGCCACTGAAGGGATACAGCAATCCGGCGAGAATGCAAAAAACCGTTCCCCCCACCAAGGCCCATTTGCGACCGTATTGATCGGTCAGAAAACCGCTGAGAGGCCGGGAAATCAAGGCAGACAGTGAAAAAACGGGAATGATCAAGCCCAGGTATTCACCTCCGTTTAACTCCCGCAAGTGACTGGGCAGCTCGGGGAGAACCAAATTGAACGAAACAAAAAACAGCAAAGCACCTGTACTCAACCACCAAAACGACCGGGGATATCGGTAAGCCGTTTCGCCGTTGGATTCAGACTTCCACATGCTTAGTATTGAGCCACCAAGGGCATGCGTCGACCTTTGCCGAAGGCTTTTTTGCTAACCCGAACAATGGGAGGGGCTTGGTAACGTTTGTATTCGGCCCCGTTGATGAGTTGCAAAACCTTGTGAACGGTGTGGGGTTCATAACCATCGGCGATGATTTCTTGAGCACCCAAACGATCTTCTATGTATTTGCGAATGATTTCATCCAAAATGGCATATTCGGGAAGACTATCGGCGTCTTTTTGACCGGGTCGAAGTTCAGCACTGGGTGCCTTGGTTAAAATGTGTTCGGGAATGATCTCCTCATTTCGGTTGATGTACTGAGCGAGTGCGTACACTTGCTGTTTGTATACATCACCCAAGACCGATAGACTTCCGCACAAGTCGCCATACAGTGTGGAATAGCCAACCGCCAATTCGCTTTTGTTCGAGGTGTTCAACAAAATGGCCCCTGTTTTATTGCTGGAAGCCATCAATAAAACCCCGCGGGCTCGCGCCTGTATGTTTTCTTCGGCCAATCCAAACGGGGAATCTTTGAAAACAGGGCTGAGCTGCTGCAAAAATTGATCGTATAAGGGAGCGATGGAGACCAAATCATAGGTACAACCCAGTCGCTGGCACAGGGCTTTTGCATCAGCAATGGAATGCTCAGAGGAAAATGCACTGGGCATCAACAAGGCGTGCACTTGATCGGCTCCCAAGGCCTCGGCTGCTAGGCATTGCACCACGGCAGAATCTATACCCCCAGAGGCGCCCAAGACGGCTCTTTTAAAGCCCATTTTTTGAAAATAATCGCGAAGGGCAAAAACCAAAGCTTTGTGAAGCAAGGGTATTTCTTCATGTTCAAGGGGCAGCCCCACTTGGCTTTCGGTACTCAACAGACCATGGCTCAAATGCACATCGGCATGGGCTTCTTCAAAACTGGGCAGTTGCACCAACACTTGACCACCATGACCCACAGCCCGGGAGGCGCCGTCGAACAACAATTCGGTATGAAAGCCCACTTGATTGACGTACAAAACAGGCAAGCCATAGCGGTTCAATTGCCCAGCGAATACTCGGTTTCGAAGGCTTTGTTTGCCCAGTTGAAAGGGAGAAGCCGAAGGGTTGATGATGATTTCAGCTCCCAATTCTTTCAATCGTTCTCCAGGACTTTGGCGGTATTCGAAATCGTTGTAGATATCCCAGAGATCCTCGCAAATGGCGATACCGAGCTTCACCCCTTTGTATTCCACGATGGCAGTTTCTTGAGCCGGCTCAAAATAACGGTGCTCAGAAAAGACGTCGTAAGAGGGTAGCAGGGTTTTGCTAATCGATTGTTGAATTCGGCCGTTGGCCAAGAAAGCAACTGTATTGAGCAATCGCCGGCCTTTGGGATTGGGGTTGATTTGTACAGAACCTACCAAAGCAGCAATGCCAAAACAACATTGCGCCACCGCGTCCAAAGCCTGTTCGCAGCGTTCAATAAAATCAGGGTAGTCAAGCAAATCATCGGGGCAATAGCCGCTGGTGGCCAATTCCGAAAATACAACGAGTTCTACGCCATGGGATTTGGCTTCCATGATGGCCTGAGCCATTTTGGCGGTGTTGGCTTCAAAATCCCCGATTTTGAAGTTGAGTTGAACCAGCCGTATTTGCAGCGATCTATCGGTTGAATTTGGCATTAGAATACCACACCCATTTGCATGCTGAGCAGGTTGTTTCGACCCACCACCCGGTTGTCTTTGAAAAGGTCGGTGAAGGCATTGTCAAATCGCAAACCGGCCACAAACATGGCATTGCCCCCCATTTCTTTTTCGATGCCGGCCCCAATGATCATGGGCAGGCGAAATCCAGCTACATCGTCGATGTATTGAGCCGTAGCCGTGGCGTTGCTACCCCCGTCAAAGTCATAGACCGAATTGGTGGTTTCATTGGGCTTGTGCGAATTCACGCCGACCGCGGCATCGTAAATTTCAGGGTTGCTGCGGGTACTCACACGGCTTTGCATAGCAATAGAGGGTGCTAGGCCGAATTGAAACCAGAATCCCATACCTTCCACATGAGTGGTGCGCATTTTTAGCGATATGGGCAACTGCAAATATTGCATGTTGTAGTCAAAACGCACATCGTTGTAAGCCATGTCGCTGGAATCGGTTTCTCGAAGCAGGGTGCCCGTAAATCCCACTTTGCTAGGAAGAGTGGTGATTTGAAGTTCGGTGGCTAGCCAATAGTTCTCACTTTTAAACATAGAGAAATCGCCGGTAATCCCGTAGCTAAAGCCCAATCCCAAGCCATTGTTTTGCATGGGGCCTTCCATGATTTTTACCCAACAAAAGTTTGGGCTAATTTTGAAGCCAAACATGGCCTTTTCGCCAGATTGAGCTTTTCCTGTAGAAGGAAGGCCCAGTCCTAAGCCCAAGGCCGCAATCGCAACAACGCATTTAAGGGATTTCATAATCGTCCATGCAAACTAAACACATTTTCATCAATTGCGGGCTATGGGCCAGTTTCGCTGTCGTCTTCCTGCTACACAGTTGCAGCCAGGAACGCTCTCCTGTAACAGTCGAGATAGAATCGAGCCAGGTGCAAGAGATACCCGAAATGCCCTTTCTACAAGACCTGATTCGTTATTCGGAAAGCGGCATTACGGTGTCGCAATTCCAAGAATTGGGCAATACCTACGGGTCCTTTTTTTACAATTGGTTTTACGGGGTCATGGATTTTCAGCGCTATTTGCCGCCCGGGGCTCCGACAGATACCCTCTACGCTCCCTTGCATCAGCCTTTTGCCTATTGGTTGGAAGTGAATAAGCCCGTTTTCAGAGCCGTGAAGCAGCATTATGCATCGGTTCCCGATTTCAAGCGTCCCTTGGAAATGGCTTGGGCTCGATTGCAAAAAGCCTTGCCCCAAACACCCCAAGCTCAATTGTGGCCCTATTTTTCCCAGTTTAGCAATTACAATACCTTGGTTGATACCGCTGAGGGCGGGGTTCAATTGGGTTACAGCGCCGAAATGTTTCTAAGAGACAGCTGTGCCTTGTACGACATGCTGGATGTTCCCCTGTTTTTCAAGCGCTTCAACGAACCTGAACAGATTCCCAGTTTGCTGGTGGCGCATTACCTGCATTATGCCTATCCCGAACCCAATCAAAAGCGCATGATCGACCAAGCCATTTATTGGGGTAAAGTATGGTCAACGGTAGAAGCTGTTTTTCCCGATGTGCCAGTATATGAACTCTTCGGCTACAGCGAAAAAGAATGGACCTATTTGCTCCAGGAAGAAGGGCAGATTTGGCGCTATTACTTGGAACAACAGTTGCTTTACAGCACCGAATTCAATGCCTATAAGCGCTTTTTTGCCTATGGCACCCAAACATTTGGAGCCGGAATTCCTGCTGATTGTCCCCCTCAAATTGGTTATTTCACGGGCTACCGAATGGTTCAGGCCTATTTGCAGAAAAACAAGGTCAGTTTGGGCGAACTTTGGACCCAAGACGACGCCGTTCGCTTGCTGCAGGCT
The DNA here is from genome assembly GCA_030833525.1 of Bacteroidota bacterium. GTDB lineage: Bacteria > Bacteroidota > Bacteroidia > NS11-12g > UBA955 > JALRLA01. The sequence continues at coordinate 19,094 of JAURGZ010000003.1, read as the reverse complement.
TCGGCTTACAATCCCATAAAATGAAAAAGAGCATAGACGATTTGAAAGCTTACATGAATTCTCGCTTGCAGGAGAACCACTTTGTGCACCATTTGGGCATGGAGTTGGGGAATCTGAACGAAGGATTCGCTGAGGTTTGGTTGAACGTAGAAGAGCGGCATTTGCAACACACAGGATTCTTGCACGGGGGCGTAACGGCTTCGCTGCTGGATGTATCAACCGGAATTGCAGCCTATACCCAAGCGCCTGAGGGCAAGAATGTGGTCACCGCCGAGCTGAAAATCTCGTATTTAAACCCCTCAGTAGGGGCTAGGGTAAAAGCCATTGGGAGGGTCAGAAAGGCCGGCAATACCTTGCTGTTTTGCGAAGGTGAGCTCTATGACGTGCAACCCGATGGGGAAGACCGTCTGGTGGCTACTGCTACCTCTTTGATGATTGCGGTTGATATACCCTTGAAAAGCTAACAATCATGAGTTTCAACTACCGCTCTACCTTGTATGCGCGTTACCACAGCACCCAAAGTGGACGTGCTGCATTGGTAGATTCAGCTGCCTTGCATGACCGCGAAAAAGATCGTTTTCGAAGGGAATTTGGCCCTCTGGTTGCTTCGCTTTCTCGCGAGGCATCGGTTTTTGACCTGGGTTGTGGCTCTGGTTCTTTGATTGCTGTATTGAAGGAGATGGGTTTTCATCGCTGTTTGGGCATGGATTTATCTCCAGAGCAGGTTCAACAAGCCAAACAGTGGGGGATCAACGAAGTGGAAGAAGGCGATGCACTGGCTCACATTCGGCAGCAATCGCAGCAATACGACGCCGTGTTGGCTGCTGATATCATCGAGCATTTCAGCAAAGATGAACTGGTGGAATTGCTGAGTGCTATCAAGTCCAGTTTGAAGCCAGGTGGCCGCTTGCTGCTTCGTACTCCCAATTTGGATGCCCCCATGGCATCTGTGTTCGCTCAAGGGGACTTTACGCACGAAAACTATTTGAATGCCTCGAGTTTGGAACAAGTGCTGAAGGCCGTTGGATTTACCCATGTCTCCTTACAGCCTTCTGATATGAAAGTGGCCGGATTGGCAAAAGAGCTGCTTCGACGATTGTCATTTGCGCTGTTGACTGTTCGATTGAAATGGACCTTGTTTGCAACCGGTCGCAGTACCCGCGGCGTGTTGTTGAGCCCCAATATGATTGCCATTGCTTATGCCTAAACCCATTGCATTGATTACCGGAGCGAGCAGCGGTATAGGCCGCGCTACCGCCGCAGCATTGAGCCGTGATGGATATCGCTTGTTGGTGACTGCTCGCAGATCCGAACGCTTGAAAGAGCTTCAAGCTGAACTCAAGTTAGACGATTCTGAATTTCGCATGGCTGTTTTTGACGTGCGCGATGCTGAGGCCTGTGAACAGTTCGTACAATCGCTGCCTCCCGAATGGTCAAATGTACAGATTTTGGTCAACAATGCGGGATTGGCATTAGGTCTATCGAAATTTTACGAAGGATCATTGGAACATTGGAATACCATGCTCGATACCAACGTCAAGGGCTTGTTGTACATGAGCAAAGCCGTTTCTCAGGGAATGCGCAAACGCCAGTCGGGCCACATCATCAACATCGGTTCAATAGCAGGTAAACAAGTCTATGACAACGGTAACGTGTATTGCGCGTCTAAGCATGCTGTCGATGCGCTTACCCAAGCCATGCGTTTGGAATTAGCGGCAGATGGCATTCGGGTTTCAGGTATACATCCAGGGGCTGTTGACACCGAGTTTAGTTTGGTTCGTTTTGAAGGCGATCAGGCTCGCGCTGATTCAGTCTACCTAGGGTTTGAGAACTTGGTAGCCCCTGATATTGCTGAGGCCATTTCGTGGGTGATTTCCCGCCCTTTGCACGTGAACATCAACGACTTGGTCATCATGCCACAGGCACAGCCGCAAGCTTCTGTCATTCACCGAAAAAACCAGTCATGAGCAATAAGAACAAAGGCCGAAATGGCATCGTGTATAGCACCAATCCTGACTTTCAGTTTGAAGCGGAACAAGAAGAAGATACCCTGAGCCCTGAACAACAGCGTTTGTATGTGCGACGAGAGGTTCGCAATGGCAAACCCTGTGTAGTCATCAAAGATTTTGTCGGGCGAAATGAAGATTTGAAATTGCTTGAAAAGCAATTGAAGAACCATTGTGGAACAGGGGGTTCATCGAAAGATGGCGATATTCTGATTCAAGGAGATACACTCGACAAAGTGCGTCAGTTTCTCCAATCAAAAGGATACAAAACCAAAGGTTAGAGCCCTTTTTGCTTATCAGCAAACAGCTCCTTGAATTTTTTTACTTTCTCACCGACTACAAAGGTGCAATAGGGTTGATTGGGGTTTTGCCGGTAATAATCTTGGTGATAGTCTTCGGCTACTGAGAAATCACGCAACGGTTCGATCACCGTAACTATGGGATCTTCCCAAAGGCCTGATTCTTGAGCGGCTGACATACTGGCTTCAGCCAGCAAACGCTGTTCTTCGGTTTCGTAAAAAATGCCACTGCGGTACTGGGTTCCCACATCGTTGCCTTGGCGATTCAAGGTAGTGGGGTTGTGAATGCGCCAAAACACTTCCAGCAATTCTGCATACGTCACCTGGCTGCTATCGTATTCAATTCGAACAACTTCAGCACAGCCGGTGCGTCCTGTACACACTTCTCTATAGGTTGGATTTTTAACCAAACCGTTGCTATAGCCGCTGATGACGTTTTCGACACCTTTCATTTCTCGGTATACGGCATCTAGGCACCAAAAACAGCCTCCAGCTAGGACGGCGTGGCTCAACGAGGGTTTAACAGGGTCTTGCATAGGCGCTTTGTAGGAACACGAAACTAAAGCAAACAGAGCGAGGAAAAGTTTAGAAACGTTCATGGATTTTTTGATTCAATACAGATACTCCAACACCCAAGGCAATTCCGGCAATTACGTCACTTGGGTAGTGCTTTCCGGCCGCCACCCGCAGGGTGGCGGTACTCACAGCTAAAGCCGCGGTAGAATAACCGATGATATTGGCCGTAAGACGCAAGTCGGGGTATTCCCGCATGGCCAGCCATGCGGTGGTAGCAGCTGCAGCTGTAGTTGAGCTGTGGCCGCTTAAAAAGCTGTAAAACTGATCTTTATGGTCAAAGTTGTAACCGGGTTGATTGAAGGGTCTAGCCCTGCGGGCTGTCATCTTGATGCTTTGCGTGATGTTGGCTGTTAGGAGCACGTTTTGGGCTCCCAGCTGCCAATAACCCAGCCGGGCATCTTGGGGCAAAAAGAAACCCAAAGCTCCAAAACCAGTGAAACAGGCATTTGCGGTGAAATCAGATGCCCAGGCCAACGGTTTGGTCAATTCAGTGGGAGCCCATTTGTCGAAGCCCACAGTTCTCCAATAATTCCCCTCTAAGGGAATGCGATTCTCCCAGTTTTTGTTGATCCAATAATGGGTTCCAGATAGAGCCCAAATAGAAACGTCACGCATCCCATTCAACCGATAGGGTTGGGCCTTTAGGGGCTTGGAACTGAAAGCCAATGAGAAAAAAATAATGCACAAAAGACTTGGTGTCATCGAAACACTTTTGGTATTTATCTTTTGTCTTAATATGCTGTAAATCAATTTCATGTGTACTTTATGTGGTGGGCAAAACCCAAGAATTGGCTGTGCGTAACTACAGAGTGGCAAACGAGTCTTAGTTTGGCGTTAGGCTCAAAAGGGCTCGGTACCTTTGCAGCAACATTCAAATTTATTTGATTATTCATGAATAATGCCGAACTGATTGCAGGAATTAAAAGCCGCGCTTCGCAGGTTTACAACAATCTCAGTACACAAGAACTCATTGATCGCGCTCTTTCCACGGGAGAGGGTCGTTTGACAGACAAAGGAGCATTGGCTGCCGACACCGGTGAATTTACCGGCCGCAGCCCCAAAGACAAATTCCTGGTCAACGATGAGGTTACGGCCCAAACCGCTTGGTGGGGATCGGTAAACCAGCCTTTCGAACCCGAAGCATTTGATGCTCTGCTGGGTCACATGTGCGAGCACTTAGAGGGACGCACCTTGTACGCGCGTCACGCTTATGCTTGCGCTGACGATCGTTATCGGTTGAACATTCAGGTGATCACCGAGAGTGCCTATCAAAACCTATTTGCCAAAAACCTCTTTCTGCGTCCTAGCGCAACTGAAATCGAGCAAGCTCCGACTGAGTGGCTGATATTGGCTGTTCCCAGCTTCAAAGCCGATCCTTCACGCGATGGCACGCGCCAGCACAATTTCACCGTTGTCAGCATGAGCCGCAAAATCATTTTGATTGGCGGTAGTGGTTACACCGGCGAAATCAAAAAGGGCATTTTTGGTGTTTTGAACTACATATTGCCCCAAGAGCGCGGTGTGCTATCTATGCATTGCAGTGCGAACATTGGCAAAAAAGGTGACACAGCCGTCTTTTTTGGTTTGTCAGGAACAGGAAAAACGACTTTGTCTGCCGATCCTCAACGCGCCCTGATTGGCGATGACGAACACGGTTGGGGAGATAACTCTGTTTTCAATTTCGAAGGCGGATGCTATGCCAAATGCGTAGGCTTGACGGAAGAAAAAGAACCCCAAATTTGGAATGCCATTAAGCCAGGCGCATTGGTAGAAAACGTTCGATTCATGGGAGATTCCAATGTCCCCAATTATGACGATATCAGCGTTACTGAAAATACGCGGGTGGCTTATCCCATTGATCACATTGAAGGAATCGCGGTGCCCTCTGTGGGTAAAGCTCCCGAGAACATTTTCTTCTTAACAGCCGATGCCTTCGGTGTATTGCCTCCCATTAGCAAGTTGAGCCCCGCTCAAGCGATGTACCATTTTATCAGCGGTTACACGGCCAAAGTTGCGGGAACTGAAGCCGGTGTTACCGAGCCTCAAGCTACATTCTCAGCCTGCTTCGGTCAAGCTTTTTTGCCTTTGCATCCGGCGAAATACGCTCAAATGTTGGGTGAGAAATTGAAGCAAAATCCCCAGGTCAACGTTTGGTTGGTCAACACGGGATGGACCGGCGGACCCTATGGAGTAGGTGAGCGCATGAAATTGAAATACACCCGTGCCATGATTACAGCAGCCCTTGACGGGCAATTGGTAGGCAGCTTCGAGCAACACCCGGTATTCGGTGTGTACATGCCTGAGGAATGTCCCTCGGTGCCTGCGGAGTTGTTGAATCCTCGTCATACCTGGAGCGATCCCGAAGCCTATGATGCCCAGTGCGACAAACTGGCTCAGCTTTTCAATGCCAACTTTGAAAAGTTTGCCGAAGGCTCCAGTGCCGAAATCAAAGCCGCAGCTCCTGCCATGCGCGCTCAGGCCTAAGGTTACACATTGTACTTTTTCAAGGGCACCTTTGGGTGCCCTTTGCTTTTTGTACCGCTTCACCGGCTGTATCTTTGCGCCACTATGGCCCTTAGCAGCTCAGAAATACGCGCCAAATACCTGGAGTTTTTTGCCCAAAAAGGACACAAAATCGTTCCTTCTGCACCCATCGTGGTGAAAGGTGACCCCACCTTGATGTTCACCAATGCGGGCATGAACCAATTCAAAGACTATTTTCTGGGCAATGCACAGGCCTCTCAAAAGCGCATCGCTGATACCCAAAAGTGTTTGCGTGTAAGCGGCAAACACAACGACTTGGATGAGGTTGGGCACGATCATTACCACCACACCATGTTCGAAATGCTGGGCAATTGGAGTTTTGGTGATTATTTCAAAGAAGAGGCCATTGACTGGGCCTGGGAATTGCTAACCAGTGTGTACGGGTTGCCCAAAGACCAATTGTATGTGACGGTATTTGAGGGAGATTCCGAATCGAATGTAGCATTCGACCAAGCCGCCTATGACCGCTGGTTGCGCTGGGTTCCCACTTCGCGCATCATCAACGGCAATAAAAAAGACAATTTTTGGGAAATGGGCGATACTGGTCCCTGCGGTCCTTGTACCGAAATTCACTTCGACATGCGTTCGGCCAGTGAAAGAGCCCAAATGGATGGTTCTTCCTTGGTCAACAAGGACCACCCCGAAGTGATTGAAATTTGGAACTTGGTTTTCATGGAGTTCAATCGCCAAGCCGATGGTTCGCTGGTCAAATTGCCCGAGCAGCACGTAGATACGGGTATGGGTTTTGAGCGCCTCACCCGCGCCATTCAAGGGAAAAGCAGCAACTACGATACCGATATCTTTCAGTATTTGATTGAGAAAACGGCACAGCTGAGCGGTCACGCCTATGGCGATGCCGAAGCACAAGACATTGCCTTTCGAGTCATTGCCGATCACATTCGCGCGGTGGCTTTGTGCATCGCCGATGGTCAACTGCCTTCCAATGCGGGAGCGGGTTATGTCGTTCGTCGAATTCTACGCCGTGCTGTGCGATACGGATACAGTTATCTCGGGCTTCAGCAGCCCTTCTTGTGCGAGTTGGTGCCCGGTTTGGCCTCATTCTTCGCCTCGGCCTTCCCTGAGTTGAATCAGCAGGCCTCATTCGTCTCTAAGGTGGTCAAAGAGGAAGAGTTGAGCTTTTTCCGCACCCTGGCCACGGGTATGAGCCGCATTCAATTGTTTTTGCAACAGAATCCCGGCCAATCCGTTGACGGGCAAATGGCCTTTGAACTGTACGATACATTTGGGTTCCCCTATGATTTGACAGAGTTGATCGCTCGTGAAAATGGCATTCAAGTGGACCGAGCTGGCTTTGAAAAGGCCTTGAATGAGCAGAAAGAGCGCAGCCGTGCTGATGCGGCTAAAGCCACCGGTGATTGGATGGTATGCTTGCCCCAGTCCTCAGAGTCATTTGTGGGCTATGATCATGAGCAGGTAACGACTCGCATCAGCCGCTACCGCAGCGTGGAGCAGAAGGGAAAGACTCAAGTCCACATCGTATTGGATGAAACTCCCTTTTACGCTGAAAGTGGCGGTCAGGTGGGCGACAGCGGATACCTCGTTGGCTGTGAAGACGGTCAACGCATTCGCGTATTGGACACTCAAAAAGAGAATAAACTGCATTTGTTGGTCTGCGAGGATTTGCCGAATCGTTTGGATCAGGTTTTTGCGGCCGAGGTAGATTCTGCCCGCCGTTTTCGAATTTCATGCAACCACAGCGCTACCCATTTGTTGCACTCGGCGCTCAGAGAAGTTTTGGGTGAACACGTAGCGCAGAAGGGCTCTTTGGTGAACGATAAGCAGCTGCGATTCGACTTCTCGCATTTTGCTAAAATGAGCGAGGAAGAATTGCAACAGGTAGAGCAACGAGTGAATGAGCAAATTCAAGCTGCCATTGCTTTGGAGGAAATGCGTAATTTGCCCATTGAGGAAGCAAAAGCCTTGGGAGCCACGGCTCTTTTTGGTGAAAAGTATGGCGACCAAGTACGAGTCATCGCTTTTGATCGCGCTTATTCGATAGAACTCTGTGGAGGAACCCACATTCGCAACACACGCGACATACAACTCTTTAAGTTGAAAGCTGAAAGCAGTGTAGCGGCTGGTGTTCGTCGCGTTGAGGCCATCACCCAAGAGGCAGCCATGGATATGATCAATCAGCGTTTGTCGCTGTTGGCCCAGCTAGAAGCAGCCATGGGACATCCGGCTGATGCATTGGCCACTTGGAACAAGACCCAAGAAGAACTGAGTAAATCCAAGAAACAATTGGAGCAGCTCGAAGGTCAACAATTGCAGCATACCAAGTCTCAGTTGTTGCAGCAAGTGGAAACCATTCAAGGCATTCCAACTGTAGTGGCTCAATTGAATTTGCCCAGTGCCGATGCCGCCAAACAGCTTTGTTTTCAGTTGAAGCAAGAGTTGGGTAATCCCGTTGTTTTGATTGCTTTTGAGGCTTCTGAAAAACCGGGATTGGCCTTTTACATTGATGATCAATGGGTGGCCGAGAAAGGTTGGAACGCTTCCCAATGGGTGCGTGAGTGTGGCAAAGAAATCCAAGGCGGCGGTGGTGGCCAGCCATTCTTTGCAACGGCTGGAGGCAAATGGTTGCCTGGTTTAGATGAGGCCTTGAAAAAGGCGAAATCGATGTTGGGCTAATTAGCCCAACATCATCAGTTTTTTCGTTTCGAAAAACTCCATTTCTGGGTAAATTTCAGATAGGTTCTGAATGCGCAATGGGCTTTGAGGTGCCAATTGCATCAAGTCCTGAGCTTCGCTATCCAAATCTCCACCCTTGAGCAAATACATGCGGGGCTTGCCTTTGAATTGACCTTTCATCCAGGTGAAAAGGGATCGTGCTGGCGCCACGGCCCTGGCCGTGGCGGCATCGAATTTGCGATTCAAGGTTTCGGTGCGCGATTGTATGGCTTCGGTATTTTTCAATCCCAAGGCATCGCTTATGGCTTGAACAACCTGAATTTTTTTACCAATCGAATCGCAGAGTACGAATTGGGTTTCGGGAAACAGAATGGCCAAGGGAATTCCAGGAAAACCACCGCCTGTGCCTATGTCAATGATTTCTTCTCCCGCATGGAACTTATGATAATGTCCTAGGGCTAAGCCATGCAAGACGTGGTGGACATAGAAATTGTCCATGTCTTTTCGAGAAATGACGTTTACACGGGCATTGTGAAAGGCGTATAATTCGTAGAGTTGTTGAATTTGACCCTGTTGAGAGGGTGTCAATTCAAAAAATGAGGAAACAATGCTCGCGTCTACCATAAAATTCTTTTTGTAAAAAACACCCGTATTCCCATGTACAAATACCACAGCCCATAGAAAATCAAATGAAGGGGGAATAGGGCAGAGAATTGGTTCATTTGCAATTGTTTGCCCTTTCTGTGCAATACGATCCAGAGCACAATCAAAGGCAATGCAGTAGCCAGTGCGGGGTATATCCAGGCGCTGGTTTGTACCCACCAATAAATCCAAGACGCCAGCAGAGCGAGCAGCGTGAACGGAAATAAGCTGAGATTTCGCTTCACCTGACCGGGGTATAATTTTCCTACCCATAAATGCCTGATTTTTTGTTTGGTGTAGGCTTTCCAGTTTTGAGCTCCAGGACTGAAGGTGAAGGCCTCAGCGTTTAGAACGATGGCCGTGTTTGTAGCCGTGGCGGCAGATTGCACGAATAAATCGTCGTCTCCTGCAGGAATGTGATGGTGTTGAGAAAACCCACCCACACGGTCATAGGCTGTGCGCAGATAAGCCAAGTTGCGCCCCAGGCCCATGTATGGTTTGTTTCGCAGGGCCCAGCCTAAGAAATGCAAATGGGTCAGCAGCGTTTCAAAGTGAATGACTCCACCCAAAAATCCCTTTTTAACGATCAAAGGAGAAGACGCGATGACCATTTCAATTCCCGGTTGAAAAGCCGCAGCCATATGCTTCAGCCACTGGTCTGATGAGGGCTTGCAATCGGCATCACACAGCACCAAGTGAGCGTGTTTGGCTTTTTTAAATCCCAGGGTAAGGGCTAGTTTCTTGCCACCATTCTTCACATAATCGGGATCAAGATAGACTACTTGCAACTTGTGATTTTCTTGTTGCTTTTGCAGCAAGACCAAATGGCTTTCATCGGTGCTTCGATCGTCGATGACTACCACTTCAAAATCAGGGTAATCCTGGCCGAGCCAAGCATCTAAATTCTGTTTGAGGTTTTCTCGTTCGTTGTGAGCCGATACAACCAAAGAAATGGGAGGCAAGGGGCCTAGAGGCGCAGGTGAATCTGATGGGCTAGTTCGAGGTATTCTAACTCGGTGAACAACCAGTATCAACCACGTCAGTAACAGGGCCAATGCAAACAAAAAGACCAACAAAGGCTTTAGTTCTATGGGGTTCCAAGAAGCTGAGGCAACCCAAAATTCAGGATCCATTAAGAATTCCATGCAAGAGCCAAAATTAGCCCTTGTTTCAGGCTGTTTAAGTCTCAGTTATCCACGTTGGACACTAGGTGAAACAGCCACGCTTTCGCGCATCGATCCAGGGTTTGAAAGGTGGTTTCAAACCCTTCTTCACCGCCGTACCAAGGGTCTTGCACATCAGCATGGGGGGCAATAGGATCCAATTCTCGCATTTTGTGAATTTTATATCGAAAGGCCTCTGGACATAAATTTTTTACGGTCGTTACATTCTGTTCGTCCATCACTAAAATACGATCAAACTCAGCAAAATCTTGCTGTTGAATCTGTCGACTGCGGTGTTCCAATTGCAGACCATGGCTCAATGCATTTTTACGGGTGCGGGTATCGGGCAGCTCTCCGTTGTGCAAGCCATTCGTGCCGCATGAGTCGACGGTGAATCTATCGGCTAACCCTTGCTGTTGGGCATGCCATTGAAACAATCCTTCAGCCAAGGGGCTTCGGCAAATGTTTCCCAAACAAACGAACAAAATCTTCATGGTTCTAGGCAAAGGTAATCCAGCCCTCGATGGGCAAAAAAAAACCCTGGATTTCTCCAAGGTTTTGGTCGGGGAGACAGGATTCGAACCTGCGACCCTCTGGTCCCAAACCAGATGCGCTACCGGCCTGCGCTACTCCCCGCAATCTGCGACCCCAACAGGACTCGAACCTGTGACCGTCTGCTTAGAAGGCAGATGCTCTATCCAGCTGAGCTATGGGGTCCCTAGGGGCGGTGCAAAGGTAAGAATTCAATTTTACATTTTTCGACAGGGGTCATTATTTCTTGTACCATTGCAAGCCGCATTCAAGAGGGCCTTGGCGTAGGGCTGGAATAACAAAAAAGGGCCCGAGGGCCCTTTTCTGTTCTATGAAACAACAACTACTTTAAGAACGTCAAAATTGAAGGAAAGCACCGTGATAATATTTCTTTCGCTGAGGACTGCAAGACTTTGGTGTACCGCAGGCCGTAAGTAAAATTGCTATGATTACTATCAAGATCATGTTTTTCATTGTTGTGTTCTACTAGGTTGTTAGTAGAAACACAAAAGGGGAGTCGTATCCCCCAAAAAAAAACATTAAAAAATTCAATCAATTGAATTTCATGCTATTGCAATTTCAAATGCGCTTTGATCCATTGCAATTGTCCAAAGGTAAAACGCTTGTCAACCATTCCTTTGATGTGAGAAACGCTGCTGTTATCGGCCTGTTTAAAGGCCGTGACTAGTGTTTCAATATCTTCTGGGGGCAAGAGAGATTCTACGGCAATCAGCCCTTCGAAAATGAGCCTAGCTAGGTGGCTTTCAATGGTGCTAGTTGACAAATCCCGCAAGGTGGCCAATTGATCAATGTTGGGATTTTCTTTGAATTGAAGATAGGTGGTAAAGATGCTGTCGCTTATGCGCTCTCTAGCTTCAGCCTCTATGGGGTTAAGCAGGGGTTCAACAATTGGTCTTTCCCAATTTTTACCCTGATACAATGGGATTCCCAAGAATTGAATCGATTGCCATTGCAGTATTTTAGCCCAATACACCTGCTGAAGGGCTTCGGCTTCTTTGTGCCAAGTTTTTGAACCGCTTTTTACCACCCACATTTCCATGTGTGTTGAAAGGGGGGCCATGCATTTTTCAATCATTTGACCAATGAACCATTCAGCCGCTTTGGTGCAGTCTGTGGTCAAGGCTTGGGCATAGTGATCGGTTGGAGCTGATGCATCTACCTGTTGGTACAAGCGATTGAGTTTGTGGTTGAATTTACGCGCAATGTCTTGCCATTCATTCAATTGAATAATCCCTTTTTGCAAATGTTGGGTCCATTCTAAGGGCCAGGCCCGTTGATTTTTAGCCGATTTGGATCGCCCCGATTTTTGGGTCTTTGCCAATTTTTCGGCTAAATGGTCGCGAAGGGGCATTAAGTCGAAAAACCGTTTCAATCGATCCAAGGCATATTCCTGTTTGGCCCATTGTATTTCGCGAAGCAAAACTTGGGATTTGCTGCGAGCATCTAAAAATTCAACGCAGCGTTCGTCTACCATCAAGTTTCGATTCTGGATGGGGGTTTTCAATACAATGCCTTCAAAACTCCGGCAGCGACTCAAGGCTACATACACTTGACCCGGAGCAAAACTCCTACCCGCATCAATGACAACGCGATCCAGGGTTAAGCCTTGGCTTTTGTGTATGGTTATGGCCCAAGCTAAGCGAAGCGGGAATTGAAGAAAGGAGCCCAATTCGCTTTGGCTGACGCTGTCTTGGCCTGCGTCGTATTCGTATTTAAGATTTTGCCACTTTTCGCGTTCCACTTCAATCACCCGATTGTTCTCGGTAAAACGCACGGCGATTTTGTCGGTCTCAAAGCGTTCAATGATGCCCAATTTGCCATTGTAGTAGCGACCCTCGCCCGTGCTGTCATTTTTGACAAACATGATTTGTGCCCCTTTCTTCAGGTCCAGGTCAACATCGGTGGGGTATTGGCTCTCTACAAAATTGCCTTTGATCTCAGCCCTATGGCTATACAGATGTCCAGGAAGATCATTGAGTTTTTGCTGGTTGATGGACTGGGCCATCGCGTTGTGGCTGCACAGGGTAACCCAGCCTTCTGCATCATCGGGCTCGAATTCGGGTTGCAAGCGACTGTTGAGAAATTCGTAGTCATCATAGTCCAATTGAGCATGACGCACGTTGTTCAACAGTTGAATGAAAGATCGATCTCGCTGACGGTGAATTTCAGTCAATTCTATAGTCGCCGCCCCCAAGGCTTGGAAACAGTGTGCTGAAAAGAAATAGGGGCTTGAGTAATGCTGGTTGAGCAACACACCTTCTTCTTGTTTGACAACGGGGGGCAATTGAAACAGATCGCCAATCATCAGCAATTGAACGCCACCGAAGGGCAGTTGGGTGCGCCGAGCGGTTTTCAGCGCCAAATCAACGGCATCCAGCAAATCGCAGCGAACCATTGATATTTCATCAATGACCAGCAATTCCAAGTTTTGCAACAGCTCCAACTTGGCTTTTGAATAGTGAAAATGACCCAACATCATGGGGATGTTTTGGGCTTGGTTAGGGTCCACGCCGTCGTAGGTTGGAACAAACATGCGGGTGGGTAGGCCGAATAGGCTGTGCAAGGTGCTGCCACCGGCGTTGATGGCTGCCACTCCTGTGGGAGCTACGACAGCGGTTTTTTTGTGGGTCTCGCGAACAACGCGCTTCAGGAATGTGGTTTTGCCTGTGCCTGCCTCGCCCGTCAGGAACAAACTCTTGCGGGTATGCTCAATCCAGTCAAATGCCAGTTCAGAGGCAGAGGCGTGTTCCATGTTATAAAGAAACCCAAATGCCGAGATTCAGCCTTTGCGTTTTCCATCCTTCATAGGGTTTGACAGTCAAGCCTACATCGTTGATGTAAGAAAAGTCGCTATTGAGAAAATCTTTTAAAAAGTAGTATTCAGCATAAATGCCCATGCCTTTGCGCTTGCCTATGGCTACCCGAGCATAGGGATTGAACTGGTTGACGCGGTTTGAGTTGGAGACCCCTGGATTGGGAATCCACTGGGCGAATTCGATGCTCTTTTGACTGCGTTCTCCACCCTCAAATCGTTTCTGTTTGTAGTGGAAATACCAATCAAGCCCGCCTCCAATTTCAACGCCCAACTTGCCCAACTTGGCTTTGTATTTGAACTCTGGACTGAGTGAATAAGCCCGAAATTTAATTCGATCCATGCTTCCCGCCAGGGTGCTGCTTTCTTGATCAAAAATGATTCCCTGATTTCGAATGTTCAAACCTGCATGCAGGTTGGCTTTGTGCAGATTCTTGATGAAAGGAAAATCCAAACCGTAGCGGGGAATGGAGGCCATCGATTGGTTGTTAGCTTGAATGAAAGACAATTGCAGTTGCCCCCATGCGGTCATTTGAACAAGGAGGCACAAGGCCAACGCGGCTGATTTTCTCATGTAAAGCGAAGGTAAGCACTATCGCTCAGATTCAGGGCCTGGGGGCGACGTAGGTGACCACATTGAACATGCGGGGACCGTTGAGATTTACCTCAATCACCACATCGGCCATGATGTGTTGGTTTTCGGCAAACGTGCTAGCCAGATTCTGGTGAATCATGAAACGGCCTTTGAAGCCAAGGTCTGGGAACTGAACGACGATGGGTGTGTATCCTTTGGGGCAATCTTGAAACGATTGGGCATACTGCGGGTCCCTCGAAGAGGGCTTGATCAAGATGATGTTCGAGATTTTGACAACTTGGTTGTTGAATTGTTCCGGATGCTGGGTGAAGGCATTGGCATCTACGTGTTTTTGGGCTTGCCCCATGGATATGAAGCAAAACCAAGCCAACCCAAAAAGGAACCAAGGTTTCATGAACTGCATTTTTGCATCAAATGCTATGCCAAAACCAATGTGAAAATAAATGTCATTAAACAGTACTTTGTATTGCATAGTACTATTGCAATGCCTAATTTTGCTTCATGGATTTGGAAAATTCGCGGCAGCAAATGCGCAAAGGAATCTTGGAGTACTGCATTCTGCAGGTGATTTCGCGCAAAGAGTGCTATGCTTCTGATATCATAGAACAGTTGAAGAAAGCGCGCTTGATTGTGGTTGAGGGTACTCTTTATCCGCTGTTGACCCGATTGAAAAATACGGGATTGCTGCAGTACAAATGGGAGGAATCGGCTGCCGGTCCACCCCGAAAGTATTACTCATTAACCCCAGAAGGAGAGGTCTTTTTGACAGGCCTGGACCAAACCTGGATCGAATTGCGCACGGCCGTAAGCCACATCACCAACCCTTCAAAAGTGAACTGAACCATGAATAAAATTATCAAAGCCAACATACAAGGCTTCGTATTTCCCATCGATGAGCAAGCCTACGAGCGTTTGAATGCCTATTTCGACCGATTGAAATTGGCCATGCCCGATGCAGAAGCCTTTGAAGACATCGAACGCAGAGTCGCTGAATTGTTCTCGTACCGTTTGGGCCAGGGGCTCGAAGCCATTTTCATGGCTCAAGTGGAAGCGGTCATTCAGCAAATTGGGGAGGCTGACGAATTCATGGATGCAGCTACACCTTCGGTTGATGCCAAAACAGAATCGGTGAAGCGTTTGTATCGAAATCCCAACGATAAACGCATTTCGGGGGTAGCCTCGGGTCTGGCGGCTTATTTTGGATTGGACGCCACCCTGGTTCGCGTGTTTTTTGCTGCAAGTATATTCGTGGGGGGCTTTGGAGCCTTGTTGTATCTGGTCTTGGTGCTGTTGGTTCCGGAAGCCACTACACCTGCGCAACAGCTGGAGATGAGGGGAGAAGCCGTCAACGTAGAGAATTTGGCGAGAACCATGAAAAATGGCATTCAGGAGAATCTCGACAAACACGGTCCCAGAGCGAAAAGTTGGTTGCAATCTCGCTCCAAGGGATTGGCCAGGGTCATGGGTTTTGTTCTGTTGATCGCATTTTTGCTCATTGCTGTGCCCTTGGCATTTAGCGTAGTGGCCTCAGCGGGAGCCTTTGGTTTTATCTACGGCATGGTTCAGCAGTATTTTTTTGTGAGCTCAGAGCAAGCAGCCTGGGTCTTTGCTGCGGCTTTGGTCATGCTGTTGGTACCCCTGTTTTTGTTGTTGTTCCAGGCTCTTAAACTGTTGTTATCTGGCAAGTCGATGCCCGTGCTTGTGCGTTGGGTATTGGGATTGACTTGGTTAACGGCCTTTGGGTATTTGTTGTTTACGACCTTAGAATTGGGGCGGGACTTTTCGCACAAAGGACAAGTGGAAACGCAATACAATTGGAACGAATGCGATTCGGCCCAATGGCTTCAGATTGGGGTAAAAGGCGTCTCGGCGGCTCCTTATCGCAGCCATGAGCTGGAATGGGTGGAAGGAGATAAGCGAGTTGTATTTAGAGGAGAAAGCGATTGGAACGAATTGCTCGCCAACCGTTTGAGCGAAGATGTTGAGTTGGAGCTGGCTCAAACCATACTATTGAAGCCTTTCGTTCGAGTGGAAATGCTGTCGCGTGGATCTTCAGCCATGTCGGCTATGAAGCGCGCTTCTCTCATTGAATACCCGGTTGAAATCAAAGGGAATGAATTGCGCCTGTCTCAATATTTTGGATTGGGCTCAGGGCCTGATGGGGTTTGGCGCAAACAAGAAGTCAGGGTGCGCGTTTATGTACCACTTGGATACAAAGTGGCCCTGGATCCTTCTTGCAGAAGGGTCATTCGACATTTGGATGGTCAAGCCTTGCACCTGGGTCAAGATCCCCAATCACAATCGGTACTGCTGGAATCAACGGCTGCTGGCTTGCAAAAAATCAGCATCCTTAGCGAACCAACAAACGAGTAGTGTAGGGGCCTTGTGGGCTGTTCAGGCGAAGGAAGTAAACCCCCGAGGGGTAGTTCAATGTTGAAAGGCGATGGAACCCTGTTGCTGCTTTTTGCTGATCGATCAATTGACCTTGGCTGTCCCAAATTTGTAACTCACCGTCTTCAGGGATTTGAATTTGGGTCCAATCGTCGCTTGGGTTGGGGTATAGCTCCAGGGTTTTATGGTTTTCAAATGAATGAATTGAATTCAGTTCATACGGGCTGATAATGAGCAGTTTGTTGGACCTTGATTCAAGTTCAAGTTCAGATATATTCCAATGGCTTACACCCCCTTTTGAGTCGATTTCGCAGGTTCCCCATTTTCGTTGAGTATTGGCTTCAAAGACACCGTAAATACCTGCCTTCAGCGTAGAAGCTGGCCAAGTTGGAGAAGCCGAAGTGGGGCTATTGCTTAAGTTGTGAACAGCCAGGACTGCTTCATCTCCCCAAACACGGGCGAAAGCCAGGATGCGCTCATTTCGGCCATCAGCGGGCAAGTAATATCCTCTCCTAAGGCCCTCGTAGCGCTGGCGCATGGCTATGCTGTGGCGGTATTGGTTCCACAATGAGGCTGAGTCCAGTTGCTGCATTTCTACATTCTTGGTGGTATAATCGCTGTTTACCGATCTCCAAGCCTTGCCGCTGCTAAATCCAGCTCCCGACTCTGGGCTCCACTGCATGGGAGTGCGAATGTTGAGGTGGTCTCCAGTTCCGGTCATGCCAATTTCTTCACCGTAATACAAAAAGGGTACACCGGGTAGTTCGAGTAGCACAGACGCACATTGTTTATTCTGGTCTATGTCGTTCAATGCAGAAAAGACCCGGTCTTGGTCGTGGTTGGTCAGGAAGGTGCTGTATTGCATGCGCGGATACAAACTCTCAACCTTCTGCATCTGGTTGTGTACGACTGAGGCTTTCCCTTGTTGAACAGCGCGTTGAACGCATCCAGCTAAATCAAATTCGAAGCAACTTTTCAGTACGGAATCCGATACATACGGAATGATTTTTTCGGTGTAATCCCATACTTCGCCAACGCTGAAATAGTCAGGATTTATAGCTGTCAATCGCCGGTTGAATTCTTTCAAGATGTCAAAAGTCTCAGGCGTATTTTCCAGGATAGAAGAATCCTCATCCAGGTATTTAATCGCGTCCAGACGGTATCCATCGGCACCAAGCGATAACCAATGTTCGGCCACTTTCATCATGGCTTCTCGAGCTTCGGGATTTTCATAATTCAGGTCAGGCATGCCGTCGTAGAAAATTCCATAATAGTATTGACCCATGAATGCATGCCAAACTTGTTGCCCCCATGGTCCCGTTTGATTGGGCTTGCTGCTCGACCATCGGTACCAATCGCGATACCCATTTTGGTTGTTTCGAGATTGAACAAACCAGTCGTTTTGGTTGCTGGAATGGTTCATGACCAAATCGAGGATGACTTTGATTCCCCTGGCATGGCAGGAGTCGAGCAGAGCCTGGAAGTCACTCATCGTCCCGTAATCAGGTTCAGTCGCGTAATAATCGCTTACGTCGTATCCGTGATAGCTCGGTGATTCCATCATGGGCATTAGCCACAATCCCGTTACGCCCAAACTTTGCAAATAATCCAGGCGCTGAATGATGCCCTGAAAGTCGCCCTTTCCATCGCCATCTGAGTCTTGAAAGCTGCGAACGAATATTTCGTAGAAGATGGCATCGTTCCACCAGTGCAAGGTGTATGCAGTGTCCATTGGCACTGCGGGGCATTTATTGAACAAAACCGATGGAACAATGAGGTTCATTGTTGGCACTTGAACCGTTCGATTGAATGTGGCTCCAACGGTGCACGAAGAAGGTGCATTTTCTGCTTGAGGCCAGGCGTTGCCATTGATAAACTTGTATTCCCATAACCCACTGGGTATGTCGAGCGTAACAGAGAAAATTCCATCGTCGTCAAGGTCGCTCATGGAGGTGCTGGCGGGGTTCCAATCGGCCCCAAAACCCGCTTCACTTTGGAAATTGCCTGCCACATGAACGCCTTGGGGCGATACTGTTTGTTCGCTCATGTCTACTTGAAAAGTAACCGAATAAGCGGCTAGTAGCGATGGAAACAGGCACAAAACCCAACACAATTGACGCATACCTCAAAGGTACGCCCTACGGTAGTTTGGCTGGCAAAATCTGTCGAAAAGTCAAGTTGATGCGCAGGTTTTGGGCTTTTTTGCTTTTGGGCACGCAATGTTCCCAGTCGCTTTGACATTCGTTTCGCATGATCATCAGGCTGCCGTGCTCCAAGTCCCAAGCATGCACTTCTCGGGTTTGACGGTGGCGCAATTTGAAGACGCGAGTCTGGCCCAAACTGATCGATGCGATGAAAGGCTGTGGGCCAAGCTCGGGTTCATCATCGCTATGCCAAGCCATGGAGTCTGCTCCCGTTCGGTAAGCATTGGCTAAGACCGAGTTAAACCCTTGGCCAAAATCCTGATTCAAGCGATGCATAAGGGCTTGAAGTTCGGCGGTCGGCTCCTGGGGCTGATAGGTCTTTCGGCTAAAGGTATAGGAGGCGCCTGCATTTCCATACCAAGCCATCAATCGAGGAAAGGGAATGGATTTTCCGTACATCCTCAAATATTCTTGTTGCCAATCGAGCGTTTGGTCCAACGCATCCAATAAGGTGCTAGCTTCAGCGGGGGCTAAATAATGGGGCAAATAATCAACAGGAACCTCAAGCATACGACTGGGGAAACGGGACTTCCATTTGTTATTACTCTATGAAACAGACCATTTTCTTTTTCGTTTGTGCGGTGGCGGTTGTTTGTGTAGCTCAATCTAAAAGCTTTTGACCAAACTTTCAGAGGATGCCTCCCTTCGGTCGGCTTGT
>JAURGZ010000085.1 GCA_030833525.1 Bacteroidota bacterium | reverse complement strand
TTCAACAGCAAGACCAGCAGCAAAGGCAAGAAAAAGCTACCCAAAAAAAGTGCATCTAAAAATCCAAACCCCTGGCTCCTGGAAGCCGTCCAACCTTCTAGCGCCGTCGTACCTTTTTCAAGGCCGGCATCTTCCTCGTGCAGAGAAGCTGCACCCATGTTATGGCCAGCAATCGAAGCATTACCTTTTTCAAGGCCGGCATCTTCCTCGCGCAGAAAAGCTGCACCCATCTTATGGCCAGCGATCGAAGCCCTACCTTTTTCCAGGCCGGCGCCCGCAGCCTGGCCATCGCTGGTTTGAGAGCTGCTACCCGCAACGAAGCCTTCATAAAAAGCCCTACCTGAAGCACCGTCTGTGCTGCTTTTACCGCCCATGCCAGCGGCAGAGCTGGGGAGCAGAGCCGTCCATTCCCGCACCTTGATCAAACCCCAAAGCCACCAAAACAAGAAACCCAAGGGAAGGGTCAGCAACATCCAAACCGGCAAATAAGCCCGGGTAAAAGCGGTGGGGGGCAGCTCATGTCCAAGGAACAAACTCGGGTTGGGCCAAGGGTTTTGAACCGCGTATTTCATCATGGTGCCCAGCTGTTTCCAAGGAGCCACCCAGAGCACGGGGAAACTGAGCCACAAGGCCAGGGCTGCCATACCGATTAGGGCCAGGGCGGGGCGGCGGCTGGCCCGCTCGCGGGCCAGGAGCAGGGGCGCTAGCCCCAGCAGGCATACGCCGACCAGGCGTATGCTAGCCGCCCAAGCAGCCAAGACAGCAAATGCCAGCAGATAGCTCCATTTCCTACCCGAGTCCTCCCGGTACCGCCACAAGGCAGCGATGGCCAAAATTTGCAGCGACAGAAAAACCACATCTTTTGAATTCACATGGGCATGAGCCCAGAGATTCGGCCACAATGCCATCAAACCCAAGGACCAAAAGGCGGCCGTCGGCCCAAAACGCTTGCGCAGCAAGCCGTAGAATGCATACAAAGCCCAAACAAAGAGGGTCCAAATCCAAAAACGCCTCAACAATAAACGGGAGCGCATGCTCGCATTTGGGCCCAGCACCTGTTCGCTCAAGTAGCAAAAAGACTCAAAAACGGGCCCAAAGAAAGAATGCTCTTCGATCTCAGCCCTCGAGGCCGTACCGACGATGTATTTGTTGCTTTGAATGCCAATGTAACGCTGGGTCAACTCATCGTAATGAACACCGATGGTATCCAAGGTGAGCAGGCCCCATACGAAGTAAAGGGAAAGCCAAAAAAGGGGACGTGATAACAGCCGCCGCGGGTTCATAGGCAAAGCCTAGGCCGAGCGATTAAGCTTCGGCGTAGGCTTCCAAAGGTAAGCAAGCGCAAACCAAGTTGCGGTCGCCGTGCGTGTTGTTCACACGGGAAACGCTTGGCCAGAACTTGTTGGCTTTGACGTAAGGCAAGGGGAATGCCGCCTGTTCACGAGAGAAGCTGTGCTCCCACTGATCAGAAATAACCTCAGACGCACAGTGAGGGGCTGATTTCAAAACGTTATCGTGGGCATCGGCTTGGCCATTTTCAATGGCGCGAATTTCCTCGCGAATGTTCAGCATGGCATCGCAAAAACGATCCAATTCAGCTTTGCTCTCGCTCTCAGTGGGTTCGATCATCAAAGTACCGGCCACAGGGAAGCTCAAGGTTGGAGCGTGGAAATTGTAATCCATCAAACGCTTGGCAAAGTCTTCAGCTTCAATGCCACAGCTCTGCTTGAAAATGCGGGTGTCCAAGATCATTTCGTGGGCGCAGAACCCGTTTTCGCCTTTGTACAAGACGGGGATTTCCTTCTCCAAGCGAGCCTTCATGTAATTGGCATTCAAAATGGCCATTTCGGTGGCCGCTTTCAAACCGGCACCGCCCATCATCTTGATGTAGGCATACGAAATGAGCAAAATGCTGGCAGAACCATAGGGAGCGGCGCTTACCGCGTGCATGGCCTTCTCACCGCCTGTGGGAACAACCGCGTGCGAGGGCAAGTAAGGAGTCAAATGCTTGGCTACACCGATGGGGCCCATGCCGGGTCCACCTCCACCGTGGGGAATGCAGAAGGTCTTGTGCAGGTTCAAGTGGCAAACGTCTGCTCCAATCATACCGGGCGAGGTCAATCCCACCTGGGCATTCATGTTGGCACCGTCCATGTACACCTGACCGCCATTGTCGTGAATCATCTGGGTGATTTCGCGAATTCCAGCTTCATACACTCCGTGCGTCGACGGATAAGTCACCATCAAGCAGGCCAAGTTGTCTTTGTGCTCTTCAGCCTTTGCCTTGAGGTCAGCCATGTCAATGTTACCCATTTCATCGCAAGCCGTCACGACCACCTTCATGCCCGCCATAACGGCTGATGCAGGGTTGGTACCGTGCGCAGAGGAAGGAATGAGCGCAATATTGCGGTGTCCTTCGCCGCGGTCTTTGAAATATTCACGAATCACCATCAAACCGGCGTATTCGCCTTGAGCGCCCGAATTGGGCTGCATGCTCATGCGGTCAAATCCGGTGATTTGAGACAAGTCTTGGTTGAGCTCCTCGATCATTTCCATGTACCCTTCTACCTGGTCAACGGGCACAAAAGGGTGTTGCGAGTTGAACTCAGGCCAGGTCACGGGAATCATCTCCGTGGTGGCATTGAGTTTCATGGTGCAAGAACCCAGCGAAATCATGCTGTGGCACAAGCTCAAATCTTTGGCTTCCAAAGACTTGATATAGCGCAGCATGTCGTGCTCGGTGTGGTAAGAATTGAACACTGGGTGCAGCATGAAATTGCTCTGGCGCTGTGCCCAACTGGGCCAATTGGCTTCTACTGAATCGCCTCCTGCATAAGCATCAACAGCGGCAACTGCTTTGGCCGTGGCCATGATGTTGGCCAAGACCTGAATATCGTGAGCGGTGCAGGTCTCATCGATGGAGATGCCCACATGACCGGTACCGAAATAGCGCAAATTGCGGCCAGCGGCTTCA